>OZ245995.1:1062500-1360000 GCA_965230185.1 Motiliproteus sp.
GAGGATCAGCGTTACGTGCTGGACCAGATCGTAGCCATGGTCCGTGAGCAGCGTGTCGATGGAGTGCTGATCGCCGGTGATATCTATGACCGCTCGGTGCCGCCGGCTGCCGCGGTGGAGCTGCTGGATGAGGTGCTGAACCGGATCTGCCGGGAGTTGGGGGTGCCGGTGGTGATGATCTCCGGTAACCACGACAGTGCCGAGCGGCTGGGATTCGGCGCCCGCCAGCTGGCCGACGGCGGGCTCCATATTATCAGCAGTCTCGATCAGCTGACTGAGCCGGTGGTGCTGGAGTCCGGGGGCGAGCAACTGGCCTGCTACGGCATTCCCTATGCCGATCCGGCAACGGTGCGCAATCACTTTCAGCTGTCGGTTTCCGGTCACGATGAGGCGATGGCTGAACTCTGCGGCCGTATCGGCAGTTATCACCGGGAACGTTTCGGCGAACAGGTGCCGTCGGTGGTGCTGAGTCACTGCTTTATCGACGGCGGTGAAGAGAGTGAATCGGAGCGGCCGTTGTCGCTGGGGGGGGCGGATCGGGTTTCGGCCGATCATTTCCGAAACTTCAGTTATGCCGCGCTGGGCCATCTGCATGGCCGCCAGTTTAAGGGCCGGGAGAGCATTCGTTACTCCGGATCGATTCTCAAATACTCGTTCTCCGAGCAGCACCAGCATAAGTCGGTGGTGCTGGTGGACATCGACCGCCAGGGCGTGAGCCGAAGCGAACCACTGTCATTGATGCCGTTGCGGGATATGCGGATTATCGAGGGATCGCTGCAGCAGTTGCTGGAGCAGGGAGCGAACGATCCCGGCCGGGAGGACTATCTGCTGGTACGGCTGAGTGACAGCCAGGCGATTCTGGATGTTATGGGCAAGCTGCGGGAGGTTTATCCCAATGTCCTGCATCTGGAAAGGCCAGGGCTGATGGCCGCCGGTGAGTTGCGGCAACTGCATCGCGACCAGCTGAAGAAAAGCGAGCTGGCGATGTTCCGGGACTTTTTTAAGCAGGTCGGTGGCGAACCGATGGATGAGCAGCAGAGTCAGCTGGTGACCGAGGTGCTTGAAGAGATACATAACGAGGAGCAGCACTGATGCGGCCGTTACTACTGTCGATGACTGCTTTCGGACCCTTCCCGGGCCGGGAGCATATAGCCTTCGACCGGATGGGGGAAGCGCCGCTGTTCCTGATCAACGGTCCCACCGGGGCCGGTAAAACCACCATTCTTGATGCTATCTGCTTCGCCCTTTACGGTCGCACTACCGGTGATGAGCGGGAAGGCAGTCAGATGCGGGCGGATCTGGCGGCTGCGGAGCTGCCGACCGAAGTGACGCTGGTGTTTGAACTGGCAGGGATTTACTACCGTATTCGTCGGAGTCCCGAGCAGCAGAAGCCGAAAAGCCGGGGCGAAGGCACCACTACCCGCTCACCGGAAGCTCAGCTCTGGCAGCTCAACCCTGAGGGCCACCGGCTGGGGATCGAAGAGCAGCCGGAATTCGAGCAGCTGCTGGTGGCCAGTAAGGTCACCGACGCGACCCGGGAGATTGAGCGGCTGACCGGACTCAATGCCGATCAGTTCCGGCAGGTGATGGTGCTGCCCCAGGGCAAGTTCCGCCAGCTGCTGATGGCCGATTCCAGGGACCGGGAGCGGATCTTCAGCCAGCTGTTTCAGACCCGAATCTATAAACAGCTGGAGGAACGGCTGAAAGCCCGTGCCGCGGCAGTCCGTCAGCAGGTGGAAAAACAGCGCCAGCTGATCCGCGGCATTCTCGAAGGCAGCGGAGTCGAGACGGAGGAGGCGCTGGCTACCGAGCTGGGTGAGCTGCAGCCAGCATTGCTGCAGGCCGCGGAAGAAAGACAGCAGTCTGAGCAGGCGCTGCGACTGGCAGGTGAGGCGCTGCAGCAGGCGGTACAGCTGGACAAAGCCTTCCAGCAGCTGGCCGAAACTGAAGCGGAGCTGCAGCGATTGCGCCAGAACAGTGAAGCCGTGGCTCAGCAGCGCCAGCAATTACAGCTGGCCGAGCAGGCCCGGCAACTGGCACCGCTGGCTGAGCAGCTTGAGCTACAGCAGCGGGAAGCCGGGAGATTGCAGCAGCAACTGCAGCAGGCGGAACAACAGCGGCGACAGGCGGCGGAACAGTTGCAACAGGCCCGCCAGCAGCTGGAGAGTTGCCAGGCGCTGGAGCTGCAGCTGGATCAGCATAAGCAGCAGCTGGCTACTCTGAGCGGATACAGTACGCGTGCCGACGAGCTGCAACAGGCAAGCCGATTGCTGCAGGGGGCTATTACCGCTGAGCAGCAGGCTGGTCCGTTGCTCAACGCTAAGCAGAAGGCGCTTGCCGATCTGCTGGCTGAAAAGGAGCGTGGTGAGCAGCACAGTCAGCAGATTCAGCATCGGCTGGCCGGACTGGCGGAGAAACAGCTTCAACTGAGCCGGCTTGCCGAACGGGTGCGTCTGGCCGGGGAGCTGGCGGGGCTGGAGAATCAGCAACGGCAGCAGCAGGGGCAGCTGCAGCAGTCGGAAACAACGGGCAGGAAACTGGCGGAACAGCACCAGGCTGCACTGCAGCAGACGAAAATACTGGAGCTGAGCTGGCATCAGGGCCAGGCCGCCCTGCTGGCCGCAGAACTGGCCGACAATCAGCCCTGTCCGGTGTGCGGCAGCTGTGAACATCCGCAGCCCGCGCTCAGTATCGAGGCGATTCCCGATCAGCAGCAACTGGAACAGGCCCGGGAGAAGGCCCGGCAGAGCCAGCAGCAGCTGAGCGACGCCCGGGAAGCCTATCAGCTGAAGAAAAAGGACCTGGATCACCTCGCCAGCCAGATTACCGAACTGCAGCGGCAACTGGGGGAAGAGCGGGATGTGAATGCACTGAGCCGGCAGCATCGGGCGCTTGAAGCCGAAGTCAGTGAGCTGCTGAGTCTGCAGCCGCAGTTACAACAGATACAGCAACAGCTGCAGCAGCTGAAACTGCAGGAGGCCGATTGTCGCAGGCAGCAGGAGCTGGCGGCCTCTCAGCTGGCCGAACGGCAGACGCAACGAGCAGCCGCTGCCAGCCGTCATCAGCAGGCGGAATCGGAATTGCCGGAAGCCTGGCGCCATGCCGGGGCTCTGGAAACCGCCGTTCAGCAGAAGCAGCGGGAGATTGCAGAGCTGCAGCAACGGATCGACCGGATTCGCCAGCAATTCAGTCAGACCAGCGATCAGAGCAGCCGGGCGGAAGCGATGCTGAGCTCGCTGAACGATCAGCAGCAGCAACAGCAACGTCGGGTCGACGATTGTCGCAACACCTGGCAGCAGTCGCTGCAGGGCAGTCCCTTCGCCTCCGAGGAAGCCTTCGGAGCGGCGCTGCTCAGCGAGGCTGATCAGCGGCAGCTGAAACAGCAGATCGATGATTACGACCAGCGCCGAGCCGGCCTTGAAGGGGCCGAAGCCCGGCAACGACAACTGCTGGAAGGGCAGCAGCCACCGCAACCGGCGCTGCTGGAACAGCGGCTGGCGGAAGCTGAACAGCGGAAGAAACAGCAGGATCAGCGCTGGCAGCAGCTGGATCGAAGAGTCAGTCAGTTGCAGGGAACCGAGCAGAAACTGCGCCGGGCCCGCAGCACTCAGCAGCGGCAGGAGCAGCAGTACCGGTTGATCGGCACCCTCAGCGATGTCGCCTGCGGCCAGACCGGCAACCGTATCAGCCTGCAGCGATTTGTCCTCAGTGTGCTGCTGGATGACGTGCTGATTGAAGCCAGTCATCGCCTCAGCCTGATGAGCAAAGGTCGCTATCAGCTGCTTCGAAAAGAGCAGAAAGCCCGAGGCAACAAAGCCTCGGGACTGGAGCTGGAGGTGGAAGACGCTTATACCGGCAAGGTTCGTCCGGTGGCAACCCTGTCCGGTGGTGAGAGCTTTATGGCGGCGTTGTCCATGGCGCTGGGGCTCTCCGATGTGGTACAGGCCTATGCCGGCGGCATTCGCCTGGATGCGCTCTTTATCGACGAGGGCTTTGGCAGCCTGGATCCGGAATCTCTGGATCTGGCGATACGCACCCTGATCGACCTGCAGAGGTCGGGAAGAATGATCGGCGTGATCTCCCATGTGGCCGAGCTGAAAGAGTTAGATTGGAACAGAATCGATTTGTCGACAAACCCTAAAGGTAGCTCAATAAAGATGCATATAATTTGAGAAATACGGAAAATTGTTTATAGAGCGTAACCCAAAAAATTTGAAAACAGGTGCAAAATAGAAATCTATTAGACCGTAAATGTGCATTGCTGAATCAAAAATATACAGGCCTTCTGGAAATCGAAATTCTAATCATAAATGCGCGATGAGGAGAGCTTTTTTGAATAGATATCTGCGTTACTACATGGATAATTGTCTATGTTTTACTATTTAATGATATTGCTTCTTGACCTGAAAATGGCTCTAAGAAAGTGCTTTAGACGATTGCAGTAGTTTAAGCTTCCTAAGGAAACGCTTGATCACCTCTGCTGATGAAAGACATTTTGTGATGAAGACGGTTCAAGTAAAGGCCAAAAAAACCTAGCAGGATTAAAGCCATGGTACCGGGGGCTGGAATGGGAACAGATTGAGCTGAAATTGTAGTGATATTTCCATGGTACCACGCGTAAGGGTCAGGTAACCGACTGTCCCAGCTAGTGTATATTCCTCTACCTAATTGAAAGATATGCCCTGAGTCGTCAAAGAATTCCCAGTATGCTCGTGAAAGGGTGCTCCCTATAGTTAGCAGCCCTTGGCCGGAGGCGTCCGTAGAGATAAATTCAGCCCCTGTACTAGTATCATATCCACCGGTAGTGCTAGACCAGTCCAGCAGGGTAGTTCCGGTAGAAGATGTTACAACGGCACTCATGACAGAAGTGATATCGTAGGATTGAGATATGTTATCAGTACCATTGTCTAACTGGATATTTAGCGTACTGTTCCTCCCAAATATCGATATAGTACCGTTTGAACTCCATAAAGGTCCTTCAAATACCATGCCTATTGGAACTGCGTGAGCGTGTGTAACAGATAGAGAAATAAAAACGGAAAATATGGTTAAGTAAATTTTTGTTTTAGTGCTTTCTGCAGTGGGTTTTTTAAAAGAGAGCGTTGATACGATATTAACCAATAATAATTTTAGTGTGATATTTATAAAATGCATGGTATGCATCATCCTTGATTTTAAGAAGAAATAGTCTACGACTGCTTGAGGTGATGTAAGGAGTTTATTTAAGCAATAATGGTGCCGATGTTTGCAATGTCTTGTTGTTGTGGAGATATTGTTGTTTTTTGATATCTGGCTGGTAGCACTTTGTAAAATTGTATGACGATCTGTGGCTTTTCAGAAAATACCAAGCCATCCGTCTAATTATTTGGTTCTTAAGTAAAGTAGCAATGATCTGAAAACCTCCCGTCTTTAGTGTCACAGCGCTCGATACAGAAGTTCTGGGTCGGCTATTCAGCTTGTTTAAGTCTGAGTTCGACACCATAACACTTCGCCACTGGTCTAAAGCCTTACCGGTAAACTCTGGCTCTTAGTCTGTACGTATCGTCTTCGAATGGCCCTGGAACTGAGCAACCCACTCCAGCACTCGGGTGACGTAATAGCCGTTCGATATACAGAGAAGTAAGAAGACAGCTCTTCAAAGACGCTCTTTAGCAGCTGAGAGAAAGGAACGGTCTTAAGGGACCCAATCAGACCATGCTTAGCAGAAGAGTATGTTGGCTAAGAATTATCTATCTCTAACATATAGTGCGAAACAGGAGAATCCCAGCCTCTTTAGGAGGCTAGGATAATGGATGCACTATGGTGGCTTTCTACTTGAGTTTCTCCAGTTCCTCATCTCGGAACGCCAGGGCTTGGGCTTCTGCGGTCTCCACCAGGGCATCTGCGGCATTGACGGTACGGTTGAACAGGCCGAGAGTTTTGATGATGGAGTTGGCCAGTTCAGAGAAGATCTTACGCATAGGAATCACCATATGGTTGAATGAGTGGGAGGATATCCAGGGTGCCCGCGTAGCGGTGGTGCAGGGAGGATTGAACCCGGGGGGGTGCTTCGGTTTTTGCTCTTCGAGCATCCAGTAATACAACCGTACGTAATTAATAAAGAAACCTTATGAAAACATCTCTCTCAAAAATATCTTAAAACCCTATGGGAGACCTTGAGAGCCCCTGAAACGGGGTCAGAGTCAACGGTAGTGCTTCAGAAGCGTGTAAGGGGTGAAAAATAGGGAAATGGATCGGCTTTAAACTTTGGTAAGTTCTTTTGGCGTTTCTTCTTTGATGTCATGGATTACCTCGTTCATCGAGTTTACTCGCTTAACGAGGTGTCCAGTGATGGCGTGGCGCATTAAAGTGGCCTTTGCTAGTGAAATTGCCCATAGAAAGGGGCTTAATCAAAGGTTCCCTAAGCGGCTATAGGGTATCGGCTTTATATAGATAAGAACCATGATATCTGATGTTGAAGTATATCGGTCAGATGTTCTGTAGAAGTCTTGCGAAGAGTTGAGCCAATGGGAGTCGGCTTATCGGGTTGATATCGGTTTTGAGTTAGGTCACTAAACCGAGCTCAATTAAATTGTCTCGATGTTCCCTTTTGTACCGTGAGAAAGTCGCTTGTGATATGCCTTCTCGTTTCAGAAGTTCACTAACTTTAGCAACTTTGTTCTTTTTGTCAGTCAAGATACGGATCACGATTTGTCTACGGTTGTAGAAGGCGCTCTCTTGATCCTCAGCATTAACAGTGGCAAAAGACCTGGTTGTGTCTATATTTGCACAGCCATCCTCAAACCAAGTAGCTATGTATTTTGCGTACTTCATGTCAGGAACAATAAATAAATGTTCCATTTCAGGATTAGCTTGTGGGCTACGAATACTGGTTCTTGCTAGACACTGATATGACGCCTCATAGCACCTTTCAGCAATTACTGACTCGATCAATGCATCACCATCTAAGCCATGGTCAGAAGCGAAAAGGCGCAGTGCTTTGATCTCAAATGGGCTTGGCCGAGTAGAGGAAAGATAGGCCGCGTGGTGTATATCTCTGTATTTATTCAGGCCATGTACTGCGCTAGAGGTGCGCTTTACGTTGGATTTCTGCAAGGCACCTATCAGCTCCTCTCTATTATTAAGAGTGAGTACAAACTCTTCATTCTTAAATACAGTAGAAACGAACTCTTGTGCATAGTCTGATACTGATAAGTCTGAGGTGACAAGCTTATTTCTTTGAACCAGCTTCTCACTGGCTAGAGAGGATTTTAGCTGGGCAGACCAACTACCTTTCTCCAGAAGAGGGAGGATACGCACCTTGTTCTTGTGTCTTGCCTCAAGAGAGAGCTGTGATGTTATGTTGACCTGGACGATCTTCAGGTTAAGCAGGTTCTTGGCAATGAACCCAAATAAGGTGTGTTCAAGCTGGGCGCTTAAGATAACCAGTTGGTTTACGTTATCAACGATCCCTTTAAGCTGTAACCAATGAGTAGTCTGATACAGTTTATATACTCGGTTGTTGGAATCAGTAGTCGTGGTATATAAAACTTCATAGTCATCAAGAAGAAACAATAGCAAGGATGCTACTTCTTTAGAGGTGCTGTTATCTCTTCCTTCGAGGACATTGATGATGAATCGACGTATATCGTCAGTACTTGCCTGAGGATTTAAGATCACCTTCTGGTATCCAGAATGGGGAGACTTAGTGGTGGTGATGAAATTTTCCCATTTGGCTCCACCGTCCTGGGCTTCGTACTTAACCGATAGGTACTTAACTAGTTCTTGAGGAACCTCATCAATGAACAGGCTTACACCAGCCAGTAGCTCTGGTTTGATCATGGCCAAGGAATGATGAGATATGAAAACAACCCCTTTAAATTTACTCGAGAGCAGGCTACTAAGAGCATCCATTACTAGCCCTTGGGTTGTGGTATCAATCCTCACTGCTTGAACATGTGAACCAGACTTATCAATCATGCCTTGGAATCGGTCATGGTTCTGTTGAGTAAGTGCATTCGTTTTAGAAGCAAACAGCACCAGGCTCAGGGTGGTTTGCTGTTCTAGGTGGATGTGGAGCTGTTCAACAGTATGAACGCTCTTTCCGCCACCACAGCGACTTACAACATGTTCGATCACCGAAACCATGAAGTGATACTCTTTTTTAATTAAGAGTATCATTTTGCCAAGGTTTGATGGCTCGGTCCATAATTCGTGATAGTGTTTTTATAAATAATCTGTCGTATGAATGCTATCACCTTCCTTAAGAAGTCTTTAAGGGCTGTGATAGTGCTTTATCTTAGGATTTTAAAACCAACACATTAGTTTGTATCAACAAACAAATTAGGTCACCGAAGGAGAGCCGTAGCCCCCCGAGCACTGCAGCGCAGGGCGAAGCCCGAGCAGGAGGTGCGCAAGGGAGGGCGAGAGGCTAGGGTGAGGTGACCATGACTACACAGCAGAAAACAGGCCTATAAGTCAGGTAAGACTAGAAGAGTATGTATGCACCAGTACAAACCAAGGTGTGGAAGAGGGTTGGGGCGATGTAGTCTGTCGATTGCCGGATAGCCTATGGAGCGGCCTCGTGCGCCGCTTACTTCGGCTCAGTCGCCTAACCTATTCGTCGGGTGTTCCGCACCTGCCTCCTCCGAGTTAAGAGCTATTTCACCAACGCTCCGCTGCTGACTCGTAGCTCGACGCCATCCAGCAAGAGGGGAGCTAGAAGCTTCAAAAGGATATTTATATGTTGTATTTTTGGGGGAGATCAGTCATTTTGCCTTGATAAGGATCTTCTCAAGGGTGTCTATAGCTTCAACTAAAGGATTGCGTGTGAGGTTATTATTGGGCATTGCCCAGCTCGCTGCAGGTGCCAGTATTTGGCTCGGTGCCTTCTCTTTGGCTCTGGCATGGTGGGGGTTCTGTTTTGGGACTGTCATTATCGGCATCCTACTTCTTCTATTTGCCCCACAAATGTTACTTTTGCCTTTGGCTCTTGGAGTGCCTGGTACGGGGTTGTGCTATTTGGGCTTATGCAATATCAGGGTTAGAGCCCCTACTGAATAAATAAACTAGGAGTATAGAGATGGATTTCGCAGTATTAACAGAACAAGCCAAAAGTGGTGACAGGCAGTCGCAATGTAGGCTGGGAGCGGCTTACCTTTCAGGTAGAGATGGGTTAGAACGTGATGTAGAGCAGGGTAAGGAATGGCTTAAAAAAGCCGCCACAAGTGGGTCTGCATATGCTTATTATGTGCTTGGTTGGTTCTATGTTGAAAATACTGATGAAGATGGGGATAAGGGGGTTAAACTCATAGAACACGCCGCAACTGGCGGGCTGCATGAAGCATCAGCTTACCTTGCCAAAATCTACTATGAAGGGGCTTTCGTACCTAAAGATATGGCTGAGTCTAATAAGTGGTTGGAATTTGCAGCATCACAAAATCGCCCAAACTGTTTGTTCCAAGTGGGCATGAGGTACTACAAAGGAGATCACAAACCCAAAGATATAGCTAAGGCCTTTGAATACATTAAAAGATCCGCTGAACTTGGTGATGAAGACGGGGAGATAAACCTTGCCTTAATGTACGCAAAAGGTGAAGGAGTGCAACAGAACTTTAAAGAATGTGAAAAGTGGTTACTAAAAGCAGCCAGTCAAGGGCATACTGAGGCAGAGTACCGTCTTGGTATTTTTTACGTCAACAGTAAAGGGCATGAAGGGATCGCTAGGGACCTGAATAAAGCAAAGTATTGGTTGAATAAAGCTGCTAGTAAAAACCACCACCTGGCGAGAGAAAATTTAGCTAAGATAGATAAAGCAACTAACTGGGTTGCTTGGCTGGTTATGATTTTAGTCGGTGGTGGGATTATTGCTGCTCTTGCTGCCTGATAATGTGATTTACCTGGTTGTTTAGTACTGCTTTATAACAACACCGATAGTTGTGAGCGTACACATAATGTCTATTATGCGGTGAGTTTACGAACAAACGGTGCGAAGCACTGCGCATAATGGGACATTATGTTTAGCTCCTCCATACTACAGGCATGCACCCTCAAAGAGGCCAGATGCCAGAAAAATATCTCACACGACATCAATAAACTCCGAACCATCACCGACCCATAAATTAATTTTCTTGCCGCCGACATTCCACGTTTTATACTCAAGATTACCGTCGATAACGGTACCAGTACGTGTACGGCCATCAATAAACTCGACATCAAGAGTGTAGTCTTTTTCTCCCTTCTTCTTGTTGATGGTGACGCTTTTGAAACTATCAACAAACAGAGACTTTAATTTAAGCCTTTCATCAACGTTTGAAACATCACTACATACCGCTACAGCTGCATCTTCCCAACGGAACTTGAGCTTCAGCGTATCCACATCTGCAGGTATGTGGAGGGCCATAGTTCTGAGCTTTTCTTTTTTGGCTTCAAGCTCTTTTTCAAGTTGGATCATTTTAGAGATCATCACTCTTGGTGTACCTTCAGACATACATGCCTCTGAAAGCACTGACAGTTGGTTCTCCAAGGCTTTAATTGCTGTTTTAAGGGGTGATAGCGGATCATCCTGATGGGCTGACTCAGAGGCTTCCCAAACGAGGTCTTTGCACAATAAAACCAAAGCTTTATCTAGCCAAGGAGCGTAAGCTGTAAATCCACTACAGTCACCCGCATGTGCTTTAGTCATACATCCATAGCTGAGCGATTGCCTACGTTTATCCCAGAGCGAACGTACTGAACCACCACAGTTACCACACTTGGGTATACCGGTGCCTACTAGAAGAGACACTGCGTTCCTACCGGTCGCTCTGCGGTGTTTAGATGCCCGAAGTCTGCGGAGTCTGTCAAACTCGGAATTGGTCAGTACAGGAGGGAAGTAGTTTTCGAGGCGATGCTCACCATCGGCCGATTTTATAACGAGCACGCCTTTGAGCGATTCGTAATGATGGATCTTAGACATCGTAGAGCGTGCCCAGCTGTGTCTACCATGTGGAGCTGGATGGGTTGCATTGAGCCAATGCAACAACTGGTGGGTACCATATCCGTCAAACAACTTCTGAATTATTTCTTGGATTATAGGAAAGTAAACAGGGTGGGCTCTGACATCGCTCTGAGAGCCATCGATCCAAAAAGGTAATCTGTTGCCGGACATCTTGAGTGGGTAGCCTTCAGGCGATCTGGCACCATTGTTGTGGGCTTCTATAGCCTTGAGAACTGCAGACCTGCCACGGCTGGATTTGACTCTTGATTCCTCATTAGCCCTGCTGAAAGAGAGGATCGACATGATTAGGTCAACCGTGAGGCTTCGAGAGCCCTTTTGAAATAATTTGTCGTCAATACTGGTGTAGACCCATATGCCCCTGTTTATGATGGAAAGTAGCAATTCCTGAGCCTCCTCAACATCAGCTCTACTGATTCTATCAAGAGACGACACAACAATGATCGACTTAGGAACAATGTCACCGCTGTCGATAAGGGCATTAAGCCTGCCAAACTCATAGCGTAGATGTGCACCCTTAAAAGCACTTCTTCCCTTGTCCTCAAAGATTCGGCCATCAATAGGTATGCCATGCTCAGCACTCAGGCGTTGAAGTAGTTCCTTCTCAGCTTGCATCGATAGTCCATGACCTTTGGTTTGAATCTGTGAGCTGACTCTACGGTAGGCAATGATTGTGGGCTGGCTCATACTGTTTCTCTGTGATGACATAGACTCAACGTGAGGTTAACAATTGTGTTACAAACTAGCTACTTGTTGGAGCTGAAAGAGCAGCTGCCGCTGCGACTGGACGTCATTGCCGATCGTCGCGGCAGTCGGGTAAGGCTGATCTCCCCCTGGTTGCAGGATGAGGTGGTCTGTGGCTGATTCCGGCGCCGACAGGCTTAACGCCGATACGCGGCTGACGGAGATCCCACAGCTGAGCGCCGGCCCGCGTCGGAAGCTGCAGTCCATGGGGGTGGAAACCCTGGCCGACCTGGCGCGGAAACTGTCCCGTTCACAGCTGAAGCAGGCCCGTCAGATCGGCCCGAAAACCATCGAACTGATCGAACAGCTGTTGTGTCAGGCGCAGCTGAAGCTTCGGGATATTCGGGCTTTGCCCGGCACGGCAGAACCGCAGTCTCAGCGGTTGCAGGCTCAGGTGCAGGCATTTGGCGAGCAGAGTGACGAGCTGAAACGGCAGGTTGCAGCCTGGGTGCGGCAACATCGGCCTGAGGCGTATGAGGGCTGGAGCTGCCACCGGCAGGGCGGCTGGGGAGAGTACCTGCAGGCGCAGCTGCTGGCCCTCAACGAGGTCAGTGCCGATCCGGTGGTGAAGCGGGAGTTCGAACACCAGCTGGTGCGCTCGCTCCATCGCTACCGCCGCCAGCAGCGTTATGCCGGCAGTCGTGAGGCTCTGTTGGATGGGATTACCGCCCGGGGGCGGCTGGGCCCTGACGACGATCAGCAGGATTCGGGACGCTGAGCACATCCGCAACAGGGGCCGCTCAGTTCTTCGCTACAACCGTTGAAGCGGCGAAAAGCGGTGGCCACTGCGGATCGCAGTTCACAGGCATTCCAGGGCTTGGCGAAGCTGCGCCAGATACCGGGATGGTAGCCGGCACCGACACCATAACCGCTGATCAGAATCTGCACCGCATCCGGCTGCAACCGCTTCACTTCACGGAGAAAATGACTGCCTTCCATCTGTGGCATGCACTGGTCACTGATAATGACCGCCACTTCAGCACTTCTCAGCATCTCCAGGGCATCAAAAGGGCGGGTAAAACTGTGGATATCCCAGCCACCGGCGGAGAGCTCCCGGTCCAGGGCTTTCACTACTCCGGGTTCGTCATCCAGTATCAGCAGGGTGTTATTGAGTACCGTCGTAGACATCGTCATCGTTCCTTCGAAAACAGGGTCCATGTTCGGCCACAGTCAGCTGTCAGGATTGCGGCCACAGTGACAGATCATAGCCAGCAGAGAAGGTGCTGTCATCGCCGTTAATCGGATCTGTGAGCCAGATCAGAAGTTGTCCTGCTATTCAGCTTTGCTGCTGCGCTGTTTTTTGCCGCTCCGCCCGGTGGTTTTCGAGCGGCGGCCGGATGCCGGACCGGTTTTCCGGCGTCGGCCTCGCGCCGATGCCGGCTTGGTCGCTTTTACCCCTTTCAGAGCAACCGGAACACGAGCGGTGGTCTGGCTGATCAGCTCTTCCAGGCGCTGGCCCAGGGGCACCATAAAGCTGCTGTAACTGGCCTCTCTGCGACTGACCGCAGCCAGCAGCGATTCCCAGTGGGCGGTCATATCGGGCAGGGTCGCCGACTTCGGCAGGCTGTCGATCAGGGCTCGTCCGGCTGTGGTGGAGCGTATCTGTTTACCCTGGCGAATCAGAAAGCCCCGTTTGAACAGCAGTTCGATAATGCCGGCCCGGGTGGCTTCGGTGCCGAGTCCGTCGGTCTCCCGAAGGATCTTGCGGATATCCGCATCTTCCACAAATCGGGCGATTCCGGTCATCGCCGCCAGCAGTGTAGCGTCGGTAAAGTACTCAGGCGGCTGAGTCTGTTTCTCCAGCAGTTCGCCCCGCTGACAATGGAGCTGCTGGCCCTGGCTCAGAGCCGGCAGCAGATTCTGGTTTGCCGTCGGCGGCTCATCGTCCGGCACTTCATTCGGGGCGCTGCCGTCAGCCTTGTCCGGCTTCGGCTTGCGGGCCAGCAGCGGTTTCCAGCCCGGCTCCGTCACCTGGCGGGCTCTGGCGACAAACAGGCCGCCTTCAATGGTCAGTTCGACCCGGGTTTCCAGAAACTGATGGTCAGGAAAAAACTGACACAGATACTGGCGGGCGATCAGTTCGTAGAGCTGCTGTTCGCTGCGATTCAGTTTACCGACATCGGCCGTCGCCATCGTCGGGATAATCGCGTGATGGGCATCCACCCGACCGTCATTCCAGGCCCTGCTCCTGCGACGGCAGTCGGCGTCGGCGGCGAACTTTCTGAGGGCGCTGCAACCGCTACCGATCCGCACCACGATCTGTGACGCCTGCTGGTGATGTTCGACCGGCAGGTAGCGACAATCGGAACGGGGGTAGGTGATCAGTTTGTGACGTTCATAGAGCGACTGGCAGTTGTCCAGTACCTGCTGGGCAGTCAGCCCGAACCGCTTAGCGGCATCGATCTGCAGTGCTGAAAGATTGTAGGGCAGCGGTGGAGGTTGACGTCGCTTTTTTGATTCAACGGCGGTCACCAGCGCCGGCTTGTCGGTGATACGGGTTACCACATGCTCCGCCAGATTGCGGGACAGCACCCGGCCCTCTTCATCCATCTGCCCGGCACAGGCCTCACTGGGTTTCCATTTTGCGGTAAAGGGCTCGCCCGCCTGCGTCCGAACATGGGCCAGCACTTCATAGAAAGGCCGTGACACAAAGGATTCGATGGCCTGGTCCCGGCGCACCACCAGCCCCAGTACCGGGGTCTGCACCCGTCCCACCGACAGCACCCCCTGATAGCCGGCTTTGCGTCCCTGCACGGTACAGGCACGGGTCATATTGATGCCATATAGCCAGTCCGCCCGGGAGCGGGCCAGGGCCGAAGTGGAGAGAGGCACAAAATCCCGGTTGGAGCGCAGGCTCTCCAGAGCTCGCCTTACCGCCGGCAGGTTGAGATCGCTGATCAGACAGCGCTGGATGGCACGCTGTTTCTCCGCCGCCACACCAACGTAGTTGATCAGTTCATCGACCAGTAACTGTCCTTCGCGGTCAGGATCGCCGGCATGCACCAGCTGGTCGGCCTCGCGGATCAGTTTTTTCAGGATTGCCAGCTGCTTGCGGGCCGAGGAGCGGGGTTTCAGCTGCCATTTATCCGGGACGATCGGCAGATGTTCCAGTTTCCACTGCTTAAAGTCAGGATCATAGGCATCGGGCTCCGCCTGCTCCAGCAGGTGACCGATGCACCAGCTGACGCAGTCTCCGTTAGCGACCCGGATAAAGCCTTCCTGCTTACGGTGTGGTTTTGGCAGGGCTTCGGCAATGGCGCGGCCGAGACTGGGCTTCTCGGCAATATAGAGAATCATCAGGGCAGGGTCTCAGCGGTCGGCGATCAGCGATCCAGCATACGGGTCAGCTGGTTGACGCCGTTACGAGCCTCCCGGTCGTCCGGGTTCATCCACAGCAGACGGGAAAAGTTCTGGGCGGCAATCGCCCAGTTCTGTTGTCGTATAGCGTCGCGGGCACGCTGACGGTAACGGTGCTCTATCTCCGCCAGGTTGTCCCGGGCGATCGGGTTGTCCGGCATCAGCTCCAGCACCTGACGGTAGGTCAGTACCGCATTATTGTTTTCGGGAATGGTAAAGCGATAGGCCTTACTGTGAATTTCCGCCTTTTTCAACAGCAGCCTGATCTGTGCATCCCGGGCTTCCCGTGCTGCGGTCAGCGCGGGATCAGCGAATGCCTGTTCCAGCTCGGGCTGTTCTGACAGCACCGCCAGCGGTTGATCAGTCGGGTTGATCGTTGCACTCAGTTCGGTCATCAGTGCGCGGGCATTGTCGTCAACTTCCGTGGCCGCTTCATGCTCGCTGAATGCCGATGTTGGCGGCTCGCCGTCGGAGCCGGCCATGGCCTCCGCTTCGGTCAGCCGATTTTCAGTGACTTTATGACTGGCCGGCGCCTCTGTTTGCGGCGGTTCCGCTGTTTCCGGCGGTAACGCCGGCGCTGCCGGCTCGGGGCTGAGGGCCTGGGTGGTCACAGGGACAGACCAGGTTGCCGCTACTCCGGTTGCATCCTGATCGGGCGCTGCGGTGTTCTGCTCATCCGCAGTTGCCAGGGCGCTGGCCGCGGCGTTCAGCATCTCTGAGCCGGCGTCATTCTGTTTACGAGTCATATCCGGCTCAGCTGACGGAGTCGGGTCGGGCACGGGTTCCGGATCGTGCTCTGCTGCGGGAGTCGGGCGCGCCAGAGCAGGGACCGTCTGCAGTTCGGGGGCGGCGCTGATGCTGGCGGTTGCCGGTGAGCCGGCCAGAGGATCGGCGCTGCCGGTCAACTGGTCGAATTCGGTCTGCAGGCGTCTGATCAGCTGATCGACACGCTGCTGCAACTGACCAGCCGGATCCTGTTGGAACCCGGGATCCCGGGCCAGGTAGAGATAACCGGGTACCAGCATCAGCATCAGCAGGGTAATCATGACGACCAGCAGCGATGATCTGCGACCGCTGCGAGGCTTGTCGCGGGTCGGGAGCGTATGCATTCCGGTGTCCACCGGTACGACATCCAGCTCTGGAATAGCCGGCGATTCCGGAGCCCGGGAGTGCTGGCCTGGTGGCACCTCTTCGGGAACAACAGCGGAGCTGATCTCTGCCTGCTCCGTCTCTGCATCCGATTCGGTTGCCAGCTCTTTTTCCGGCTCAGATTCCCTTTCGGAGCGGACCGGGGGCTGATGGCTTTTATCGTCAGCAGGTAAATCCGGCTGGTCGGTGCCGGCTTCAGCGACGGCTGTGGTACCGGAACCTGTGCTCTCACCGGCTGTTGGGGCGGGTGTCTCCGAATTCGTGGATTCCGGAGCCGGCTGCAGCGCTTCGGTGGTGGAGATACTGGCGGCGGCAAGGTCGTTAACGAACAGGGGCTGGTCGAGACGTTCGCTGTGTTTCTTCAGGACCGGTATCTCCGACGAGGAGGTCAGCGGGGCGACCAGCAGGCCTTCCAGATCGGAGTGGAATTTCTCCAGTGCCGCCGCGTTCGGTGACGGGGCCTCGGAATCTTCGCTGCTGGTTGCGGTTACCGATTCGGCACCGGCAAAGCAGTTATCGTCCCGGATCTGATCGAGAATATCTGCACCGATCCGGGACTGGCCGTTAATGCTGGCCTCCATCACCGCCATACTGACGATCTGTTTTGCCGCTCTGAAACTGCCCGCGGCATCCTGCACCAGTACCTGCAGCGCTTCATTTGAAATACTGATACTACCGGAGGATTCCTGCTCTGTGGCGCCGGTAATAAAGGACTTCATCTCTTCTTCACTGGCCGGCGCCATGACCAGGTGGCGACTCAGCAGTTGCTGATCGACATGAGCCAGCAGCAGTTGCTGATGGAGGCCGGGGGAGGAGAACAGAACGCCGCGCAGGGACAGCCGGTCCGATCCTTCGGCACCGACGATGGAGGCCAGTGCGGTCAGGGTTTCAGGGGGCACGGACTGACCGTCATCAATCAGCAGTGCCAGTGGACGCCCCTGTCGAAGCTGTTGTCCGGAAAACTGTTTCAGGGCGTTAAAGCAGCTCTGAGAATCTCCTTCGCGGTACCGAACCGACAGCATTTCCGCCAGTGTGCTCAGCAGCTCCTCATAGCTGAGCCGGCTGTAAGGCAGGCTGACCAGGGTGTAATGCTGCTGCAGGCGGGATTCCAGCTGACTTTTGAGCCGGGATTTGCCACAGCCGGGGGCGCCTTCGATCAGGACAAAACCGTTGTTGTCCGCCAGCGCTTCCAGAGTGGCCGTTCGGGTCGCTTTGAACCCTGATGTTTCGAATCCCTGGCTCATCATATTTCCGCTTTATAAATCAGGCACTCAGCCCGTAATTTGCCCTTCTCCGGACTCCAAGTATAGACCTGTGAAGGGAAAAAATTCTACTGTCATGAATCTGACCGGCCAGTGCCCGGAGTTGCACTGAGATAGCGGTCGGAGAGCGCTTCAACGATGCAGATACTGCCGATAGAGTCTGTCGCCGGATTCGAGTCTGACCTCCCGCAGGGCGTTCCAGAACCGTTCCGCCAGATCCGGATTGCGCTGATACCAGAGGTCGGAGAGCGGGACGTGCCAGTGCGCGGTAAAGAAGGGGACTGGCAATTTGCGAATCTGCTGATAGTTGCGATCTGTGATCAGCGAATCGATGATCGACTCTTCCGCTATATAGCCATCCAGCCGCTGCATGCTGAGCAGTTTCATGCCCTCCTCCGGTGGATAGGCCCGGCCGGAAAAGGCGCCGGATTCGCGCAGCTTATGTTCGGCAACGTAACCCAGCGGGGCAGAAACACCGAAACTGAGCTGCTGAAAAGCCCGGCCATCCCAGCTCAGCGGTGACTGCCTGTGACTGTAGATCGGGTAACGGGCCAGCCACAGGCTGCGGCTGTTGTCGACGGTGCCGGATTTTTTCGGGAACCGACCCCAGTGATCACGGTTGCGGACCCAGATGGTGGCAAAGATGGCGTCGACCCGGCTGTCGCGGAAATTACGGATGCAGCGTTTCCAGGGCATAGTAATAAAGTGGGCTTTCAGCCCGATCCTGTCCGCCGCTGCGGAGATCAGATCGAGCAGAACGCCATTGTCTTCGGGATTTCGGCGGCGGTGATCACCGCTCCAGGTATAGGGCGGGTTGTTTTCGTCTTCGTAACAGAGTCGCAGCGATTGCGCCCCGGCCTCGTCCGCCGGCGTCTGTGCAGGCGCCAGCACCAGCAGCAGTGCTGCCAGTCGGATAAATATACCGTGGAGAGTTCCGGTCATCATAATCAGGATTGTGGTGGCTGGCGCTCCGACAGGTAGCGGGGTGGGGTTTCAATTCTGCAGACGAGGCGTCTGACCAGGTCCAGTCCGGCACCGGCAACCATGGTCTGGAACATCTGCCGTCCGTAGGGAAAGTATAGGCAGGCGCTACGGATATCGCTGCCGCTGCCCCAGCCGATCCACACCAGTCCCACCGGTTTTCTGTCACTGCCGCCGTCGGGGCCGGCGATCCCGGAGACGGCGACAGCAACGTCGGCATCACTGTGACTGAGCGCTCCGACAACCATCTCCCGCACCACCGGCTCGCTGACTGCGCCGTGCCTGGCCAGGGTCGTCTCACTGACCCCCAGCATGCTGTTTTTGCTGGTGTCAGCGTAGGTGACGAAGCCCGATTCGAAGACCGCCGAGGAACCGGGGATCCGGGTCAGCATCGAGGCAATCAGGCCGCCGGTACAGGACTCCGCAGTGGTTATCTTCAGGCCGCGACTGCTGAGCAGCTCCACCAGATTCTGGCTGAGGCTGGCGCTTCCTTCGGCGACGATATAGTCGCCGATCAGTTGCTGCAGCCGGCCTGCCCACTGCTCCAGTTCGCCGGCCCGGCTGAGCGGACTTTGCAGCTTCACCTCCAGCGTCGGAGCTCCGGCGCGAAAGCCCAGCTCTATATCCTCGGGCCAGTCCGGCAGCTGATCGGCGATCAGTTGCTGGAGACCGGATTCGCCCAGCCCGAAGGTGTGGAAGCGGCGTCGTAACAGCTTCTGCTCTGCCGGCTGGCATGCGGACAGTTCCGGCAGGATGCTCTGCTCCAGCATCGCTCGCAATTCACCAGGCACGCCCGGGGTGCAGAGAATGTCGCAGTCGTTATGGTTCAGTCGGATTCCTACGGCCGAGCCGCGGGGGTTGGGGATAATGGCCGCCCCTGCCGGTAGCAACGTCTGTTTCAGGTTGGCGTCGTTGAGGCGGGTGCCACGGTTGCTGCACCAGGACTTAAGGTGAGCGAACGCCTCAGGGTGGCGCTGCAGTGGCTGCTCACACAGCCGGGCCAGAACTTCTGCGGTGAGGTCGTCCAGAGTCGGTCCCAGGCCGCCGTTAACCAGCAGCACATCGGCATCCCGACTCAGCTGATCCAGCTGTTCCAGCAGCAACCCGGGGTCGTCGCCGACCGTGACTTTTTTATGGATGCGGATACCCGCCTCCAGCAGATAGTCGGCGATCATGGCGGAATTGGAATCGACGATATCACCGCTCATCAGTTCATTGCCGGTCAGCAGCAACTGGATATTCATGGCATTACTCTCTGTGCGATTGCCGGCCGATGAACTGCCGGCAATCTGTGAATCGGTCTGGCAGTTATCTTAGCCGCTGTAAGCGGGGATGACTATGAGGGGGAGACAGGACAGAAATCTGATTGACACCGGGGCTTATTCGTCGATCCAGACCACCCGGATCGGCTCACCGAAGTCGTCATAGATGACTTTCTTACGGGGTTGCTGGCGACGACGCGTTTTCTTCGGTTTATTGCAGGCCAGTCTGGACTGGCGCCGTTGTTCGATGGCGGCGACGACTTCCGGCACCGGGGTACGCTGCTGACGCGGCTGTTCAAAACCGAAGCTGCTGGTGTCAAGTTCACCGTTATGCAGAGCGGAAGTACCGGTGCTGACCTGCTGCACTTCGCCGCCACGCTTCAGGAACTCTTCGACCTGATCTTCGATTTCGTGACGAACCTCAGTTTTGGTTGGCAGACGTTTCATAAATGGCCGTTGAAAAAATACCTGGCAGGCGTTCTATTCTAGGGGCTGATGCAGTCCGGTGAAAGGGTAAAATAGTCGCCCTTGTTTTCGCCGCTGCCTGTTCAGCATAACGCGACGACAGCAGCACAGAAATGTGCCGGCATAAATGCAGTGGTAACCGGGAGGACAGAATCATTGGCTTCACAGGATGAATTCGGCAAGGCGAGCGCAGGAATTGGCGGTCCGGACTACCGGCTGGCAATACACATCGGAAACCGGCCACCGCTGCCTCGGTTTCAGACCAGTAATCAGCTGCAATCGCTGGCTTCGGGAGAGCTGGCTGAGATCGTTGCTGAAACCGGCAATCACTGGCGCAAGATCTTTAACCTGTACGCGAAACTGGCCTTCGCCATGAATCCGCGGGGCACGGAGTGCTGGCAGCAGTACCGGGATCAGCGCCTGCTGCAGGCGGGATCAGAACAGGCTCTGCTGTTCGGTGCGCTGGAGATGAGCAGAGCGGATACCCTGTTTCTTATCGCCGGCAAGGGTCATGCGGAACGGCTCTGTGCCCCGGCGGGGCTGGTGCCGGAGCCTGTGGATGCTGATTTCAGCATTCTCCGGTCCCGGCAGCTGATTGTGACTCCTTATCTTGATTACCGGCAGCTCTCCAACGCAAAGCTGTTGCGCCTGCTGGAGCTGATTGCCGAGAATTTTCCGGAGTTTTCCCCGTAGCGGCCGGGGTCGACAACAGCAGGGCCTTGCCGATAGCTGGTACTGATAACTGTTTTTATATACAGTATTCGGGAATATTAAGTCCTGCCACCTCCGTCATCAGGAGACGCCATGTCCTCAGCGCTGACCCTCAATCCGCAGCAGCAACTGGCCGCCAGTTATGGGGAAACCCTGATCAGTGGGGGGGCCGCAGCGGGTGTAAACAGCGGGCCTCTGCTGATTATCGCCGGTGCCGGTACCGGTAAAACCAACACCCTGGCGTACCGTGCCGCTCATCTGATTATCAATGGGGTCGCGCCAGAGCGCATTCTGCTGATGACTTTTTCCCGTCGGGCGGCAACCGAGCTTGTTTCCCGCACCGGCCGGATCGTCAGCTCCCGATTACAAAGGCCTGAGAGACCGCCCGCCGCGCTGTCCGGTAAGGCTGCGGTCCGGATTCCCTGGATGGGCACCTTTCATTCCATCGCCAGCCGCCTGCTGAGAATACACGCCGATGCGGTGGGGCTGGAACCGGGCTTTACCATTATGGATCGTGCCGATGGCGCCGATCTGATGGACCTGCTACGCCAGGAACTGGGCTTCAGTCGGGCACAGAAGCGATTTCCTAAAAAGGCGACCTGCCTGGATATCTACTCCAGGCGCATCAATTCCCAGCTACCGCTGGAACAGGTGCTGGCGTCTGACTTTCCCTGGTGTGCCGAGTGGCAGTCGGAGCTGACGGAGCTGTTCCGGCTTTATACCCGCCGCAAGCTGGAACAGGTCTGTCTCGATTATGACGATCTGCTGCTGTACTGGTATCTGATGGTGGAGGAGCCGGCGATTGCCGCCAGTATCCGTCAGCGCTTCGATCACGTGCTGGTGGACGAATATCAGGATACCAATGTGCTGCAGGACGGCATTCTGCGACGTCTGTTTCCGGAGGGGCGGGGGCTGACCGTGGTGGGAGACGATGCCCAGTCGATCTACGGCTTTCGCTGTGCCGAAGTGGACAATATCCTGCAGTTTCCGGAGCAGTTCAGCCCGCAGGCGAAGGTGATCACACTGGAGCAGAATTACCGCTCCAGCCAGCCGCTGCTCGATGCCGCTAACGCGCTGTTGGCCGATGGCCGCAGCGGTTACCGCAAGCAGCTGTTCTCCGACCGGAGCGGGGGGCGCAGACCGCAGCTGGTCAGTGTCGAGGATATGGCCGGTCAGTCAGAATATATCGTCGAAAAGATTCTCGCCGAGCGGGAAGCGGGTACCTGCCTGAAAGAGCAGGCGGTACTGTTCCGCTCCGCTCACCACAGCGATCACCTGGAGCTGGAGCTGGCCCGCCATGATATTCCCTTCGTCAAATATGGCGGGCTTAAGTTTCTGGAAGCCGCTCATGTCAAGGATGTGCTGGCGCTGCTGCGCTGGGGAGATAACCCTAAACACCGGATCAGCGGCTTCCGGATACTGAAGCTGCTGCCGGGCATCGGCCCGGGTATCGCCACTAAGGCGCTGGACTTTCTGGAATTGCACCACTTTGATCCGCATCGACTGGCCGATTTCCGTGCTCCGGCCGCCTGCAGTGAGCTGTGGCAGGGCCTGGTGGCGCTGCTGGTGGCCGTTCATCATGACCAGCTGCCCTGGAGCAGCCAGATGGAGCGGGTCTGTCGCTGGTATGCTGAGCTGCTGGAACTCAACTATGAGGACCACTTTGTACGTCACGGTGACGTTGAACAGCTGGCACAGATCTCACAGAGGTACAGCAGCCGGGAGCGTTTTCTCAGCGAACTGACCCTGGACCCGCCGGCAGCAACCGGTGACCTGGCCGGCAAGCCCCACCGGGACGATGATTTTCTGATTCTGTCGACGGTCCACAGTGCAAAGGGGCAGGAGTGGAAAAATGTATTCCTGCTGAATGTCGCGGATGGCAATTTTCCCAATGAATATGCTGCCGGTGATGATAAACAGCTGGAGGAGGAACGCCGGCTGCTGTATGTGGCGATGACCCGGGCAAAACAGAATCTGGATCTGATTCAGCCGTTGAAATACTGGGTACCGGAGCAGCAGAAGTATGGCAGCAGGCATGTATACGGTGCTAAGAGTCGCTTTCTGACGCCGGCCGTCTGTGCGCAGCTGGATGCCTGCTGCTATCCACCGCCGCCACAGATCAGCGAGAGCAACCGGGCGGCTAATCGAAAGGCCATTACCGATATCCGGAGCAAGCTGGATGAGCTCTGGTGATGGTAACTTCTGGCCCTGTTGGTGGTGGGCTGACTATGATTTTGCGGTCCGTTAATTGGTGTTGATGTGAAATTTATCGAAAGGTATTCATCTTTCGTTCATAAAAGGTGCGACAAAATCACTGCTGAGAAGTCAGGTTCGTGTCGCATACAGTCTGTTTTTTATCGGCCAGCTGCGCAAAATGAAATGCAGCGATGACGAGGGGTCGTACTGTTCGTCATCGAAGTCCGGAGAAACCGATAATATGGAGCTGCTCTGTTAAACAGGCAGTTATCGGCGAGCCGGGCGAAAGCGACCGATGTCCGGAGATCTGACCAGAGCTTAGGGTAAACGCTGATCCGGCATCCGGTAAGTTAGTCCCATTGGAGATACTCATGAACCATAAGAATAAAATCACAAAGGTAATTTCTCTCACCGCCGGCCTGCTGCTTGCCGCAGGAATCGGTGTTCAGGCTCAGGCTAAGACGTTCAAGATCGCCGTCGGCGATGGCGGCGGCAGCCCTCAGGAAGCGCTGGGCAAAAAATTTGTGGAAGAGCTGGAAAAGCGTTCCGGCGGTAAGCATTCCGCCAAACTGTTCCTCAACGGCCAGCTGGGCAGTGAGCAGGACACGGTGAACGATGCCGCTATCGGTACCCTCGATTTCTCGCTGCTGGCGATTAATAACGTCACCCCCTTCTCTCCGACCGTTGGCATTTTCACACTGCCTTATATGATCCAGAGCCTAGACGAAGCGGTGCAGCTGACCCAGGGCGAAGTGGGTAAGGAGCTGGTGGCCAATACCATCCGCGATGCCGGCGTTCGTATTATCGGCTGGACCTACTCCGGTTTCCGGGTGCTGAGTAATTCCAAGCGACCGATCAGGACTCTGGAAGATCTCCAGGGCGTGGTGGTCCGGGTGCCCAAGAACGAGATCATGATCGACACTTATAAGGCCTGGGGTATCAACCCGACACCGATGGCCTGGTCCGAAACCTTCACCGCTCTGCAGCAGCGGGTAGTCGATGGTCAGGACAATCCCTACATGACCATCTACTCCATGAAGTTTGATGAGGTACAGAAGTACATCACCAATATTCGCTATCTGTTCTCCATCGAGCCGCTGATCGTTTCTGAAGCCGTGTTCCAGGATCAGAATGCTGCGACTCAGAAAGCGATTCTGGAAGCCGGTGAAGCAGCCACTAAGTACAGCGCTGAGTTCCTGGCCAAATCCGAGGCTGCGATCAAAGAGGAGCTGGCTAAGCGTGGTATGCAGATCGATGATCCTGCCAACGGCGAGAAAGAGTGGATCGAGAAGGCGACTACCGCAGTATGGCCTAAGTTCTACGACAGCATCGGTGGTAAGGACAAGCTGAACGAAGTACTGAAATCTCTTGGCCGCGACGGCGTGTAAGGCGTTCAGGTGAAGAGCGGGTCCGCTCTTCACCGAAAACCGTAGCTTTGGTCCGGATCTGAAAAGGTCCATTCTTTGGGGCTCCCTGACGGGGGCCCTTTTTTGTGCGGTAACGCTTTATCCGGCGGGGCCTGGGGATAGGTTGAAGCGGTGCTGGTGCTGCTTTTGTCGATGGTGAAAAGCTGCTCAATTCCTTCATCTGTGTGATCGCGTCTGTCGGTAAATATGTTACCATCGGCGAAACTTCACTGTTCGGGACCACACCAAGATGGCGGAAAACAGCGCTTTGGATATCCAGTCGGCGGGGGGGGAAGATCTTCGTATCGGCCGCCAGATCCGGGACCTTCGCAAGGCCAGAAAGGTGACTCTCGCTACTCTGGCGGAAAAAACCGGTAAGTCGGTTGGCTATCTCAGCCAGGTGGAGCGCGGTGTCTCTTCGCTGCCGATTCCGGTGTTGCAGAAGATCAGTGAGGTGCTGGGGGTGCAGATCAGCTGGTTTTTTCAGGCTGATACCGATGCGCCGGCAGGTGAGCGGGATTATGTGGTGCGCCGGGAATACCGCCGGTCGCTGAACTTTTCCGGTACCGGTATGCGCGAAGAACTGTTGTCCCCGCGACTCAGTGGCCAGATACAGATGGTGATGACCACCTTCGAGCCGGGCGCCAGCGGCGGCAAAGAGCCGCGCCAGCGCAAGGGGGAAGAGGCCGGTTTCGTCCAGTCCGGGGTGTTGCACCTGCAGATCGGTGAGCGCAGCTTTGATCTGCAGGCCGGCGACAGTTTCTCAATCGTCGGGGATGAGCCTCATTTCGTCAGTAACCCGACCAGCGAAGAAACGGTGGTGCTCTGGGTGATGACTGAATCCACCTACTGAACAACAGTCAGCACGACGGGCCCTGATCGGCCCGTTCTTCCTTTTCTCCGATATGATCCTGCCGGATTAATTCCGTTTATTTCCTTTCCGGTTCTTTCCTTCCCGGTCGTACTGGCCCTCGTTGCTACCAATGGGACGGAGTTCGTCCTCTGTCGCCTTTCTGTCTGCCGTTGCTGAAACCAGTTGCTGCTCTTTCTGCTGCCTGAAGCAGGCATGAAAATCGCTGCGCAAGTGAAAATATGAAATCAAACTTGAATAAAATGAAAAAATAAAATATATTTTCATTTCGCAAATAATTATAACGCTGTTCGATATGCAGCAGCCGCCTTTCGGAAGCACAGACCGGAGGAAGCTATGAGCAACGGTGAGATAAAAACGCCGGACCGTGATTTCAGCGTCCGGCTGGCAATACAGAACCGTGCTTTCAGGGTTACCGATGAAGGGCCTGAGGGGGCGATTTCAGGTGATCAGACCGAAACTCTGAGTCGGACTGAAAAGTGCCTGAATCTCGGTTTTCTGATGCTGCCCGGCTTTTCGATGCTGGCTATTTCGTCAGCTCTGGGTGTGCTCAGCGCCGCTAACAGCATCAGCGCAGGGAAATTGTACGAATGGCAGCTGATCTCGGTGGACGGCGGTCCGGTACGCAGTGTTGACGGATTCAGCGTTGCTGCCGACAGTGCACCGGATGCGGCGGTGTTGCAGCAACTGGATCTGCTTTTTGTCGGCGGTGGCAGTTGTCCCTCCGCGGAACCGCAACTGCTCAGCTGGCTGCGACAGGCCGGACAGCAGCAGCTGATGCTGGGAGGGCTCGGTGATGGCAGTCTGCTGCTGGCCCGGGCCGGCGTGCTGGATGGTTACCGCTGCGCGGTACACTGGGAATATCTGGCCACCATGCGTGAGCAGTTTTCCAGGGTTTCAGTCCATCCTAACTTCTTTACCATCGATCGTGATCGTCTCAGTTGTTGCGGTGGCAGCAGTGCGCTGGACCTGGTGCTGGAGCTGGTCAGTCGGCAACGGGGCGAAGATCTGGCGCTGGCGGTATCGGAATTGCTTGTCTGTGAGCGGGTTCGCGACAAGCAGGATACGCAGCCCGCGCCCCTGAAGGCCCGGCTGGGCAGCGGTCAGCCGAAACTGACCGAAGCGATTGCCCTGATGGAAGCAAATCTCGAGGAGCCCATGTCGCTTGAGGACCTTTCCGTCTATGCCGACATTTCCCGCCGCCACCTTGAGCGGCTGTTTCAGAAATACCTTGGTTGTACACCTTCCCGCTATTACCTGGAGCTGCGATTAACCCGGGCCCGGCAGTTGCTGGCCAGAACCGACAAGTCGGTGATTGAGGTGGGGATCGCCAGCGGTTTCAGTTCCGGTACTCATTTCAGTCGCTGTTATCGCCAGTTCTTCGGTGTTTCACCCCGGGAGGCACGTAAACGCTACTGGCAGGAAGGGGGGCGAAAACCGGACGAAACCGGGCCCGTGCAGGGGGCGCTGGCCGCCGTCTGAGTGGCGTCTCTGACACTGTTCCATAGCTGACCGGTCTGATCCGGAAGCCGGCTGTTGACCGGCGGCGATCGGATTCTGTCCGGATGACGTCCGTCCCCTGCGGGCCGTATCGCGGGGGAGGAGCGGTCCGTGATGGTCTGAGATCCCATACCAGCAAATTCTTCATGAAATAAATGCATGATATTGCTCTTGACATAATCGACAGTGCTGATGGATCATCAGTATGAAAAAATAAACATTAATTTCATTTAGAGTGAAGTCAGCAGTACCCACCCAGGGGAGAGCAGAATGAAGCTGTTAGTCGCGGTAAAACGAGTGGCCGACGCCAATGTGAAGGTCCGGGTAAAAGCGGATCAGTCCGGTGTCGAGCTGGCCAATATCAAAATGGCAATGAATCCTTTCGACGAGATCGCCGTCGAAGAGGCGGTTCGCCTGAAGGAAAAAGGGGTTGCCGACGAGGTGGTTGTGGTCAGTATCGGTCCTTCCGCCTGTCAGGAGCAATTGCGCACGGCGTTGGCGCTGGGCGCGGACCGAGCGGTGCTGATCGATCATGACGCCGAAGTGGAGCCGCTGGCGGTGGCGAAGCTGCTGAAAGCCATGGTCCGGCGTGAGCAGCCCGGGCTGGTGATTCTCGGTAAGCAGTCGGTGGATGCCGACAACAATCAGACCGGTCAGATGCTGGCCGCTCTGACCGGCATGGCCCAGGGCACCTTTGCCTCGGCGCTGGAGTTCAGCGATCAGCAGGTTCTGGTAACCCGCGAAGTGGACGGCGGTCTGCAGACGGTTTCGCTGAATCTGCCTGCTGTCGTCACCACGGACCTGCGTCTCAACGAACCGCGTTATGCCTCGCTTCCCAACATTATGAAAGCCAAGCGTAAACCGCTGGAAACCCTGACTGCCGAGGAGCTGGAGGTGGACACCGCCAGCAGGCTGAAACTGCTGAAGGTTGAAGAGCCGCCGGCCCGTGAAGCGGGTATCCGGGTCGCCGATGTGGCCGGACTGGTGGAAAAACTGCGTACTGAAGCGGGGGTGATCTGATGAAAATTCTGGTAATAGCTGAACATGATAACCAGCAGCTGAAAGCGGCAACCCTGAACACCCTGACGGCAGCTCGCCAGCTGGCGGAGCAGGCCGGTGATGCCAGTATCGAAGTGCTGGTTGCCGGTGCCGGCTGTGGTGCAGTCGCAGAGCAGGCCGGAATCGCTGAAGGCGTCGACAGGGTGCTGCTGGCGGACAGTGCGGCCTGTGAGCACCAGCTGGCGGAAAACCTCAGCCTGCTGATCAGTGAATTGCAGCAGAGTGCGGATCTCCCCTGGACCCACATCCTGGCACCGGCGACTACTGCCGGAAAAAATCTACTGCCCCGCGTGGCGGCGCTGCTGGATGTGGCGGCAATCTCCGACATCGTCGCGGTGGTTTCTGCCGATACCTTCGTACGGCCGATCTACGCCGGTAACGCGCTGGCGACAGTACAGAGTGGCGACCCTCTGAAGGTAATCACCGTTCGCAATACCGCCTTCGAGGCAGTCGATACAACCGCTGCACCGGCGCCGGTCACTACGCTCACCGACACCGCCGATGCCGGTATTTCCCGTTTTATCGGCGAAGAACTGCAACCGGCGGACCGGGTCGAGCTGACCTCCGCGCGGGTGATTATCTCAGGCGGACGTGGCATGCAGAGCGGTGACAATTTCCCGCTGCTTGAGAAGGTGGCCGACAAGCTCGGTGCTGCGGTGGGGGCGTCCCGGGCAGCCGTCGATTCCGGGTTTGTGCCCAATGATATGCAGGTCGGTCAGACCGGCAAGATTGTCGCCCCGGATCTCTATATTGCCGTCGGCATTTCCGGTGCCATTCAGCATCTGGCCGGTATGAAAGATTCTAAAGTGATCGTTGCCATTAATCAGGATGAGGAAGCACCGATTTTCCAGGTGGCCGATTATGGCCTGGTCGATGACCTGTTCCGGGCGCTGCCGGAACTGGAACAGCAGCTCTGATCAGGGCCGCCTGCAAAGCCCGATCCTGACTTACCCGTAATTACCGCCGGGGCCGGTCCCTGACTGCCGGCCCGGGCCCGACAAAGGAGAACCCCATGAGTGCCATCTACCGGTTGTTGCTGGACTGTCCTGACCGCGTTGGTATCGTGACCCGCGCCGCCGAGCTGATTACCCGTCACGGCGGCTGGATCACCGATGCCGCCCACCACTCGGAGGAGGAAAGTAACCGCTTCTTCTCGCGGATTGAAGTCCGTGCCGACTCACTGCCTTTCGGTATCGACGGTCTGCGGGATGAGTTCAGCCCGCTGGTGGATGAGCTGGAGATCAACCTGCGGATCAGCGACAGCACCAAACCGAAGCGCGTGGTTATTATGGCCAGCAAGGGCTCCCACTGCCTGTCGGACCTGCTGGACCGCTGGCACAGCGGCGACCTCAACTGTGAAATCCCCTGTGTGATCTCCAACCACCAGGACGTCCGATCGCTGGTCGAAGCCTATGGCATCCCCTTTCACCACGTTCCGGTGACACCGGAAAACAAGCCCCGGGCTTTTGACCAGATGACTTCGCTGATCGATGAAGCTGCCGCCGACACCGTGGTGCTGGCGCGCTACATGCAGATACTGCCGCAGTCGGTCTGCGAGCGTTACCGTCATCAGGTGATCAATATCCATCACAGCTTTCTTCCTTCCTTTATAGGTGCCAAGCCCTATCACCAGGCGGCGGTGCGTGGTGTCAAGCTGATCGGCGCCACCTGTCACTACGTCACCGAGGATCTGGACGAAGGTCCGATTATCGAGCAGGACGTGATGCGGGTCAGCCACAGCGATCGTATTCCCGATCTGGTGCGACTCGGTAAGGACGTGGAAAAAGTGGTGCTGGCCCGCGGCCTGCGTTACCACCTTGAGGACCGGATTATGGTCCATGGCAATAAAACTATCGTGTTCGACTAGAGAACCCGCGAACTACATACCGGCTCTGCGACCGGTCGGCAGCATGGAGCTCTGAACTGCCGGTTGCCGGCGCTGAATTAAGCCGGATCTACCTCTGACAGCGATGCCAGGGCATCGCAACAAACAAGAACAATTACGGTGACAGATATGTCTGAAATGACCTCTTCCGCAACTTCCAGAACGCTCCCGTCAAAAGCCCAGGTGGTGATTGTCGGCGGGGGGATCGTCGGCTGCAGCGTGGCCTACCACCTGACTAAGCTCGGTATTACCGATGTGGTGCTGCTGGAACGTAAAACCCTCACCTGTGGTACTACCTGGCATGCAGCTGGCCTGGTTCCGACCCTGCGGGCCACCTATAACATGTCGAAACTGGCTAACTACAGTGCCAGTCTCTATGAGCAGCTGGAAGCGGAAACCGGCCAGGCGACCGGTTTTATCCGCAACGGTTCGCTGACCGTCGCCACTAATATGGAGCGTTTTGAGGAACTGAAACGGGGCGCTTCCATGGCCAAATGCTGTGGCTTCCCGGTGGATGTGATTGCGCCGGAAATGGCAAAAGAGCTGTGGCCGATGCTCAACATCGATGACGTGGTGGGGGCGGTGCATCTGCCCCACGATGGCCAGACCAGCCCGGTGGACACCACCCAGGCGCTGGCGAAAGGCGCACGCATGGGCGGTGCGAAGATCTTTGAAAACATCAAAGTGCTGGATGTGATGCAGGAAGCCGGCCGGGCCACCGGAGTGGTTACTGAAGAAGGGGAAGTCCGGGCCGACTACGTAGTCAACTGTGCCGGTATGTGGGCTCGTGAATTTGGTCGTAAGGCGGGTGTCAACGTGCCGCTGCATGCTGCCGAGCACTTCTACGTGGTGACCGAATCGATGCCGAAACTGCGGGCCGGCATGCCGGTGCTGCGTGACCCCGACGGGTTCAACTACTACAAGGAGGATGCCGGCAAGATGCTGATCGGTACCTTCGAACCCAACGCCAAGCCCTGGGGGATGGACGGCATTCCCGAGCACTTCTGTTTCGATGAACTGCCGGAAGACTTCGAGCATCTGGAGCCTTATCTGGAAGCGGCCATGCACCGGGTTCCGGTGCTGGAGCAGACCGGTCTGCAGGTGTTCTTCAACGGTCCGGAAAGTTTCACCCCTGACGACCGTTATCACCTGGGCGAAGCGCCGGAACTGAAGAATTTCTTCGTCGCCGCCGGCTTCAACTCGGTGGGTATTCAGTCGGCCGGCGGTGCCGGCAAGATGCTGGCGGAGTGGATCCACAAGGGCCATCCGCCGATGGATCTGTGGGATGTGGATATCCGCCGCAACATGCCGTTCCAGGGCACCCCGGAATACCTGCGTGAGCGCACCACCGAATCCCTCGGTCTGCTTTATGAAATGCACTGGCCGTTCAAGCAGTACAAGACCGGTCGCGGCGTTCGCCGCTCGGTGCTTTACCATCAGCTGAAAGCTCAGGGTGCCTGCTTCGGGGTAGATAACGGCTGGGAGCGGGCCAACTGGTTCGCTTCTGAAGAGATGATGAAGGACGGCAAGGAGCCGGAGTACGAATACTCCTACGGCCGCCAGAACTGGTTTGAATGCAATGCCGCCGAGCACAATGCCGTGCGTAATGCGGTGGGGGTCATCGACCAGAGCTCCTTCTCCAAGTACCAGGTGGAAGGACCGGATGCGGAAAAATTCCTCAACCGGATCTGCTCCAACAATATTGCAGTACCGGTTGGCAAGATGGTTTACACCCAATGGCTCAATGAACGTGGCGGAATTGAGGCTGACTTGACCGTAACACGTACCGGCCCTGAGGTTTTTCTGGTAGTCTCCGGTGTCGCGACTCAGAACCGTGATATGGACTGGCTGAGACGCAACAAACCGGCAGATGCCAGGGTGGTGATCACTGATGTCACCTCCGCTTACGCGGTGGTCAGTGTGATGGGCCCCCGCTCCAGGGATACGCTGAAAAAGCTGACCCGCGCGGACCTCAGCCACGAGGCCTTCCCGTTTGCTACGTCTCAGGAGATCGATCTCCACTTCGCCAGAGTTCGCGCATCGCGTATCACCTACGTGGGTGAACTGGGCTGGGAAATCTATATTCCCACCGAGTATGCACCGAGCGTCTACGACGCAGTAATGGAAGCCGGCAAAGAGTTTGGAATTAAGCCTTTTGGTTACCATACCCTCAATTCATGTCGCATGGAGAAATGTTTCAGGCATTGGGGTCATGATATTACTGATGAAGACACCGCACTTGAGGCGGGTCTGGGCTTTGCAAGCAACTTTGATAAAGAGGGTGGGTTCATCGGTAAGGAAGCGCTACTGGCGCAGAAAGCCGAAGGGCCCCTGAAGAAACGGTTTGTCCACTTTCTGTTCGAAGACTCGGAGCCGCTTTGCTATCACGAAGAGCCAATCTGGGCCGACGGCAAGCTGGCAGGTCGTACTACTGCCGGCATGTTTGGTCACACTCTGGGTGCTACTGTCGCCATGGGCTATGTGCACCACGAAGAGGGAGTGACCAAAGACTGGGTGGAAAACACTCAGTTTGAAATAGAAGTGGCCTGCAAGCGGTATAAAGTGAAGGCCGCTCTGGGAGCGCTGTACGATCCGAAGATGGAGAAGATCAAGGTATAGCGCTTAGTCGGATGCGGGAACGGAGTGGCCGTTCCCGCCCGTAACAAAAGAGAAGTGGGTAAACTTAATTATGTCTGTGAAAGTTCTGGACGGAAAGAAGTTAGCTGCAGAACGGGAGGAACAGCTCAGAACACGGGTAGCCGAGGTCATCAGTGCCGGCGGAGGACAGATTCCGGTCCTGGCCACGATCCTCGTGGGGGATGATCCCTCCAGTGCCACCTATGTTCAGATGAAGGGCAACGCCTGCCGTCGCATCGGAATGGATTCCCGCTTTATTCACCTTCCGGGCTCTACCACCACAGAGGAGCTGCTGGCAGAAATCGAAGCACTGAACGCCGATTCCGGCGTCCATGGCATCCTGCTGCAGCATCCGGTTCCGAAACAGATCGACGAGCGTGCCTGTTTTGACGCCATCGATTACCGGAAAGATGTGGATGGTGTTACCACTCAGGGCTTCGGCCTGATGAGCATGGGCGAAAAGGCCTACGGCTCCGCTACGCCGGCTGGCATCATGCGTCTGCTTGAGCATTACGATGTCGACGTTTCCGGTAAGCATGCCGTGGTTGTCGGTCGCAGTCCGATTCTGGGCAAGCCGATGGCGATGATGCTGCTGAACGCCAATGCAACGGTTACTATCTGCCACTCCCGTACCCGCAACCTGGAGGCGCATATCCGCCAGGCGGAGGTGCTGGTCGGTGCAGTCGGTATTCCGGAGTTTATTAAGGCTGAGTGGATTCAGGACGGTGCTGTCGTTATCGATGCCGGTTATCATACCGGTGGTGTCGGTGACATCGAACTGGAAGGCATTAAAGACCGTTGTCAGTGTTACACCCCGGTACCCGGTGGTGTCGGACCGATGACAATCAACACTCTGATTTCTCAGACCCTGGAATCGGCGGAACAGTCGTTAAAGTCCTGAGTTACAGAGAAACCTCTGCAAAGTTGCGCCAAAGCTACGTACAACCCGAAGCGAACAAAGCCGCGAAGACGGCTCGCTGCACACAATCTGACAGATAAGGTAAGGAACGTGAGCGAGAATAGTTCAGAAAAGGTAGTACCCAGCGATATCGAAATTGCACGGGCAGCTGAAAAACTTCCGATCAAAGAGATCGCCGCCAGACTGGATATCCCGGAGGCGGATATCGAGCAGTATGGCAGTGACAAGGCAAAGATCAGTCCGGAGTTTGTAAAGCGGGTTCAGGATCGTCCCGACGGTAAACTGATCCTGGTGACCGCTATCAGTCCGACGCCGGCCGGCGAAGGTAAAACCACCACCACCATCGGTCTGGGGGACGCGCTCAATCGTATCGGCAAGCGCGCCGCCATCTGCGTACGGGAGCCCTCGCTGGGCCCCTGTTTCGGTATCAAAGGTGGTGCCGCAGGCGGAGGTTATTCCCAGGTTGTCCCCATGGAGGAGATCAACCTGCACTTTACCGGCGACTTCCACGCCATCGGTCTGGCACACAACCTGTTGTCTGCCGCTATCGACAACCATCTGCATCAGGGCAACGCTCTGAATATCGATCCGCGCCGCATCGAGTGGAAGCGGGTTATGGATATGAACGACCGTGCCCTGCGCAACGTTAATATCGGCCTCGGCGGTCCCAATAACTCGGTCCCCCGTGAAACCGGTTTCGACATCACCGTAGCTTCCGAAGTTATGGCGATCTTCTGCCTGGCGCAGACCCTGCAGGAACTGAAAGAAAAACTGGGCGATATCGTTGTTGCCCAGCGTTTTGACGGCAGCTCGGTTACCGCCCGCGACCTCAATGTCCATGGCGCCATGACAGTGCTGCTGAAAGAGGCCTTCAAGCCCAACCTGGTTCAGACCCTGGAGCACACCCCGGCACTGGTTCACGGCGGTCCTTTCGCCAACATTGCCCACGGTTGTAACTCGGTTTCCGCAACCAAACTGGGCCTGAAGCTGGCGGATTACACCGTCACTGAAGCCGGTTTCGGTGCCGACCTGGGGGCTGAGAAGTTCCTCAACATCAAGTGTCGTAAAGCCGGTATTCAGCCGGATGCAGTGGTACTGGTTGCCACTATCCGGGCTCTGAAATTCCACGGTGGCGTCGAGCGTGAAGATCTGACCAAAGAGAACGTCGAAGCGGTTGCGCTGGGTGTCGAGAACCTGCGTAAGCACATCGAGAACGTGCATCTGTTCCATCTGCCGGTGGTGGTTGCGATCAACCGCTTCACCAGCGATACCGATGCTGAGATCGCCTGTGTCCAGGAGAAGTGCGACTACCTGGGCGTTAAGGTTGTGCCCTGTAACCACTGGGCCGACGGTGGTGCCGGTGCTGAAGAGCTGGCGCGGGAAGTGGTCAACGTGGCAGAAAACCACAGCACCGACTTCAAATTCCTCTATGAGGACAGCGACACTCTGTGGAAGAAGATCAAGACCGTTGCCCAGGAGGTTTACGGCGCCAACGATATCCTGGCTGACCAGAAACTGCGCTCCAAGATCCGTGATCTTCAGAACGCCGGTTACGGTCATCTGCCGGTCTGTATGGCGAAGACTCAGTACAGCTTCTCCACCGATCCGGCGCTGCGGGGACGGCCCCACAACTTCGACGTACCGCTGCGCGATGTTCGCCTGTCAGCGGGTGCCGGCTTTGTGGTGGTTATCACCGGCAGCATCATGACCATGCCGGGTCTGCCACGGAAACCGGCCGCTGAAGTGATCGATATCGATGAAGAAGGACAGGTCGTCGGTCTGTTCTAAGATCTGACTGTTCTGTCTGAAAAAGCCTCCGCGTCGCCTTCGGGTGATTCGGGGGCTTTTTTGTGCCTGTTGATTCTTTCTGATGGGTTACGCCCCGGGCTGATTTCCCCGATGTCTCCTGAACTCTGTGGTGTTGCAGGGTGGGTCAGGGCGTGTAGCGACGGACCCACCGAAGCAAAGAGACGAGCTTATTGCCACTTTCTGTTGCCGTTGCGGCTGTGTCAGCGAATAAACCGCCGGGCTCAGCGGCGAATGCCTATTTTGCGGCCGATATTCTCCGGCACCGGCAGAGCCGAGTGCTCTTCTGCCAGGGCATCGATTGCCGCTTTGACGTCTGCCGGGAATTCCGCCGAGCGACGTTCATTGAGATCCACGCAGAGGGCCATCTGTTCCAGGGTCGAAGCCAGATAACCGTCCTCGCCGGCGACATGCATTTCGAAGTAGAGATGCAGACGTTTCTGATCCTGATCCACCAGCCGTAACCGCACTTCCACCTGCTGGCCCAACGATACCTCGTTGTCGTAAGTGATGTGATTTTCCAGCACCATCCAGGAAATGCCGGTCTGACGGGTAACCGCTTCGCCAAGCCCCAGGGTGCGGACAAACTCTTCGCCGGCCAGATCGAAAATCAGGACGTAGTAAGCCACATTCATGTGGTTGTTGTAGTCCAGCCACTCGGGCTTGATATCGGTGGTGTAAATAACGGGGTAGCGGGTTTCCATAGCGATTGATAACTCCGTGTCGGGGGCATGGACAGGTCCGGAGACCTTTCAGATCGACAGAGCATACCAGTATGGCTGAGGGCTGATAAAGCCGACTATCGGCCTGGCGGCGGGCCGTTAAAACCATGACGGGGGGTAAGGCGGGCAGATACAGCGCGGGGGCTCTGCCCCCGCGCAGACCTGTGGATGCAGCTCAGCTTTCCAGCACCTGTTCCAGCGCCGCTTCGAAGCTGGCGACGGTACGATCGATGTTGTGCAGTTTATCGAGACCGAACAGGCCGATACGGAAGGTCCGGAAACCTTCCGGCTCGTCGCACTGCAGCGGTACCCCGGCGGCGATCTGCAGACCCAGCGCCGCGAACTTGCTGCCGTTCTGGATGGCGGCGTCGTCGGTATAGCTGACTACGACACCAGGGGCGCCGAAGCCCTCCGCCGCCACGCTGTGGATACCCTTTTCGGCCAGCAGGGCGCGAATGCGATCGCCCAGTTGCTGCTGCTCGTTACGAACTTTTTCGAAACCGTAGGCTTCGGTCTCCTTCATCACGTCGCGAAAACGGGTCAGGGCATCGGTGGGCATGGTGGCATGATAGGCATGGCCGCCATTTTCGTAGGCCTGCATGATCTGCAGCCATTTGTGCAGGTCGCAGGCGAAACTGCTGCTGGTGGTGGAACCGATCCGCTCCAGTGCCGCCGGCCCCATCATCACCAGACCACAGCAGGGTGAACCGCTCCAGCCTTTCTGGGGGGCGCTGATCAGAATATCGACACCACAGGCTTCCATATCGACCCACAGGGTGCCGGAGGCGATGCAGTCCAGCACCATCAGGCCGCCAACGGCATGCACGGCTTCGGTCACGGCGCGGATATAGTCGTCGGGAAGAATCATGCCGGATGAGGTTTCTACGTGGGGGGCAAACACGAAATCGGGCATTTCCTGATGGATTCTGGCGACCACCTCCTCCACCGGTGGCGGGGCGAAGGGGGCGGTTTCGCCGTCTCCCTGCTGGCGTGCCTTCATTACCGTGCAGGCGGCGGGGATGTTGCCCATCTCGAAAATCTGGGTCCAGCGGTAGCTGAACCAGCCATTGCGGATCACCAGACAGTTCTTACCGGTGGCGAACTGACGGGCGACCGCCTCCATGCCAAAGGTTCCACTGCCTGGCACGACCGCGACGGCGGCGGCGTTGTAGACCTTCTTCAGAGTGGACGAGATGTCGTTCATTACCCCCTGAAAGGAACCGGACATATGGTTAAGCGAGCGGTCGGTGTAGACCACCGAATATTCGAGCAGGCCATCGGGGTCAACGTTAGGTAACAGACCGGACATAATAGTTATTCCTGTAGCTGATGTGCTGATTTTTATAGAGTTTTTAGTCGGTACAAACAGGTACGCAGCAGCGCCGGGCGGTAGGCGAAGGGTCGTCACCACCGAAGCACAGTTATCCATGGTCCGGTTATCTTAGTTCGATATCCGGGCGATTCAGCAGGGCCAGTGGCCGGGCGGCGATGGGCCGGCCTGTTTATACCGTTATCTTTCTTCTGACAGATAGCCGTGCACTATGCTTATCAGTATGAACCACTGAGAATCGGGCATCGCTGAGCAACCGTCGGCGCTGTCCGTGACGCGGTTACTGTTATGGCTATTCGTCACATTCGCAGATACCGTCGGGTCATTCGTACACTGATCAAAGATGTGTTGCTGGCGCTGGCGGTACTGTCGCTGCTGCTGTCAACCACCGCCGCAGCCGAGGAGCCGGCGCCGGCTGCCGAAGCCCGGATCTGGTCGCTGAAATTGTCGGGGGGGATCGGCCCGGCCAGCAGCGACTTCGTGGTGCGAACTCTGGACCGGGCGACGGAAGCGGGGGCTCACCTGCTGATTATCGAACTGGACACGCCGGGAGGGCTGGATAAGTCGATGCGCTCGATGATCAAGCGCATTATTGCGGCGCCGATTCCGGTGGTGACCTTTGTGTTCCCGTCGGGCTCCCGGGCCGCCAGTGCCGGCACCTATATTCTCTACGCCAGCCATGTTGCCGCCATGGCCCCGGCCACCAACCTCGGCGCGGCATCGCCGGTGCAGATCGGCGCACCCGGTATGCCCGGGGCACCATCGCCTCCTCCGACGCCTGCGCCCGAACAATCACCGGACGATAAGGATGCCGACGGCAACCGCAAAAAACCGCTGGCCACCGACAACGCCTCCACCTTACGCCGTAAAGTGATGAATGACGCCGTTGCCTATATTCGGGGGCTGGCCGAACTGCATAACCGAAACGCCGAATGGGCCGAGCAGGCGGTACGAGAAGCCGCCAGTCTCAGCGCCGACGAGGCGCTCAGGCAGGGGGTCATCGATCTGATCGCAACAGATCGGGCTGACCTGCTCAGGCAACTGGAGGGGCGGGTGGTAAAGGTACAGAACCGGGAATACCCGATCAGCACCGAGGGGTTGCTGGTACGCAGTATAACCCCGGACTGGCGTAACCAGTTTCTGGCGGTGATCACCAACCCCAACGTCGCCTATATTCTGATGCTGATGGGGGTCTACGGACTACTGCTGGAATTCTACAATCCCGGTGTCGGGGTACCGGGCGTGGTGGGGGCGATCAGTCTGCTGATCGCCCTTTATGCCTTTCAGCTGCTGCCGATCAGCTACATCGGCCTGGCGCTGATTGTGCTGGGACTGGTGCTGATGTCGATCGAAGCGCTGTCGCCCAGTTTCGGTATCTTTGGTGTCGGCGGAGCCGTGGCCTTTGCGGTGGGGTCGGTGATGCTGATGGATTCGGAGCTGCCGACCTTCCGCATTGCCATCCCGGTGATCGCCGCCTTTACCCTGGTATCGCTGCTGTTCTCGGTGCTGGTACTGGCAATGGCGCTGCGGTCCCGTAACAGTGCCGTAGTCAGTGGCGATGCGGTTCTGGTGGGGCAGCCGGCCACGGTGATTGAGGATTTTAAACGGGAAGGACGAGTCAGCGTGCAGGGAGAAATCTGGAACGCTCGCTGTCAGCAACCGCTGCAGAGCGGGGATATCGTCGCCATTCGCGGCGTCGACGGACTGATTCTCGACGTCGATAAGACGGCCGGAGAGTCTTCGGATATACGCACAGAACCCACCTCGGAAGAATCCTCAGGAGAACAGACATGATCGCCTACTACTTTACCATCTCTATCGTGGTGCTGTTGCTGGCGTTGTTGCTCAGCATGTTCCGGATCATGCGTGAATATGAGCGGGCGGTGGTGTTTATGCTGGGACGTTTCTATCGGGTCAAAGGGCCGGGACTGATTATTATCGTTCCGGTTATTCAACAGATGGTGCGGGTGGATCTGCGGACCGTGGTGATGGACGTACCGACTCAGGATGTGATCTCCCGGGATAACGTCTCGGTACGGGTCAACGCCGTGGTCTATTTTCGGGTGGTCGATCCGCAGAAGGCGATCATCAATGTCGAAGCCTATATCGAGGCCACCAGCCAGCTGGCGCAGACCACCCTGCGATCGGTGCTGGGTCAGCATGAACTGGATGAGATGCTCTCCTCACGCGACGCCCTCAACCGGGATATCCAGGTGATCCTCGATCAGCAGACCGACGGCTGGGGCATCAAGGTCAGCAACGTCGAGATCAAACACGTGGACCTTAACGAGTCGATGATCCGGGCTATCGCCAAGCAGGCGGAATCGGAGCGGGAACGTCGGGCCAAGGTGATTCACGCCATGGGGGAGCTGGAAGCCTCGAAGAAACTCAGTGAAGCGGCGGAGATTCTCGCCACTCAGCCCCAGGCCCTGCAGCTTCGTTATCTGCAGACGCTGACCGAGATCGCCGGTGAACACAGCAACACCATCGTCTTTCCACTGCCGGTGGATCTGCTGAACAGTCTTGCCAGAACGAAAAAGACGGCGGATAAAGGGGACTGATCGGGATAGGTAACTCTCTGTCCGGCTTTGAATTCTAATCCCGGCACTACTCCGTTATGATGCAGGCTTCTGCGGACAAAGCTCCGTGCCTCACCTGTTTTAGGATCTACCTGTATGGACGCCGGCAACCTGACCACCGATCTGAGCAGTGATATCTGCTGCGACCTTAGCAACGCCGATACCCTGGTGGTGCTGGATTTCGAGACTACCGGTCTGTCGCCGGACCAGGGGGATCGGGCGATCGAAATCGGAGCGGTACGGATCGAAGGGGGGCGGCTGACCGACCGCTTTCAGCGATTGATGAATCCGGGCCGGCGGGTCAGTGGTTTTATCGAATCCTATACCGGCATCAGCAACGAAATGCTCCGCGATGCCGAGCCCTGTGAAGCGGTGATGGCTGAATTTGCCGACTTTATCGGCGATTACAACCTGGTCGCTCACAATGCGTCTTTCGACCGGCGCTTCCTTGAGTCTGAGCTGGCCTTCGCCGGTCGCAGCTACGGCGGCAGTTTCGTCTGTTCGATGCTGGCGGCAAGACGCCTCTATCAGCAGGCGCCCAGCCATTCCCTCGGCAACCTGGTGGCCTACAAGAACCTGCCAACCGATGGGGTTTTCCACCGGGCGCTGGCCGATGCCGAGATGACAGCCCGGCTGTGGCTGCGGATGCTGGCGGATATCGATGAGCGCTACGGACGGAATTCTCTGTCATTCAGCCTGATGCAGCAGCTGACCCGGACCGCTAAAAAATCGGTGGATGCGCTGCTGCGTCTCTGAACAACCTTTCTGTTTTTACTGCCTGGGAAAATCCGTCTATGGATATACTCCTTGCCCGGCCCGCTGCGGCGGCCCTGCTGGTGGTGCTGATCTGGGGGCTGAATGTGGTCTTCATGAAGATCGGCCTCGGTGATATCGATCCGGTGCTCTATACCGGTTTACGTTTCACCCTGCTGGCGCTGGTGCTGATCCCCTTCTGCCGTATTCCTCGCGCACAACTGCGGCCAATCGTTACCATTGCCCTGGTGATGGGGATTGGCCATTTCTGCATGCTCAGTATCGGTATCAGCTATGTGGACAGCGTAGTGGCCGGGCTGATTATTCTGCTGGGGGCTCCGCTCTCCTCGCTGCTGGCGTTCGTCTTTCTCAGTGAGCGGCTGCGTACTTCCCAGATGCTGGCAGTGCTGGCTGCGGCTCTGGGAGCTATCGTGCCAACGTTGCTACAGGACGAGGTGAATATTCGCGCCGGTGCGCTGATTATGCTGTTCAGCATGCTGATGTGGGCCGCCGGTAACCTGCAGGTACGTAAACTGAAAAAGGTCCCGGTACTGACGCTGCAATTCTGGATCGCGGTCATCAGCGCACCGATCTGCCTGGTTATCTATCAGCTGGATCCGGAGGCACGACCGATTGTGGATCAGCTCACCACCGCCAGCGTACTGTCGCTGCTCTATGTCGTCGGCTTCTCCTCGGTGCTGGGCTATGCGCTCTGGTATAAGCTGATCAGTCGTCATGGTATCAATTCGGTGGTGAACTATGTGCTGTTGCAGCCCCTGATCACCATGGTGGCGGGTTACTGGTTGCTGGCTGAACTGATGACCGTGCCGCAGCTGGCCGGTGGTGGTGTGACGCTGCTGGCGATGTGGGCGTTCTATCGGCTGGCCGAGCGGCGACAGGGCGCGCAGGTGGTGTCAGAAGACAGCTGAATCGGTGTATCTGCTGTCGGAAGTCTCTTTGGAGGGATTGTAAGGGCGGGCTGACACCGGCTCCTTCGGTACTTCCGTCAGCTTCTGGAGTCACCCTGTTTTCTGCAGCGCCACACGTTCGGCAAAATCACTCCATGGCACGGGCGGACACAGCAGGAAGCCCTGGACGTAGTCGCAGTTCTTCTTATGCAGATACCTGAGCTGCTCCTCGGTTTCCACGCCTTCTCCGATGACTCTCAGCCCATAGAGACCGGACAGCGACAGGATGACATCCACGATGGAGTTCTGCGGGTTGTCGATGTCGATGTTGGCGACAAAGGAACGGTCGATTTTAAGGGAGTCTACGGGATACCGGGAGAGCTGATTAAAGGCGGTATAGCCGGTTCCGAAATCGTCGAGCGACAGCATCACTCCCAGACTTTTTAAACTGTTCAGCATGGCAATAACCCGGCTGTCATGTCCGACCAGACTGGTCTCTGTTATCTCCAGCTCAATCTGCGCGGGATTGATCCGGTGTTTGCAGAGCAACTCTTTCAGTTTGTTGTCAAACCCGCTCACCAGCAGCTCTCTGGCTGATATATTGATACAGAAGAACAGCTTGTCGATGCAGATACGCTTCCTCAGATCGGAAATCCCCTCCAGCGCCATTTCTATAACCAGCAGATCAATTTCGTAAATCAGCCCGCAGGATTCGGCTACCGGGATATAGCGATCGGGGCCGATACCGGACAGCGCCCGAGCGTGACTACGAAGCAGTATCTCTGCGCCTTCGATCTGCATCGTCCGGCAGCTGAAGATCGGCATACAGACCAGACTGAATTCCTTGTTGGTCAGGGCTTCCTGAAGCCCGTGCCTGACCTGCTGATCGAGCCGGGCCTGATCTTCTATGCCGGCATTAAACAGCTGGTAGCGATTTTTTCCGTCCTTCTTGGCTTTGTACATAGCGAGATCGGAGTGCATCAGCAGTCTTTCAGCGTTATCTTCCGATGATGAGGCAAAGGCAATACCGATGCTTGCATTGGTACTCAGCACCAGATGATCGATAAAATACTGGGTGCTCAGGGTGTGGAGCAGCTGTCTGGCGAGGGGCTCGACGCCTTCGCCGCCGTCCATGTTGCTCAGCGCCAGCGCAAACTCATCACCGGCCAGCCGGGCCAGCCGACAGGAGCCGCCGGTTCGACTCAGCTCTTCACTGGTCTCCATGCAGTTCCGGATCTTGTTGGAGACGGCGAGGAGCATCTTATCCCCGACAGCATGTCCGTAGGTGTCGTTTATTCCTTTAAAGCCATCAAGATCGATGTAGAGCAGCGCCAGCTGCCGACCTGCTTTCAGGCTGTCCCGGACCTCCTGATTCAGCCAGCTGCCAAAGCTCCGGCGATTGAGTGCGCCGGTCAGATAATCTTCACCGGCTTCCTTTTCCAGCGACTGTTTCTGACTCTTCACCAGGGACGCAAAACAGGCATTGAGAAACAGGGTGAGCAGTATGCCCAGAGCGAAGCGCGCCACCGTCACCGGATCGACTGATGCCAGCGATGCGCCGAGACAGGCAATGGAAAAGGTAATGCCGAGCGTCAGAGCCGTGCTGAAGGAGAAGGAGTAAAACAGCACCGTAATCAGCGGGAAAGCGAAGATCAGCCCCCGAATCCCGAGGTAGTAGCAGGTAGCGACGACGGTGACCGTAATCGACAGCATAAACAACCGTTGCTGCCGGCTGTTGTCTCTGTTTTGCAGCACACTGATCGCAGACAGCAGCAAGGCCATAAAGGATATGAGCGACAGCGCCCCGACCATCCGGATTTCGTAAAACAGATGATATACCCCGTAGCCGCCGATAGGGACAAAGGCGATAGCATGTGAAATCAGAGTTAACGTCCTTGAGAATCCAATACCAATCATCAAATGCTGCGCCTGAGGTGGGTATTCTCGAAACAATAGCAGATAAATCGGGAAAAAATATTTCAGAAACAGCTCGATAGCACTATCAGGCTACGCTGATGAACGCTGTGGTGCGGATATTCCTGTCCCGAGCTCCGGTCGGATTCGGTGGTGGCGGAAGGCGCATAGTCATGACTATCGGGGCGCTGCCGGAAGCCCCTATTATCGGTTTACTCAGCAGCTGAAGCAGATCCGCAGCAGCACGGATAAGCGTTCCGGGACCCGGGGGCTTACTGGCAGGGCCTGTTTCAGAAGTCTGCCAGCCCATTAAGGGGTGTTTCAGTAAGGAGCCAGCATCGGTGCTGTCTGCAGCGTCCAGCCGGCAGAGGCCGCCTGAAACCGTGCTAAATGTTTATTCCACTGGCATTGACCCAGATCTGGCCAGTCACAATCAGGATAACGACCAGTGCCCAGCCGCCGTACAGCAGAGTGTTGCGACTTAGCTGACCGGTTCCGTGCAGTTTAAAGCCGTAAACAATTGCAGATGCGACAATGGACTGCGTTGCCATTACACCGAGGGCCGCAGGAACCGGACCGACGTCAGGTGCCAGGCCTGCAGCGACCGCCAGAAAACCGATGACGCCAAAAGAGAGCAGTAACCAGCTGAATATTCTTAAGTAATTTAGCACCGAGTATCCTTGTATTTTTAACGTCCGCAACAGCGGACAAACTGAGCACGGCTTAAACCTGTTCCGAGTGCTGGCGCCTGTTAATTGCTCACCAGACCAGGGTATGTTTTTGCTGCGACTGGAACTGGTGGCCTGTGGATGTTCTCATGTTCAAGCTGGTATCTCACTCCCTCTCTGGTTGAATAACAGTCTGGCCTTGGGAGGGCTGCTCCTTGAATAAGGAGTGACACTTCTTCATACCTTCTCTTATCTGCCATGTCATTTTCCAGATCAAGCAGCTCGATAAGTCAGCTGCGATACCTGCCCGTCTTTATCTGATATGACAATCAACTTCCGGTGGAGTATGTTTATTGCCAATAGCCAGAAAATAGATTCCCGGGTTTATATATACGGACCTGCTCCATTGTGAACCTTGTAAGTTAAGCACCTGCACTGCGTTATCTGTTGTCCGATGTCAGTGGAATGCAATTCTCTTAAAGCCTGCATATTTCATCAGGGGTTAATCGCATTCGCTGATCGTTTCTACTCTTCTGAGGCCATGATGTCGATGTGCAGTTAATTTTCTAATTTTGTGCAAGCACGTCATCAGAATGGGTTTGCCCGATATCCTTCAATGCTCGATAACGGACAGTCCGATATTGAGTGATTACTTTATCGGTTGCCAGTGAAAGTTGGGCACAAAGTTGCGACTAAGCGCGTATCGGGTTCGGGAATTCGAAAGTACTGGCTATCTGACCGGAAAATCTGCCGCTAACCTGCTGTCGCTGATGGAGCTGCAGGCCCTGGTCGCAAGCCTGTTCACCCTCTTGCCGGGTCTGTGGGCAGGAGCTTCTGATAACCCCGGAATTCTCTCCACCGCTATTGACATTTGTCGTCTCGGTGACAGTTATGCACACGTCCCAGACCGTCCTTTGAAAGACCCGCGTTTTCTTTGAAAAATCAACCAGAATTTATTTAATCAGACTATTGATATTGTTATCTAGTTGAAAAATATAGAATTGATTGATGCGTTGTTTGTTGAATGATCAATACGCAGGAAGGGCCTGAATAGCGGGCCCGGGAGCCGGTTACTCAGATTTAATACACTGTTTTATCCACAGGTTCTGTGGATTGACGGATTACTCACAAGCGAGTCTGGTAACGGCAAAATTCACTGTAAAAAAAACAGGCCGGATCAACAGATACAAAGCGACGAGTGGCTGGTGGGCAGGGCTGACCGAAGACTCCTATCAGTTGGTTGGCAGCGGCTGTGCCGGTTGTCTGACAGGTTGTGCCGTCTCAGGTTATCGAAAATCGCCTCAGGTCGGCTATAGTAGCCTGACAGCAAAGGAAAATATCAGCACGGGATATGTGCAGGCCGGATCAGAAACTCTGTGAGCCGGGTCTGACTCGATCCCAGCTGCCGATACAGACAGGACGGCTATGAAGAAACAGCATCGCTGGCTCAGAGAGGAGATCAGCGCCTGGCGGGAGGAGGGGATTATCAGCTCCGACCAGGCGCAGCAACTGGCCGATCGTTATCCCGATATTTCCGGCGGTACCGACTGGGCGCGGGTGATCCTGACCTCCCTCGGGGTGGTGATTTTCGGGCTCGGTATTATTCTGTTTTTCGCCTATAACTGGCAGTCCATGCACCGTTTCAGCAAGCTGGCATTTATCGGCGTGGCGCTGATGGCCGCTCATGGCGCCGGCTACTGGTACGGGCGGCCAGGCCGACTCCACTACGGGCTCAGTGAGAGCATGCACCTGCTGGGCACGCTGCTGTTCGGCGCCGGGATCTGGCTGGTGGCGCAGATCTATCATATCGATGAACACTACCCCAACGCTTATCTGGCCTGGAGTCTGGCGGCACTGTCGCTGGCCTGGGCGCTGCCGTCGCTGAGCCAGGGGCTACTGGCACTGATGCTGGTGTTTCTGTGGAGCTGGTTTGAGGTGTTCGACTTTCACCAGCCCAACCACCCTGCGGTCTGGCTGGTGGCGCTGGGCATCGTCCCGCTGGCACTGAAACTGCGCTCCGGACTGCTGTTGTTTTTCAGTCTGCTGGTCTTTCTGCTGGTCTACAGTTTTACCCTGGTGCGGGTGGATGACGATCTGGTTTTTGGGGCTCTGCTGCTGATCGCCTGTGCCATGCTGGCCGGCGCCCGGCTGCTGCCGGAAGAGCGTGGTGAGCTGTTTCAGCCGGCCAGGATTCTGCAGCATGTCGGCGGTGCGGTGTGGATTCTGATGGTCTATATCAGCACCTTCAGTGGTTTTGATCTGCCGCTGATCAGCGAGTTGCCGGATGATCTGCCGGGCCAGCTGTACTGGGGGCTGCCGGTGCTGCTGGCCACTTTCGGCTGGGTCAGGGTGCTGTCGTCGAAACGGCTGCACAGCAGTGACGGCACGGTCCGACTGGAATCGGCCCTGGTGATGGCCGTGCTGTTGCTGGTGCTTTATTCCGCTTTTTCCGGCGAGGACAGCGGTGGCCTGAACTGGCTGCTGTTTAATCTGATTTTCCTGATCCACGGAGCACTACTGGTGGTTCGCGGTATGCGGGATCTGCGCTGGCAGCTGACAGCCCTCGGCGGGTTGATGCTGGCGGCACTGATTTTTGCTCGCTTTATGGATCTGTTCGACAGCCTGCTGATTCGTTCCCTGGTGTTCCTGCTGACCGGGGCCGGGCTGTTTGTGATGGGGCAGCTCTATGCCCGTCGCAAACGCCGGCTGCAGACAGCTCAGCAGCAGGGGCAGGCAGACAGGCAGCAACGGGAGCGGGAAGATGCGTAGAAGAATTGTGCTGCTGTTGCTGTTCGCCCAACTGGCGGTGCTGGCCTATATGGCCGGTGGTCGTGAGTATATTCGCAGTTATGGCCAGCAGGTCTGGCTGCGTACCGCCCCCATCGATCCTCGTGATCCGTTCCGGGGCGAGTTTGTGCGCCTGCATTACGGTCTGAATTCGGTTGCATCCGATGCCCTGCGTGGTGGCGTCGATAAGCACCGGGAACAGAAGGGGTATAAGGTGTTCGCGGTGCTGAAGGGGACGGACAACGATCTTTATGAGCTGGACTATCTGACCGATCAGCGACCGCAGCAGGGGCCCTACCTGAAAGGGCGGCTGACTGACGACTGGCGATTGCGACGGGGCCGCGGCGTCGGGGTGAAGTACGGCATCGAGCAGTATTTCGTCGAACAGGGGCAGGGCCGTCGAATCGAAAAACGGCGGGGCGGCCGTGACAGCCTGCAGGTGCCAATGGAGGTGCTGGTGGCGGTCGGTGGCGACGGCACTGCGGTGGTGAAGGATTTCCGCTGGAGTCGGCTGGGTATCCAGCTGGAAATTCTGCGCTTTAATCGCCGTGGCCCGGATGGTAAACCTCAGCATCCGGACCAGCCGCTCAGTCCCCGACTTCGGCTGACTCTGAAGAATGTTTCCGCTGAGCCGCTGCTGCTGTTCGACAGTCCGGACCAGTGTCAGCTTCGGTTGCTGCCGGTTGAACAGGCGCTGCATCCTTATCGACCGGTGGATAAGCAGTGCGACGATCTCGCTGTGGATAAAAGCCTGTTGCGCCGGCTGGAGCCGGATAAGAGCCGGACAATCGAGATCGAACTCAGCGACAGCCGCTGGCTGATTGACCATGACGGTGAACCGAAGGAGATCGGTGCACTGCCGGTTACTGCGATGTTCCGGCTGCAATACCGCGCTCCTTCCGGGCAGCAGCTGGTACGACTGGAAGAACCCGAACGCCGCCTGCTCTGGCGGGGCACGCTGCCCAGCCGGGCCTTCAATGTTTCCGGCCGGATCGATTAATGGTGGTCGCTGCGGGGTTGTGTATGCAGTTTTGCAGTATCCGGCAGTGATTCGGCTTTAGCTTCTGCCACTCTCTGTGCACCCTGGCGACAGGATCTCTTTTCCTCTGCCGCGACAACGGCGACCTTCCCCCTGCTTTCGTCATTGCGACTAAAGCAGGGATTCAGATACGACACCCGGGTGAACCATTTGCGAAGTGCCGCTGAAAAAGCCGGCAGTAAAAGATCTTGCTGTATTTTGACTTACTAATTTAATGGTCTGAGATGGCTATATCCCTGCAGTAAATAAGTGTAATCGCAAGCAGCGTTTTCAGAATTTTCCTCTGTCCTGCGACGGACCTGCGTCGCGTTGACCGGTCCTGAACCCGCCTGGTATCAATAAGTCCTCGAATACAACAACTACAGCGAGACTGATCATGGCTAACAGCAAGACCAAGCTACGTTCTATTCTGACCGGACTGGTAGCGGCCGGCGCTCTGATGGCGGGTGCCGTCGAAGCGGTCACCCTGAAAATGGCAACGGATTCCGGATCTAAAGGCTCTCCGGCAGGCGACTCCCTGGAGCGCTGGAGCCAGCTGATCGAAGAGAAATCCGAAGGCGATATCAAGGTTAAGGTTTACTATCAGAATGAGCTGGGCAGTCAGCAGGAGGTGTTTGATCTGCATGTGGCCGGCGATGTCGATGTGATGCTTAACTGGCCGATGACCTCCTACGACAAACGAATCGGCGTGATTTATACCCCCTACATGACCCTTTCCTGGGAAGAGGCGATCAGGGCCTACAGCCCCGGTGGCTGGGTCAACGGCATGTTGTCCGACGTCTATGCCGATATCGGTCTCAAATTCTTTGGTCCCTGGCCGGAGGGCTTTAACGGTGTCGCCACTCACGGTAAGTACGCCCTCAATATTGAGCAGGCCGACGGCCTCAAAGTCCGCACCATGACGGTGTTCCCGGCACCGCAGACCATGCAGGCGCTGGGCTACCAGACCGCGGCGATCGACTGGGGTGAGGTCTACACCGCCCTGCAGACCGGGGTCGTCGATGGTGAAGCGGGCAACGTGATCTACTGGGACTACGAGTATTTCCGTGATCTGGTTGATTACTACGTGCGCTCCAAGCACTTCTTTATGACCGGCATCCTCAGCATGAATATGGATTCATGGCAGGAGCTGTCCCCCGAGCAGCAGAAAATCGTCGCCGATGCCGCCAATGAGGTGATGCTGAAACAGTTTGCCGAGGCTAAGAAGCAGGATGAGTTCTATGTCGGTAAGGCAAAAGAGGCCGGAATGAAATACTTCGAGCTCGACGACAGCCAGATCCGCGAGTTTGCCCGGGTTGCCCGTGAGAAAGTCTGGCCGCTGATGGATAAGGAAATCGGTTCGGAAATCATGGATACCATTCGTAAAAACGCAACCGGCCTCTGAGGCTGAGAAGTGTTTAACGGGGTGTGGACGGCTGCCGTCTGCGCCCCGCTGATTAACGGACGGGTATGTTATGACCGGGCAATTTTTTTCCACTCTTGATCGCAGAATCGGCTGGCTGCTCAACGCCACGGTGATCGTTTCCAGCGTAATGCTGGTGGGACTGATGCTGTTTCTGGTGCTGTCGCGCTATGTCTTTGGCTGGTCCGTGGTCGGACTGCTGGAGCTGATCATGGTGTTCGGCATGTGGCTTTATATGATCGGTGCGCTGATCGCCAGCCGCAAACGTGAGCATCTGGTGGTCGATTTTCTGCATCAGAACATCAGCGATCGCCGGCTCCGCCATATGCATCGACTGCTGGTGTCGGCGGTGACCCTGATCATCTGTATTTTCTTCGCCTATCTCAGTTACCGGATGCTGAAGTGGGGGATGCGCCGGCCTCAGCATACGCCCGGACTCTCCATCCCGCTGTGGCTGCCGCAGATGTCGATCATGGTGGCCAGTGTCGGCTGTACTCTCTACGCACTGCGGGATCTGATTCACGCCTTTATCCGGCTGAAAAATAACGAACCGGAAGGGCGGATTCTGTCGGGGAGTGACGGCGCTGACGAATCGGCGTCGGTCCCCCAGGCCCGGGCCGACGGGGGCCCGGACAGGGTGGTTCCGCTGACAGCGGTAGTCCCTGAGCCGGCAAAAACTGCCGATACCACGGCAACAACAGAACCAGAAAGAAATAAAAGGGTGGAGTGCTGATGGAAGGTTTAATCGCAGTAGCACTGCTGCTGGTGCTGATGATCATCGGTATTCCGGTGGCCTGGTCCTTTGCCGGGGTGCTGGCCTGGCTCACTTATGCCTATGATGCCAACTTCAACACCCTGATGTTGCAGGGTTACCGTTCCATTGACTCGGTGATTCTGATCGCTCTGCCGCTGTTCGTGCTGACCGGCTATCTGATGCAGAGCGGCGGCATCGCCGCCCGGCTGGTGGATTTTATCGAGGTGATGATCGGCAGGCGTCGAGGTGGAATGGGGGCTTCCATGGTACTGGCCTCCGGAATCTTCGGCGCCATCGCCGGTACCGCGACGGCCGCGGTGGCCTCGATCGGCACCATTATGATCGGGCCATTGGAACAGCGCGGCTACCCCCGAGGATACTCGTCGGCGTTGCTGGGGATATCGTCGCTGCTGGGCATTCTGATTCCGCCGTCGATTACCATGATTCTGTTTGCGGTGGTGACCCGGCAATCGGTAGCGGCCTGCTTTGCCGCTTCAATAGGCCCTGCGCTGCTGTTGATCGCCGGTCTGATTATTGCCAATCGTTTCGGGGTCGGGCGCTTCTTCGATGAGGTATCGGCCGGGGCTCAGACCGGTATGAAACAGGCTCCGGGCAAGGGACGAGCCACCCTGCGGGCATTTCCGGCGCTGTTACTGCCGGTCATCATCCTTGGTGGTATCTATGGTGGTGTGTTTACCCCCACGGAAGCGGCGGCGATCGCGGCGTTTGCCGCCATCCTGATCGGTTTCTTTATCTACCGGGATCTGACCATCAGCCGGTTCGGCAGCAGTATTATCGCCGCCGCAGAAACAACCGGGACGGTGATTCTGATCCTGCTGTTCAGTTTTATTATCGGTCGCATCATGGCCTCAGAGCGTATTCCTCAGGACCTGACCACGACCATTACCGAGATGGTCAGGGATCCGATTATGATCCTGGTGGCGGTCAATCTGTTTCTGATTGTCGCCGGTATGCTGATGGATGATGTTTCGGTCACGGTAGTAGTGGCGCCGCTGTTCCTGCCGCTGATGGTGGAAACCGGTGTGCATCCCGTTCACTTTGCATCGATCGTCGCCTGCTCGGTGGTGATCGGTGCCAACAGCCCGCCGGTGGCGCCGATCCTGTATATGGCCTGCCGGATTGGCCGGGTACCGATTCATCGCTCGGTGGTACCGGCGGTGGCGCTGATGGTCTGCGTCGGTCTGCCGGTAATGGCGGTGACCACATTTCTGCCGGAACTGTCGCTGTTTATGCCTCGCTGGCTGGGGCTGGTCTGATGCCGGATTGTCCGGGAGCAGGCGTGACAGGCATCAGCCGGGGGCCGGGAAACGGCGAGGCTGTGGGGAGCAGAGGGATGCTGATATAATGACCTGCTAATAATGTGGTTATTTGCCCCTGTCTGCGCACTGACAGGATGTTGTGGGTCGCAACAGCTAGGCGCATCGACAGAGGGCAGTGGGAAGCAGTATGGCCAGTGGAATGGTCCCGAGACTGCGTGGGTTCCTGCGAAGGAACTGCCGGCGCAGAGCATGCTGACTGAACAGGCAGCCGGGTCGCTGCCTGCCCTGTCTTACCGACAGGGCTGACCTGCGGGGGTTGAACGCTATGAACGACTCATCGGTTGAACCAGGGAGTGACGCACCGGCTGTACCCCATAAAATTGGCTTTGTGCTGCTGAAAAACTTCACCATGATCTCTTTTGCATCGGCGATCGAACCGTTGCGGATGGCCAATCAGTTTACCGGTCAGGAACTCTATGACTGGTATACCCTGACCGAAGATGGCCAGCCGGTGAGCGCCAGTGATGGCATTTCGATCACGCCGGACTCCGATTTTGCCGGGGCTCCGGAGCTGGATACGGTGATCCTGGCCGGTGGCGTTAATATCACCCGTTCCTACACGACCGGTCATATCCGCTGGCTGAAGGAGCTGGCTCAGCGCGGTTGCCGGCTGGGTGGAATCTGCACCGGCGCCTGGCCACTGGCTCACGCCGGGCTGCTGGACGGCTATGACTGCAGTACCCACTGGGAATATCTGGCGCCGTTGCAGGAAGCCTTTCCGAAAGTGCATTGCAGCTACAGCCTGTTCAACTTCGACCGTAACCGCATGACCAGCAGCGGTGGCAGCGTGCCCCTGGACATGATGCTCAATATGATCAAACGGGAGCATGGCAATCAGCTGGCGGCAGCGATCTCCGAGATGTTTATCTGCGATCGTATTCGCAACCAGTCGGAGCATCAGAAGGTGCCGCTGCGACATCTGCTGGGCACCGCGCAGCCGAAGCTGGCGGAAGTGGTGGCGCTGATGGAGGCCAATATCGAGGAGACGATCGAGCTGGAGGAGCTGGCCGGTTATGTGGATCTGTCCCGCCGTCAGCTGGAGCGACTGTTCCAGAAGTATCTGGACTGCTCACCGTCGCGATACTACCTGAAGCTGAGACTGTTGCGAGCTCGCCAGCTGCTCAAGCAGACCACCATGCCCATTGTCGATATTGCTAACGCCTGCGGTTTTGTCTCGGTGCCCCATTTTCGCAAATGCTACCGCAAGCATATCGGCGTACCGCCCAGCGAGGAGCGTTCGGTGCTGAGCAGCCTCGATGAACTGGAACCGTCGCTGACCCGGGTCAGTCAGGGACCGGTCTGCCTGGGACAGATGATCGCCAGTCAGGAATCACTGGCGGCCGATGCCCTCTGTGAAGCGGAGAGCGAGCCGACCTTCGGGTCACTGCCGCTGTAGCGGAAGGCGTCAGCAGAAGGTCTGTCAACTGCGGCGTGGTCGGCAGACCGAAACGACCTTGTCCTGCAGCGCTCTGGGCTGGAAGGGTTTGACGATGAAGCCGTCAATACCAAGAGCGATGCATTCATTGACCAGTTCGGCATCGGCGTTACCGGTCAGCATAATAATGGGCACCTTGTCGTAGCGGTCCAGTTCCCGCAGCTTGCGCAGCAACTCAAGCCCGCTCATTCCCGGCATCTCATGATCGCAGATTATCAGGTCGGCGGTGTGATTCGAGAGTATCCGCCAGGCATCATTGCCGTTGGTTGCTTCGGCAATTGCGGAGAACCCCAGGTTTTTCAGACAGCCCCTGACCAGCGAGCGAATGGTCTGGGTATCATCAATGATCAGTACTTTTTGTCCGACGACTCCGGCGATCAGCTCCATCATATGATCCTTCAGCGGCTAACTGGCTGCCAATATGGATCAGAATTCGCTGATTTACCAGTATGAACTGAGGGCTCAGCTGAAACGCTGATAGAAGGCGGGAATCTGCTCCGGCAGCAACGGCCGGCTGTACAGGTAACCCTGTACTTCATCGCAGTTCTCGGCGTTGAGAAAGACCTGCTGCGCCTCGGTTTCCACCCCTTCGGCGATAATCTCCAGCTGCAGGCTATGGCCGAGCGCGATAACCGCCCGGGTGATGGCTTCATCATTGCTGTCTTCAGGAATGTCACGGACGAAGGATTTATCGATCTTCAGCCGGTGGATGGGCAGCCGTTTCAGATAACCCAGAGACGAGTATCCGGTACCGAAATCATCGATCGCCAGGGTAATACCGAGATCTCTGAGTGCTTCCAGGGTGCGGATCGCTTCGTCCGCCTGAGTCATGATAAAGCTCTCGGTGACCTCCAGTTCCAGGTAGCGGGGATCCAGTCCGCTGTTGTCGAGTGCCTGCTGAACGACATCAAAAAAATCATGGCGCTGAATCTGTGCTCCCGAGACGTTGACGGCGATACGCCCGAGATCGATGCCAGCAGTCAGCCATTGGGCGGCCTGGCGGCAGGCCTGCTCCAGCACCCAGCAGCCGATCGGCAGGATCAGTCCGCATTTTTCCGCCACCGGAATAAACTGATCCGGTGGAATCAGCCCCCGCTCGGGATGCTGCCAGCGCAGCAACGCTTCCACCCCCACCGGTCTGCCGCTATCGAGCCGTAACTGCGGCTGGAACTGCAGACTGAGCTGCTCCCGGTCGACCGCTTCGCGCAGCTGGTTTTCCAGCCAGACCCGCTCGACGGCGGAGGTGGTCAGTTCACGGGTGTAGAACTGAAAATTGTTGCGGCCCTGGTCCTTGGCCCGATACATGGCGGCGTCGGCGTTGCGGACCAGGGTGGTGGCATCATAGCCATCTTCCGGATAGACGCTGATCCCGATGCTGGCGGAAAGGTGGAACAGATGGCCTTTGACCGCAATCGGTGCACGAATGGTTTCCAGCAGCGACCCGGCGATGACGGAAGCATCCTGAGGCCGGTCCAGCTCCTCGATAACGATGGTGAATTCATCGCCGCCGAGGCGGGCGACGGTGTCCTGCTCGCGGATATCCCGGGAGATGCGGCGAGCCACAACCTGCAGCACCAGATCTCCGACCGGGTGGCCGAGGCTGTCGTTGATATCCTTAAAACCGTCCAGATCGAGAAACAGCACCGCCATGGGGTGGCCGTCCTGGCGGGCCCTGGACAGCGCATGGTCGCAACGGTCTCTGAACAGCAGGCGATTGGGCAGTTCGGTAAGGGCGTCATAGTGAGCCAGTCGGGCGATGCGTTCCTCCGCCTCTTTACGTTCGGTGATATCGGAAAAGATGACGATGTACTGGCTGATCCGGCCGTCACTGTCACGCAGGGCGCTGATATTGTGCCAGGCGGTAAAGATAACGCCGTCCTTACGGCGAATATCGATTTCTCCGGACCAGTGATCCCGGGTCTGAATCTGGCGCCAGATTCTGTCGAAGAAATCGAGGTTGTGGCGGCCTGATTTCAGCATGCGGGTGGAGCGGCCGACGATCTCCTCCTGGGGGTAACCGGTCACTCTTGAAAAGGCCTCGTTGACGCGCAGCACACGCCGGTCGGCATCGGTGATGAGAATGCTCTCGGTGGTGCCGTTAAAGACACTGGCCGTCAGCGTCAGCTCTTTCAGCGTCTCATGCTCCCGGGTGACGTCGGTGACAAACCCTTCCAGGTAGCCCCCGGCAACGTTGATAGAGCCGGTATATCGGAACCAGCGAATGCTGCCGTCCTTCCGGTAGAGCGGCGCCTCGAAATCATCGATGCGGCCCTTCTCCTTCAGAAGCTCGATCAGTCGTTCGCGATCCTGAGCGCGCACATAGTGCTCCGGAGCGACATAGCGGGCGATCATCTCTTCCCGGGCGTCATAACCGAACATCTGTGCCAGCCGGTCGTTGCATTCGACCAGTTCGCCGGTGGCGATACTGGTGCGGTAGAGACCGACCAGGTCGTTATCGAAAATTCCCTGGTAGATCTCTTCCCGAATCTGCAGCGTCCGCTCATGGTTCAGCTGGCCGGAAATATCGCGGATACAGATCAGCAACTGGTCGCACTGCTCGGCGTTTTTGCTGTCGTCGACGTGCAGCTCCACCGGTACCCGACCACCATTGCCGTTGCAGGCAAACAGATGATGGCTTTCGGACAGACGCCGGGCCTCGTTCAGCAGAGGGGGGCGGCAGCGCTCAGGAGGCTGGCCATCTGTGGAATCGGAGGCTATGCCGGCGTCCAGCAGCAGTAACGACTCAAGCTGGCCGGGTGTATCGCTGTCAAGGGGCCGACCGAACAGCACTCTGGCAAGATGATTAGCGGCTCTGACGGTACCTGACCGGTCTGCCAGAATGGCGGCCAGTGGTAGTTGTTCCAGTGTCTGCTGTGTCAGCGGTGCCTGCAAATTCAACCTGAATTACCCGGTGCCCTGGTTAGCGTGTTGCCGACAGAACCCGAAGCTCGCGACCGGCGTATTTCCCGTATTTTAGCGACTGAAGCGACTCTTTTGTAATCTCTTTGCCCTGGTATCCGGGCCGGGAAGCTGTCGTAAGTGTTTACTATCGGGAAAGCGGCCGGCCCGGCACAGCCTTTCCTAGGGTATGAGCTGAGCTCATATTCGATGAGAAATGCGAACTTGGTATATCCGCTATCAGCTCCTACAGTCAGAGGTTTGTGGCTGATCGGGTGGTTCTGCCGTGATATCGAAGTCTGATAGCAGCTATCTCAGGGGGGCGGCGCTGGTATTTGCCGCCACCCTCTGTTTTGCGTTTCAACCGGTTTTTGGTCGTCTGGCCTACGAAGATGGTGCCAATCCTGTCGGGTTGCTCTGGTTAAGGTTCGTGCTGGCGGCACTGATGCTGCACTGGTTCAGTGGCGGAAACCGTTCCGGCCGCCGACTGCAGCCACTGCTGATCGGCAGTGTTCTGTCCGCCGGCGCCCTGGCTTACTTTTCGGCGTTGCAGCAGCTGTCTACAGGACTGACAACGCTGCTGTTCTTTCTGTTTCCGATTTATATCTTTTTTATCTCGGTCTGCCTGCGTCAGGAGCAGTTGTCGCTGTTGAAAGCGGCCGCCGTCATGCTGGCGGTCACGGGAGTCTGTGTCAGTGTCGATTTTGGGGGGGATTTTCCGCTGCCGGGTGTCCTGTTCGGGCTGGCGGCGGGCGCCTGCTACGGTGCATATATCTGTCTCAGCAATCACTTTCTGGCCGAAGAGGACCCCTTGTGGTCGCTGCGCTGGATCGCCACTGGTGCCGCGATCTGTTTTTCCGTTGCGGTGCTGGCCGGAGAGGCGCGATTTCCGGGTTCCTGGACGGGTTACGGGGCGGTGACCGGCTTAAGCCTGATCTGTACGCTGCTGTCGCTGCAACTGCTGCTGGCCGGCTCCCGGCTGATGGCTCGTTCCACGGATATTTCGGTACTGACCACCACCGAGATCGCCACCACGCTGTTTCTGGCCTGGCTGATTCTTAACGAGACCATTCACTGGCAGGAGATTATCGGATCGGTGCTGGTATTCACTGCCGCCTTGATGATTGTGCTGGGATCGCGACCTCAGCGAGCTGAAGTCGCAACAGGGAAAATCGATCTCTGAGCGTATCCGCCTGGCAGGTCGGAAGCCGGGCGGGTGATACGCCAGTATCGCGCCGCTCTGAAGCGGTCCCGGATCAGGCGTTGTCTTTGAGGGTACGAAGCCTGGCAAACACCTCGGCGGCTGGTCGGTCGCTCATCTGCAGCCTCTCTTTGATCTCAGGATCGTCGGCACGCATAAAGGGGTTGGTGCGCCGTTCCTGATCGATGGATCCGGGAATGGTTGGCAGGCCCGCGTCTCTGAGTTCAGCGATCTGATCTGCTCTGCTGATCAGCGCCTGGTTGTTCGGGTCCAGCTGCCGGGCGAAGCGGGCATTGGAGAGGCTGTATTCGTGTGCGCAGTAGAGGGCGGTTTCCGGCGGCAGTTCCCGCAGCTGCTGAATACTGTGCCAGAGCTGTTCGGCTGTGCCGTCAAACAGCCGGCCGCAACCCAGTGAGAACAGGGTATCGCCTACGAATACACTGCTCAGAGCGGGGATCCAGTATGAGAGGTGGCCGGCGGTGTGGCCAGGTGTTTCCAGGGTTGTTACGGAAACTTCGCCAATGGCGATTTCATCCCCATGGCGCAGATCGTGATCGATACCCGGAATCTGCTCCCGATCTTGCTGTGCGCCGAACACCCGGCAGTCGTAGCGCTGTTTCAGCTGCAGGTGTCCATCCACATGGTCCCAGTGGGGATGAGTGGTCAGGATATGGGTCAGGCGCCAGTTTCTCAGCTCCAGCTGGCGGCTGATCTCGTCGGCATCGGGGGTATCGATCACCGCCGTCTGTGTGGTGACCGGGTCATGGATCAGCCAGCAGTAGTTATCGGACAGACAGCAGAACTGGACGATTTCCGGCGTGTTCATCAACGGTGGGCAGGGGGCGGTTGTCATGTCTGGGGTTCTCCCGGTGGCAGGGTGTCGGCAGGATTACAGATCCAGTTTCAGTCGTTCGGAGCGGGCGCGGGAGCAGCACACCATCAGCACGCTCTGTTCAGCCTTCTCTTCATCGGTAAGGACGCTGTCCCGGTGCTCGGCATCTCCTCCAAGAAGGCCCACTTCGCAACTGCCACACAAACCTTCTTCGCACATGGTCTCGATCTGGTGGCCGTCGCTTCTGAGTACTTCGAGGATGCTCTGTTCGGGATCCACCCTGAGCACTTTACCGTTGCTGTTCAGTTCGATTTCGAAAGCACGATTGGCGGACGCATCCGGCGGTGGTGCTGCACTGAAACGCTCGAAGTGCAGGCTGATATTGTGATGATTTTCCGCCGCCGCGATGATGGTCTGCAGCAGCCGCTCGGAACCGCAGGTGTACACCCGGGTTCCCTGAGGACAATCGGCCAGCAGGGTGTCGATATCGACCCGACCGTCCTGCTGGCTGAAATGAAAGTGAATCTGCTCCGCAAATTCGTCCTGTACCAGCGTTCGGAATGCGGCCTGCTGCGGGGTCCGGCAGAGATAGTGCAGCGAAAAGGGGCGTCCCAGCCGCTTCAGGCGACGAGCCATGGGGATCAGCGGCGTGATGCCGATGCCGCCGGCGAGCAGCAGATAGTGATCGCCGCTTTCGTCCAGCTCGAAGTGGTTGCGCGGTCGGTTGATCAGCAACTGATCGCCGGCCTGAACGTGACGGTGGATGTAGTCGGATCCACCCCGGCTTTCCGGCTCGCGATAGACCGCGATCTGGTATCGGTGGCGGTCATCTGCATCACCGTTCTCTTCGCAGCTGTTGCACAGCGAGTACTGGCGGGTCAGGGCATTGCCGAGCGTCAGATCGATGTGAGCACCGGGGGTGAACCTCGGAAGACGGCTGCCGTCTGCAGCTACCAGGGTGTACAGGCGGATACGTTCGGCCACCTCTTCGACTGAGGCAATCCGGGCAAGGATCTGTTGGGACATGGTGACGGACCTCTTCGGTATTTCTGGCTGGGGCAGCAGCCCCGGAACGGGAAGCCGTACCGGGACTGAACGGCGGCCGGAGGATTTTCTGTTACCGGCCGCATCTGTCCGCGAATCAGGCACGGATCAGGCCGAACGGCCCCGATCCCGTGCCGGGGACTTACATGTCTTCCGGATCGATACCCGGAACTTCGGTGATGCCGAGTTTCTGCTTCCAGTCCACCGGGTAGACGGCGTAGAAAATCACGCATTTCTCGTCGCACTCGTACTTCACGTCCATGCCCTTAGGCATATAGAGCACGTCGCCGGCGGCGCACTGGTAGGCTTCGCCGTCGGCGATCAGGCGGAAGTTACCCTCTTTGACGAAGACGATTTCGTCCACCTCCAGATTCCAGGGGACGGAGATGTTGTTGAGAAAGTTAACCCCGCCGGCCATGCTTTCGCTGACCTTAACGTTGACCCAGGGCTTGATGTAGGTGCCGCCGGGCTGCAGTTCGTGATAGCGATGCTCGATGTCGGAGAATTTGAACAGTGTGGGTTTTGGCATGGTTATATTTCCTTGATTGTCTTTCTGATGAGTTTTTACCGAGAACTGCGAAGAGCGCAGCGGTATGATCGCGGCGCTTCGCTGTCCGGGGTTCAGGGGCTGACCGGTTCGTTCAGCTCGATGACGTAGCCGTCCGGATCTTCTACAAAGCCCAGCATGCGGCTGCCGTGATTCATCGGTTTAGCCGGGCTGCGGATGGTGACGCCTTCGCTTTCCAGGTAGGCCATGGCCTCGACTACGTTGTCGACATTGAATGCCAGATGGCCGTATGCAGCGCCTTTGTCGTAGGGCTCGCTCTGATCCCAGTTGTGGGTCAGCTCCAGGGTGGTGGTTACGTTTTCCGGACCGAATCCGATGAAGACATTGGTGAAACGGCCTCCTTCGTAATCGGTGTTGCGAAGCACCTTCATGCCCAGAATACGGGTATAAAAGTCCAGTGATTTTTCCAGGTCGGTGACCCGAATCATGGTGTGGTCCAGACGAAACTGGATGCCGGATTGTTCAGACATTGTGTAAACCTGTTCTGTAGTTACTGAGGGTTGTTGATGAATTTCAGGGAACTGTCGGTTGCCCGAAGGCCGCTCAGCGCAGTGCTTCGATAACCTGCTCCTGGAAGTGACGCACGCTGTCCTCCCAGTGCGGTGACAGCACGCCGCCGTCGCCGGCCACTTCCGATTTGCGGCCCTGTTGCATGCGGATGCAGATCTCATGGTCCTCTTTATGGACGTCGGTCCAGAGCTGCTTCAGCTTCTCTGCGGTTTCGCTGTCCAGCTCCGTGCCGTCGGTCATGTAGATGGCACGGCGTTGCAGAGTTTTATCCGGACCCAGCGGCACATTCAGATGAACGCCCATCTGATCGGGGAAGTAGCGACCGAAGACAAAAGTCGGGAACAGAGTCAGATAGCGGGAGCTCACCGCCAGGGTGTTACCGCTGCCGTCCCCGCCTTCGCAGTTTTCGTCCAGGTCTACGGCGCTGCCCTGACAGTGCTGATCGATAACGGTGTAGTGATCGACCAGCGGCTGGTCGGTGGTGGTGGAGTGGACAAACTGAACGTGGTAAGGCTCGATGAAGTTCTCCATCAGGAACTTCCAGTTGGTATCTACCACACCCAGATCGATCACGCCCACCAGCTTGATCTGTTCGAAATCCAGTCCTTCGAGGCGGTTCTTTACCGGCGCGATAAAGTCTTCGAAGGGCTGAGCGTCACCACTGATATTGACGAAGATCCAGTCGAACCAGACTTCGCACTGTACTTCGTGGAGGCTGTGGGCATCGGGGTCGAATCCCTCTGGCATGGATCGGGGATCCTTACCGCCGAAGTAGGGGGTGGTGCGCAGTTCGCCGTCCAGCCCGTAGGCCCAGGCATGGTAGGGGCACTTGAGGGTGCGACCGACATTCTGCGGCTCGTCCACCAGCTTGATGCAACGATGGCTGCAGACGTTGTGAAAGGCCTTGATACCACCATCCCGGTTACGGACCAGCAGTATCGGCTTGTCGCCAACCTCCACCGGCCTGGCGTCTCCTGGATCCGGCATTTCGTGGGCGAAACCCACCAGCACCCAGCTGTTGGGGAACAGACTGGCTTTTTCCGCTTCCCAGAATTCTTCCGAGGTATAGGCGAAAGAGGGGAGGCCACGACGGACGGATCCGGTTTCAGTAAAGGCTTCAATACTACCGGCGGGACAGGTGTCCTTTGCGAAGATATTCATAGTTCTCTCCGATCATTTATTTTATTTGTATCGGTTCAGTAATCTTTTGGCAGATTGCTTTTCGGAAGGGGTAGAGTTATTTGCCAGACTTTTTAAGGACTGTGCGGCAAATATGATTCCCTGAACAGGCAGGTGGGGAATTAATGGCTGGTTGCGTAAATTAACTTAGCAGCAGATAAATGGTTTCAGAAATCGAAATATTTCATCGCAGATGAGCTGGGATCATAATGATCGGCGGCAGCGGAGACCTCGCGGGCCTGGCTGTCGCTGATCGGCGGTGTGCTGAGGGATGTGGGGAGGGATGTGGGGAGGGGATGAAATGGCGTGCTGTGGACAACCCGGTGTCGGTGTGCGTGATTTAACTTACAGATAAATAATGATAAAAGCTGCTCTGTAGTGATGGTATGAGATATTCTCATGACTGCTGTGTAATATCTATTTGGTCTGAAAAGTGATATTTGTTAATTTTTGTTCTGTTGGCATGACTCCCTGCCCGGACTTCCGGGCCAGGGGCAGGCCAGAGTCGGAAGCGATAGTAAAGAATTCCTCAGAAGACAGGGTGGAAACTTATTTAATGGCGTTGGTTGCAGACTCTGTAAATAAGTGGATTACTACCTGTGATAAAAAACTGTTTATTTCGCTCAGAGGTTGTCTGAAGTTTTAACAGGTGGTTTATCAGATGGATGGTTATCCATAACCTGTTTTGGGAGCATTCAGATATGAATAATAATAAAAAGATAAATGTCGCTCAGTCCGGATTGTTTTCCGGTATCAATCTATCGATGGGAATCCTGTCGAAGGCGATGGTGCTGGTCTTTCTGGTATTTACCATTATCAACGTCGATTTCGCCGGTGGCGTTTATCAGCACGTTAAGAACTGGATACAGACCACGCTGAACTGGTATTACGTCAGCCTTATCTGCGTATTCTTTTTCCTCTGCCTGTGGCTGGTGCTGGGGAAGCTGGGCAATCTGCGGCTGGGAGCCGACGACGAGAAACCGGAGTTCAGTTTCTTCTCCTGGTTTGCCATGCTGTTCGGGGCCGGCATGGGGATTGCCATGCTGTTCTGGAGCATCGCCGAACCCATCTACCATTTTCAGGGTAATCCCTTTATTGCCATGGCCGGCATCGAGCCGAAATCCGCCGAGGCGGCGCAGGTGGCGATGCGAATCTCCTTCTTTCACTGGGGCTTTCATGGCTGGGCGATCTATGCCGTTGCCGGACTGGCGATGGCCTGGTTTGCTTTTCGCAAAGGGTTGCCGCTGACCATTCGCTCGGCGCTTTATCCGCTGCTTGGTGACCGTATTTACGGCCCTACCGGTCATGCGGTCGATCTGCTGGGGGTGTTTGCGACGGTATTCGGTGTCGCTACCTCACTGGGGCTCGGGGTTTCCCAGATGAATGCCGGCCTTAACTATCTGTTCGGTATCGAGATCTCAACCTCCTGGCAGGTGGGACTGATCCTGGGGATTTCCGCTGCGGCCACTTTCTCGGCGGTATCCGGCGTCGCTAAGGGTATTCGCATCCTCAGTGAACTGAATATTAAGCTGACGACGGTGCTGTTCCTGTTCTTTCTGTTTGCCGGTCCCACGGTCTATCTGCTGGGATTCTATGTAACCAGTGTCGGAGACTATCTGTGGAATATGATTCCCATGGGTTTCTGGACCGATCCCAATCCGGAAAGTCAGTGGCAGGGATGGTGGACAGTGTTCTACTGGGGCTGGTATATCTCCTGGGCTCCTTTCGTAGGTATGTTTATCGCCCGGATTTCCCGGGGACGATCTGTCCGTGAGTTTCTGCTGGGTGTGATTCTGGTGCCCTGTCTGGTGAGCTTCCTGTGGCTGGTGCTGTTCGGTGGTACGGCGTTGCATATGGAACTCTACGGCAACGGCGGTATTGTCGATGCGGTCAATAGCAATCTGACCACGGCTCTCTATGTCACTCTGGAAGCGCTGAACGTCGAGTGGGCGACCTGGGCGATGGCGGCGCTGGCAACCCTGATGATTCTGACCTGGTTCGTAACCTCCGCCGATTCCGGCACCCTGGTGATCTGCACCCTGCTTTCGATGGGCGACAGTAATCCTCCACGTAAATTTCGGGTGATCTGGGGGCTGAGCGTGGGGGCCGTGGCTGCGGTACTGCTGATGGCCGGTGGTCTTAAGGCGCTGCAGGCCGCTTCCATCGCCGCGGCGCTGCCGTTCTCGGTGGTGATGGTGCTGATGATCGTGGGGCTGCTGAGCTCGATGATCTCTGATCCCGCCCATGAACAGCTACCTCCGGCGGAAGCAGAACCGCAGGCGGATGAAAAACTGACGGAGGCTATTGCCCGTCAGACGGTGTAATGCCGCTGGCAGCCGGAGCCGTGTTTGCGGCTCCGGCCCTGTCTGACGAAGATCCGCAAGCTGGCGGCAGGCATCGGTTTTTGTCATTTGCCGGTGACTGAGTCCGCATGCTTTCGCGACTTCTTTCCGGTGGCCGGATGATCAGATCGGATGCGGGGGACTTTCGAATAGTAATTGCTGTTTGTGAGTCTGTGAGGTCTGTGACCGGGGACGGGCTGTGCCGGTAAACGGTTATTCCGGATTCGAAACAGGACTGCGGCGGTTCCAGCGTTTAACGATATCGGCCTCAAACTGGCCGCTCAGACTCAGTCCGCAGCTGCATCTGATGAAGTAATAAGTGCCGCTGCCATTCTGAAAAGCGGTGCTGGCGGATACCTCGCTGCCGCAACAGGGGCAGGGCAGGGGCTGATTATTGGAATTGCTCATTGTGGTTATCTCCTCCGGGGATCGGGCATCAGTTTCCTGCCGGCTCCTCTGTTGTCAGAAGAGGGGGCGGACCATGATGCAGCATAAGAGGCCCACAGGGCGGTTGCCAGATCAAATACCTCATAAGCCATGAGCTAAATTCACAGATTCGCTAACTGTTATTGGGGTAGTATCAACGTAAGCTACTCTGCAACAATCCGCCTGGTTCCGGCCTGCCTGTCATTGCCGGCGTCGCGCCGCAGCTCTGCGTCAGTGGCAGGCCAGTGCAGAGCAATAACAACAATAATTGCCGGAGATCGCGTTCGTCAGCCGCAGTTGTGCGGTATGCGAATCCGCACACAGTCAGGTATCGGGTAAAACATGATCGTGCCCTTCAGATCGCTGCTGGTTTTCGAAGCTGTCACCCGCAACAGCAGCTTTACCAAAGCCGCCGAGGAGCTCAACGTCTCCCAGTCGGCGATCAGCCATCAGATCAGAAACCTCGAAGATTACTTCGGTGCCAGACTGCTGGACCGCACGGGACCAGGCATGAAGCTGACCGAAGAAGGGGAAATTCTTTATAAGGATCTCTCCGCAGCCATGGCCATGGTGCGACGTGGTGTCAGTAACCTGAAAGCCCGGACGGCGCTGGCTCCGGTGGGGATCTCAGTTCGTCCCCATTTCGACCTGAAGTGGCTGTCACCTCACCTGGCTGGTGCGGACTTTGAGTTTGATTTTCGCTTCTACCACAGCAATGAACCCGCGGATTTTTCCAACTCAGACCTGCACCTCAGCATCGAATGGCTGCCCCGGGAACAAGCCCCTGAAAACGCCAGACTACTGGTACCCGGAAACCTGACACCGGCCTGCCATCCATCACTGCTGGAAGGTATTGATAACTCAGCCGATCCGCTGATTCTGTCACGGTTCTCACTGCTGCATGAAACCAATGACAGCAGCTGGCGGGAGTGGCTGGCACTGGCAGGGGTGCCGGATCTGAAACCGGCCCGCGCGCCGATTTATGACGATACCAATGTCCGACAGCGGGCCGCCGCCGAGAAACATGGATTCGCACTGGTCTGCCCGGCGCTGATCAAAGAGGAGCTGGCACAGGGGGAGCTGGTCTGTCCCTTCAGCCAGTATCTGGACCGCTGGGCTTACTATCTGATCGTGCCCGAGGACCGACTGGGCATTCGCAGAGTACGAGCCTTTGTTGACTGGCTGACCCGGGAAATCTGATCCATAACCGGCTTACCGCTGTTCGGTCTTCGGTCTGGTCGGCCGGGTATCGATCTCTTTTCCGCTGAGCAGCCGGCGACAGATCGCTTTTCAGGCTGACGACTACCTGCTCAGCAGTTGCCTCTCCGCTCGTCGCAGATTTCAGGCTTCTGCCAGTTCTGCGGTCCTGTCTGCCGGTTGCCACTGGCTGAGAATCGTGCCGCCGATCACCAGCCCGGCGGCGGCCAGTTGCTGGTGATTCAGCGTCTCTTTCAGAATCAGCCAGGCCAGCACCAGGGTGAACACCGGAATCAGATTAACGAAGGCCGATGCCTGGCTGGCCGGTATCCGGGATACCCCCAGGTTGTAGAGCCCGTAAGCGCCGATATTAATCAGGGTGCCCAGGTAGAAGATTGCCAGCAGCGGCGTCGGTTCGACGGCTGTCGGCAGTTCGGTGCCAGGCAGCGCCAGCATCGGCAGAAAAAACAGACTGCCGCAGAATGACTGCACCGCCGTCAGCAGCCAGCAGTTATAACGCTCCGACAGATGTTTCAGGCAGAGGGTGTAACCGGTGGCGCAGACCATGGCGCAGAATTCGAGAAAATTGCCGAGCAGGGGGTTGGGGGCATGATCGCTGCTATCGCCGGACAGGCTCAGCCAGACAGCGCCGATAATGGCCAGCGCGAATCCGCTCCAGGCACGCCCCGACAGTCGTTCTTTCAGCAGCAGCCAGGCACCGATGGCCACCAGTAGCGGCAGCAACGCGGTGATCATACCGGCCTGGGCGGCACTGGTGTTTTCCAGCGCCATCGCTTCAAAAATAAAGTACAGGCAGGGTTCGCAGAAGGCCATCAGCAACAACCATTTCCAGTCACCGGCGCGATAGCTGAACACGGCAATCCGGCGCAGGACAAACAGAAAACAGATAGCCGCCACCAGCATACGGCCAAAAACCACCACCATCGGATCATAGCTCTGAAATGCCAGCTTCAGGGCGATAAAGGAGCTTGACCACAGCAGCATGGCGGTGAACAGGCTGAAGATGGCAAAGTTACGGGACTGCATGACTGCTGACCTCGACAGTTTATTCAGGGGGAGAAGACAGGAGTGCTGATGAACCTCCCGGAGGAGCCCAAGCTTAATCGGGTCGTTTCGAAAGTAAAATTAATAGTTGTGATGGGGTATCAGATTTTCTTATTCGTGCGGATGTTTAACCAGAGGTCGGGCTCTTCCGGTCAGCGTTTTTCCAGCTGCACGAACCAGATCTGATAGATGTTGATACAGCACAGGGCACCAATCAGGGCTGTCACACTGATACTATGCTGGGGATTGAACTGAAAAAGCAGCGCCAGTGCGATCACCGGAAGAATAAAGATCAGTACCCGCCAGGAGACCCCCACTTTCCGGGCGCAGTGCAGGCATCTGACCTTAGAGGCGGGACCCGGCAGCAGCTTGTCTGCCGTTGTCAGGGCTTCCTTTCCGCAGTAAGGGCAGTTCTGCCGGGCTTTCATGGGGATCCTCCTCTCCGTCATGATCAGACCGATAGAGCAGTCTGTCGGAATGTTCCGGCCTCATGCCGGACAGGCTTCCGTAACTGCTGAAAATTGTCAGCACGGTGGCGTTACAGAGTGGTATTGCCACCGGCTACCAGGCCACTGAGAACCCTTCCGGGAAACTTTGCACAACAGTGTCAGCCCGGAAAGGGCGATCAGGGCACAGGTTCGGAAACCTGTTCAGACGCCTGGCTAACAGCAGCTTAGTAATTAATGGCAGATTTATTAACCGCCGGCGCATAATTTTCCGGCGGTTACGGAAGGCCCGAGGTGGGCGGGTGAAGGTAACGGAGTGCGGTATCAGCCGCGTCCGCCGGCGGTTCCTGCCATCACCGGCTCAGCGCTATCCGGATTCAGGTTGGCCCACCAGGAGGATTCGGCGTGTGCCGGCGCACCGACCGCAACCTGTTCGCCGATCTGCGGCTGTACCAGCTGAACTGCGGCCTCGTCTGCCAGTGCACGGATACGGGCAAAGGGTTCGTGCCAGGGGTGCAGTGCCAGGTCGAAAGTGCCGTTATGGACCGGCATCAGAACTCTGCCGCCCAGGTCCAGATGAGCCTGCAGAGTCTGTTCCGGGCGCATATGTACCTTGTCCCAGTTGCGGTCCCAGGCGCCGTTCTCGATAATGGTCAGATCGAAGGGGCCGAGGCGGTTACCGATTTCGCGAAACCCGTCGAAGTAGCCGCTGTCACCGCTGAAGAATATCGACTGGTCGCTGCTGCGGATGACCCAGGAGGCCCACAGGGTCCGGTTACTGTCGGTCAGCCCCCGTCCCGAGAAATGCTGGGCCGGCGTTGCCGTCAGCTTCAGTTCGCCAAGCTCGATGCTCTGCCACCAGTCCAGCTGATGAATGCGGTCTGCATCGACACCCCAGTTCTGCAGGTGCCGGCCGACGCCCAGCGGCGTTACAAAGCTGGCGACCCGATCTTTCAGCTGTCTGATAGTGGCACGATCAAGGTGGTCGTAATGATCATGGGAAATGATGACTCCACGAATCTCCGGTAACTGCTCAATAGTGATCGGAGTCGGGTGAAAACGCCGGGGACCGGCCCAGGAGACCGGAGAGGCTCGCTCGGAAAATACCGGATCGATCAGCCAGAACTCGCCGGCAATGCTCAGCAGCAGGCTTGAATGTCCCAGCCTGTATACTGTCATCCCGCTCCCGGACTGCTGTCGCAGACCTTCTGCGTTCAGGGGCTGCAGAGGTACCGGCAGTTCCGGGGTAATATCGCGGCGCTGTTCAAACAGATAGCGGCTGATGGTATTCAGCATGGTGCCGGGCCCCATCATGCTGAACGGGCTGGTGTTGTGAAAACGACCATCAAGGAACTGAGGGGAGGCGGGGTAATCACTGTTGCCGGGCAGCGCCGCGCAGCTGATGATCGATACCATAATGAGAACTCCGATAATCCATAACAGGGATTTTTTCATAGCTGTTTTCTGAGTCACAGAACCTAAAAAGTAAACTACACCGTGCAGTTTACTTCTGGCTAGTCTACCTGGTGCTGTTCAAAAGTAAACTCTAGAGTGTAAAATTGTTGTCCGACTCCTTTTCCGCCTGATGCCCACCGGTGCCGGATCAGCAGCGTGAACACCTGACCCAGGGAATCCTGATACTGATGAACAGCACAACCAGAACCGGTCGCAGTGAACAGAAGAGAGCCGCCGTGCTCGAAGCCGCAATTGCCGAGTTTCAGGAGAAGGGTTTTCAGGGTGCCAGTATGGACAGCATCTCCTCCCGTGCCGGTGTTTCCAAACGCACGGTCTACAACCACTTTGAAAGCAAGGAAGCGCTGTTCCGGCAGATCGGTCGACAGTTATTCCAGTATGCCGCGGAGATGACCCCGCTGAGCTACAGCGCAGAATTGCCATTGAATGATCAGCTGCATGAATTTGCTGAAAAGGAACTGCGCCTGCTGGCTTCCGAGCAGTTTCGCAATATGGCTCGGGTGATGCTGGCCGAATGTATCTACTCGCCGTCACTGGCCCGGGAGGCGGTAGCCCAGCTGAATGAGCAGGAATCAGATCTGGAAAGCTGGATCCGGTCAGCGGTCAGCGATAACAGGTTACGGCCGGTTGATGCCGGATACGCCGCTAACCAGTTTATCGGGCTGATTAAGGCCGCTGCTTTCTGGCCTCAGCTGCTGATGGGCAGCCCGCTTCCCGACGCTGGTCAGAGCCGGCAGATCGCCGCAGACACGGTGGCGATGTTTCTGGGTTACTACGCGGTTCAGCCAGGCCGCTGAGCGCCGGCAATCCGAGCGGCTGCTCTGTCCTGGTCGATAGCCAGCTCCGTGTTCTGCGGTTGCCTGGCCGCTCTCTTTTCGTCCCCCTCTCTGAAAGTCCCGGCGGTTGCCCGATCTCTCTGATCAGTCCCCTGGCTCTACTTTGCCCTGTCTCCTGGTCCTAAGCCGATTGCAGTGCTCAGGTTTTAATAAGCTTAAACAACAACTATCAGAGTGGAGAGTAATCATGGCATTGCAGCGTTATGGCTTCATCGTCAGGGCCGCCGATCTGGACATGTTCAAGCACGTCGGGCGTATCGCCAGCGAAGGTTTTGACATGTCGATTTCCGGAGTACAGAGCGTCGACGAAGCAATCCTGGTTGCCCAGGAGATGCTCACCCGCCGCGTTCAGTTGATTGAACTTTGTGGTGCCTTCAGTGAAGAGGATGCCGCCCGCATCAGCGAAGCCGTCAACGACATGATTCCCATCGGTCGCGTTCAGTACACCCCGGAACAACGGGAACGACTGGCTCGGGAGCTGGCATAACGCCATTCCTGACAGCCGTCGCTGATTGCGGAGAAACTGATGAGTACCCAATCCTGTATTCTGGTGGCGGACAGCTCGCCGCTGTACCGTCGCGGCATGATGATGATGCTGGAAAAAGCCGGCATTAGCGCGGAAGTGATCGAGGTTGAGAGCTTCACCGAACTGAAGATGCTCTGTGGACTGGTCGACAATGTCCGCCTGCTGGTGCTGGATGCCGGCCTGGAAGGACTGTCCGAGCTGAAGAATATCAGCAGCATCCGTTCGCTGCTGGACGCCCCCTGCCTGCTGACCGTCGATCTGGCTGCCGATAATTTTGTCCGCAGTGCTTTTCTGGCCGGTGTCCATGGGGTGGTCCGAAAATCGGTTGACCTGGATGTAATGCAACAGGCTCTGCTGGCGGTGACCAGCGGGGGCTACTGGCACCCGGCCAGGGAAACCCGACAGTGGGTGCTGGATGATGACAGATCCGAGCTGATGGATGCTATTCCCCGACTGTCACGGCAGGAGCTGGCGGTGCTGGAGCTGTTGAAAGACGGTGCCATGAACAAGAACATCGCCCAGGCGATGGAGATCTCTGAGAACACCGTTAAATCCCATATTTCCCGGATATTCCGCAAGCTGAAGGTTGAGAATCGCACCCGGCTGGTGCTGGCGATTCAGTCGCTGCAGCCCGAGGTCAATGAGCTGAAAACGCTGTGGCTGGGCGGTCAGAATACCGGCGGCTGCAGCGCAGTGAGCGCAGAGCAGAATCAGCTGAAGTTTGGAGGTGGACTATGAAGGCATCATTCAGAATTATTCAGGCAGCGGGCACCCTGGGTTATGCGGAAAAAGCCGCGAAATCGCTGCGGCTGCTGGCGGAAAACGAACCCCGGATTCACTGCATCACAAATACCGTGGCGATGGATTTCTCCTCCGATATTCTGCTCGCCGTCGGCGCTGAAGCCTCCATGAGTATGGGCGTTGAAGAGATTGGCGAGTTTGTCGCCAGTGCCCGCAGCCTGTCCATCAATATCGGCACTCTCGATGCCGCCCGCCGGGCAGCCATCCGTCCGGCCATCGAAACGGCACTGGATTTCAGCAAACCCTGGGTTCTCGATCCGGTGTCGGTGCATGCCTCGGAAAAGCGCTGCGCCTACGCGCTGGAACTGATCGAAATGAAACCCGCGGTGATCCGCGGCAATTTCGCCGAGATTCACACTCTGGCCGGTGAGACCGGCCCCCATGCCGCTCAGAATCTGGCTCTGAAAACCGGTGCGGTCGTGGTCCAGTCCGGCGAAGCCGATATGATTACCGACGGTCACCGCACCGTGCTGGTCACTAACGGCCATGCCATGCAGACCCGGGTTTCCGCCATGGGTTGTGCCGGCTCGGCGCTGATTGCCGGCTTCCTTGCTGTCAGTGAGGAGGCTTTCGACGCCACGGTCGAGGCTATGCTGGTACTGGGTGTCGCTGCCGAAAACGCCATCAAGAAAGCCGCCGGTCCCGGCAGCTTCCATATGCATCTGCTGGATGTTCTCTACAGCATGGATCAGGCAACCCTCAATGCCCAGGGGCACGTGGTTCGCTGTGAGGAGGCCCGCCGGGACTGACCTGATACCACCTTCTCAGCTATCTGTTTTCTCCAGGCGCAGTCCTCCTTTGCCATAGTCTCTCCGAGCTATGGCATTTTTTTGTTGTTCGGTATTGTTAACGAACGCTGTCAGTCGCCTCCGAAGCGGGCGGTACGGTTTGCCCCCATCTGGTAGCGGCGGGCTCCGACCGCGACTGACCGTTGAGCGCCGGTTTCTCGTTCTGTCGCCCTCGGAGCGGGCTGCTACGGTTTGCTCACACCAGGTAGCAGCGGGCTGCTACGTTTTCCCGACAGCTGGTAGCAGCGGGCTCCGACCGCGACTGATCGCCGAACGCCGGTTCTCTCGTTCTGTCGCCCTCGGAGCGGGCTGCTACGTTTTCCCGACAGCTGGTAGCAGCGGGCTCCGACCGCGACTGATCGCCGAGCGCCGGTTTCTTGTCCTGTCACCCTCGGAGCGGGCTGCTACGGTTTCCCGACGGCTGGTAGCAGCGGGCTCCGACCGCGACTGACCGTCGAGCGCCGGTTTCTCGTCCTGTCGCCCTCGGAGCGGGCTGCTACGGTTTGCTCACATCTGGTAGCAGCGGGCTCCGACCGCGACTGACCGGCGAGCGCCGGTTTCTCGTCCTGTCGCCTTCGGAGCGGGTTGCTACGGTTTGCCCCCATCTGGTAGCAGCGGGCTCCGACCGCGACTGACCGGCGGGTTCCGGTTCCCTGTTCGGTCGCCCTCGGAGCGGGCTGCTACGGTTTGCCCCATCTGGTAGCAGCGGGCTCCGACCGCGATCGACCGGCGGGTTCCGCTTCTCTGTTCGGTCGCCCTCGGAGCGGGCTGCTACGGTTTGCTCCCATCTGGTAGCAGCGGGCTCTGACCGCGACTGACCGTCGAGCGCCGGTTTCTCGTCCTGTCGCCCTCGGAGCAGGCTGCTACGGTTTGCCCCCATCAGGTAGCAGCGGGCTCCGACCGTGATCGATTGGTGAGCTCCGGTTCTCTGTTCGGTCGCCCTTGGGGCGGGCTGCTACGGTTTCCCGACGGCTGGTAGCAGCGGGCCCGACCGCGACTGACCAACGGTTACTGCCGCACAATGATCTGTTCGCTGCCCGTTAAGATCCGCGTGTCTGAAGGTGCGGAAGGTCTATGCTTCAGTCAGTCCTGACGAGGAGCATCGAGATGAAATATGTGCGCTGGTTCAGTGAAATTTCCCTCGGCGATATCGCTCAGGTTGGCGGCAAAAACGCTTCCCTCGGAGAACTCAGCCGCTTACTGAGTGATGACTACTGCCAGTTGCCAGACGGCTTTGCGGTCACCGCCGACGGATATCGTGAACTGCTTCGGCATAATCGGCTGAAAAAATCGATCAGCAGCCTGCTGGAGGGGCTGGATACCAGTGATACCCGTCGTCTGCAGGAGACCGGCTTGCGGATCCGGCGGCTGCTGCAACAGGCAGAGCTGCCGCCACCGCTTGAGCAGGAGCTGACCGATGCCTGGCAACAGCTCCGCGATGAAAAAGGACCGAAGCTGACCGTAGCGGTAAGAAGCTCGGCCACCGCCGAAGACCTCCCCGATGCCTCCTTTGCCGGCCAGCAGGAAACCTGCCTCAATGTCGGTTCCCTGGAGCAGTTGCTGGAGAGCATGCATCGGGTCTATGCCTCATTGTTTACCGATCGGGCGATCAGCTATCGGGTCGACAAGGGTTATGGCCAGCTCGACGTTGCCTTGTCGGTGGGGGTGCAGCAGATGGTGCGGGCGGATCTGGCCTGTTCCGGGGTGATGTTCACCCTGGACACCGAGTCCGGCTTTCGGGATCTGGTGCTGATCACCTCGGCCTGGGGGCTGGGTGAGAACATAGTGCGCGGCACCGTCAATCCGGATGAATTTCTGGTGTTCAAGCCGACCCTGCTGCAGGGAAAACGGCCGATCGTTAAACGCCAGCTGGGAGAGAAGGCGATTAAGATGGTTCGCCAGGGAGCGTCTGATTCGCAGGAAACCACTCAGAATGTGAAGGTGGAAGCGTCCGAGCGGGAACATTTTTCCCTCAGTGACGATGAGGTGCTGAAACTGGCCGCCACCGCCTGTCGTATCGAGCAGCACTATTCCGCGCTCCATGGGCATCCCCAGCCCATGGATATCGAATGGGCGAAGGATGGTCTCAGCGGTGGTTTCTATATCCTCCAGGCCCGGCCGGAAACGGTACACAGCCAGCAACCTCAGCTGGTAACCGAGATCTTCAGGCTGCAGCAGCGAGGACCGCTGCTGGCGGAAGGGCGCAGTGTCGGCACCCGGATCGCGGCCGGAAACGGTCGCATCATCGCAGATGTGAGCGAGATGCACCTGCTGCAGCCGGGTGAGGTGCTGGTCACCGACGTCACCGACCCGGACTGGGAACCGGTGATGAAAATCGCTGCCGCAATCGTCACCAACCGCGGTGGCCGGGTCTGCCATGCGGCTATTATTGCTCGTGAACTGGGCATTCCGGCAGTGGTGGGAACCGGCGACGGCGTCGACCAGATCAGAGATGGTCAGCCCATTACCGTCAGTTGCGCCGAGGGGGACTGCGGCAAAGTCTACGCCGGTATGCTGGATTTTGAGGTGAGGCAACAGCAGCAGACCGACCAGCGACGACCGATCACCCGGATGATGATGAACGTGGCCGACCCGCAACGGGCGTTCGAGTTTTCCCGGCTGCCTAATGACGGTGTCGGTCTGGCCAGGCTGGAGTTTATTGTCAGTCATCAGATCGGTATTCATCCGAGGGCGGCACTGGAGCTGCAGCACCTCCCCGACTCATTGCGACAGGACATAAGCCGGCGTTGTCGGGGTTACCGCAACCCGGTTCATTACTACGTCAGCAAAATGACCGAGGGCATTGGTGCCATCGCTGCGGCATTCTGGCCGAAACCGGTGATTCTGCGGTTCAGTGATTTCAAGTCCAACGAATACGGGGCCCTGCTTGGTGGCGCCGATTATGAACCGGAGGAAGCCAATCCGATGCTGGGGTTCCGGGGCGCCGGCAGATATCCATCGCCGGAGTTTGCCGAATGTTTCGCACTGGAATGTCGGGCGGTGAAGCAGGTTCGGGAAGGGATGGGGCTGACCAACCTGATGCTGATGATCCCCTTTGTCCGCACCCCGGAAGATCTGGATCAGGTGCTGTCACTGATGGAAAAACAGGGGCTCAGGCGTGGAGATGACGGCCTGTGCGTCTACACCATGTGTGAGATTCCCGCCAATGTTGTGCTGGCCGATCAGTTTCTGAGCCGCTGTGACGGCTACTCCATCGGATCCAATGATCTGACCCAGCTGACCCTGGGTGTCGATCGTGATTCCGGCCTGCTGACCCGTTACGACGAACGCAACGAGGCGGTGATGCGGATGATGGCCACCGCCATTGAGGCCTGCAATAAACAGGGCAAGTACGTCGGTATCTGCGGTCAGGCTCCCTCCGATTTTCCCGAGATCACCCGCTGGCTGGTTGAACAGGGTATTGGTTCCATCTCGCTGACACCAGATAGCCTGCTGGCAATGACGCAGCTGGTGCTGGAGCTGGAGGAGGAGCGGGCCGGGGAAGGCTGAGGTGTGGATAAATTGTTGGCGGGAGCCTTGTGCAGATCGTCTGCCGGATGGGGTCAATGGCTGGCAGCTGCCGGAATCGGTCGAGCTGAGCTGACCGGATTAATCAGCTCACGGCTGCGGGTCCGCTACGGTATTGAGGAGCAGGTCGGGCCGCTTTTTTCGGCTGTGGTGTGGCGCTGATCTGCCAGGGAAAGCGAAGAGGAAGGGTTATGAAAAATAAAGACAACGGGGTGCCGGATTATGGTTTTTCCGCCGGGTCAGGAAGACCAGACTATAACAATCCGGCATTCAGAGCCTATGCCGCCGCTCAGTTCCTGGTTCACGCAGAACGTCATCGTTTTTTTCACTCCCTCAATGTGAAAGTTGCGAGTTTTCTCCTCTCCTTGCCCTATCTGGCCCTGCTTCTGGTGTGTCTTATTATTGGCGGGCGGGCCTTTAACAGCCCGGCGGATTCTTTTGAACAGTCCTTCTATATAGAGATTGCAGCAGGTGCCGCAACATTCGCTCTTTTTCCGGTGATTTTTACGCTGGCCAGGAAGAATGCCTGTCTTACCTATACGCTGGCATTGTTGTTTGCTCTGCTGTCCGGCTTTCTGGGTTTTTTGATGTCAGCTGTGGTTCAGTCATTTCTTATAGAAGCTTCTGCTTCGCTGATCCTGCTGATTTTTCTTGACGTTGGTTTTAACTACCTTCTGAGTGTCCTGGAAGACATCAGAAAATCTGCGCAGAAAGAGCGGGATGCCTGCGAGCAGGTCGTGGAGGAGGCGGAAGAGGCCGGTTCTCCGGTTCATGGTGTCGCACTGGGAGGAGGGACCATTGATGAAACTATTCAGTTTCAGATGCTGAAAAAGCATATACGGATCTGCAAAATAATTGCTTCAGATAGCCCATATCATGGTGAGGATTCAGTCCGGACGATAAAGGCTGTTAACGACATGAAGATTAAAGATCACCAGGCATACATGCGGGCTAAGGCTTACGCAGAGGCATACTCATGAATGGTCCTGAATTGCGAGCAATCATTCAGTCCCGCATTGGATTGTTCTGTTTACGGATGATCGACCTAAATCATTTCCAGATTCTGAAAAACAGCGGATGCAGGAAACTAAGGGGGAATTCAGAGGGATTCTGTTATGCGTAAGAGCCGGTTGGTTGCGTTGATTACCGACAGCCTGGTCCAGGACATTGAAACAGCCAGCCACTTTCGGGAGCAGGTGCTCGGCGTAAAAGTAACGGCCCTCGAGCACTATCGGGCCATCAATCAGCTGAAGGTTGAGGTGCTTCGCTATCTCAGTTCGGGCAGTCACTGATACTTGCGTTTGGATACGCCACCGCTTGCGGCAAACAGGCGGAATCCGGTAAGGCCCTGATCCGAAGACAAAAAAAGCCCGCCGGAGGCGGGCAACATCTGTGCTGACCAGAAAACACGGAGCCTGATGATCAGAATACTCAGATCTCTTCGCGACCCAGTACCCGAAGCACGTTGTTAATCTTGTCCTTACCGCCAACGCTGTCGTAATACTTAGGCCAGACGCCGGCAGTCGCTTTATCGATCCATTCGGTCTCATCCACGTCGTTCATTTCCATGCCCTTGCTGAGCAGGCTTTCGGTGGCTCTGGCTTCCTTCTCGCGCAGAAACTGGGCGCTGTAGAGAGTGGCCTTCTGGCCGGCGGCGAGGATCGCCTGCTGAACCGCTTCGGGCTGTTCCCGGAACACCGACTCCGACATGATCATCGGTTCCAGCAGGAAGTTGTAGTGGATGTTGGAGATGTACTTCTGTACTTCGTTGAACTTGACCGACTCGATATCGACGATGGACAGGTCCTGACCGTCGACTACTTTCTGCTGCAGAGCGGTGAACAGCTCGGCCCAGGCCATCGGCGTCGGGTTTATACCCCAGGCTTTGTAGGTGTCGATCATGATCTCGTTCTTCGGCACCCGGATTACCAGCCCCTGCAGATCATCGAGGTTCCTGACCGGCTTTCTGGAATTGGTGAGTACCCGAAAGCCGGAGAAGGTCCAGCCGACAATCCGCACACCTGCATCTCGGATGGTGTTCTCCACCATCTCCTCGGCCGCTTTACTCTGGGTCAGTTTCACCGCTTCATCCAGATTCTGAATGATATAGGGCAGGGTGAATACGCCGACGGTGGGGGAGAACGGAGTGATGTTGTTGATGGCCACTACCGAAAAATCCAGCAGCCCCAGGGCGGCATCGTTAACGGTATCCTGCTCGGAACCCAGCTGGCTGTTCATAAACAGATCAGCGCTGAACCTGCCGTCGGTGCCGGATTCCAGCTCCGCGACAAAGCGGGTCGCCAGGGCGTGCTGGGCCCCACCGGCGCCACCGCCCAGGGCTACCTTGAATTTGGTGGCTGCCTGAGTGAGCGGAGCGCTGAACAGCAGCGCACAGCTGAGCAGCAACGCAGGGGTTCTGGACTTAATTATTGTTTTCATCGTTAGCCTCTTTTCTGTGACTTTAATTATCGGCTGTTGCAACCGAAATGGAAGCCTGCTCCGGCAGGCGATTCAGGGTTATTCGAGTGCGATTTAAGGGTTGTTAAGCCCGGTTAAGAACTGTCGGGAACTCTGTTCGTGGCGCTGTCGCTCAGCTGCAGCAACTGGCCGGCACGGCGACGGCTGATCGGATGGCGGCAGAGCAGTTGTGGCATCAGGGCCTTTCTGCGCCGGACGTTCAGACCGCTTCCGATCACATGCTGAAGCACCGCCTTATCCAGGCTGAGCCTGTCCAGTCGCTGTCTGAGCGCCCGGTTTTCGCGCTCCAGCTGTCGATTCCGTTCGATACCCGCCGCGTTGAGACCGGCGTATTTCCGACGCCAGTTGTAAAAGCTGGTGTCGGTGATGCCGAAGCGGTGGCAGACCTCGGGGACGGACTGTCCCTGTTCGGCCTGTTGCAGTACCTGTTCGACGATTTCTGCGGGATGTTCCATGACTCTGGCTCGCTCTGTGGGATCAGGAGTTTCAATCCGGGGTCAGTGGGACTGCCAGTAGATAACCTGAGTTTCGGTGTATTCATAGAGACCGTGCTTGCCGTCGGCGCCTCCGATGCCGGATTTGCGGGTACCGGCATGGAAGCCCTGCATCGCTTCGAAGTGTTCACGGTTAACATAGGTCTCGCCGAACTTCAGCTCGCGACAGGCACGCATGATTTCGTCGGCATCCCGGGAGAAGATGGAGGAGGTGAGGCCGTAATCGGATTCGTTGGCCAGTTGCAGCGCTTCATCCAGGCTGTCAACAATCATGACCGGGATCACCGGACCGAAAATTTCCTGCTGCATGATCTGCTGCTGATTGCTGTTCACTACCAGCACCGTGGGCTGGTAGTGATGGCCACTTCCGGTATCGGCCACCTGTCCGCCGCAGAGCACGGTTGCACCCTCCTGCCGGGCTTGGTCGACCATGGCCGCGACCTTGTCCAGTCCCTGACGATTGACCAGCGGTCCCATCTCGATTTCATCGTCTGTCAGCGGGTTGCCGTAGCGGGTCTCCGTCATGGCGCCGGTCAGCTTTTCGAGGAAACTGTCGGCGACGGCCCTGTCGACATAGACCCGTTCGGCGCAGTTGCAGACCTGGCCGGTATTGATGATGCGTGAATCCCGGATCGCCTTTACCGCCAGATCCAGATCGGCATGCCGGCTGACAATGGCCGGCGCCTTACCGCCCAGCTCCAGATTAACCTTCGTAATGTTGCTGGCGCAGGCGGCCATGATGCGCTTGCCGGTTTCGACGCTGCCGGTAAAGCTGATCATGCCGACATCGGGATGGTCGCAGAGGGCGCCACCGGTGGCACCCCGTCCGCATACCAGATTGAAGACGCCGGCGGGCAGGTCAGTTTCGGCCACCAGCCGGGCAAATTCACAGGCATTGTTGGGGGTCTCTTCGCTGGGTTTTATAACGATGGTATTGCCGGTAACCAGCGCCGGTGCCAGCTTGCGGGCAATCAGGAAAAAGGGGAAATTCCAGGGCAGAATACCGCCGATTACGCCAATGGGTTTGCGCTGCAGCAGAATGGTTTCATCCGTCCGATCACTGGTGATCACCTCTCCTTCGATCCGGCGAGCCCATTCCGCCATATAGTCCAGGTAGTCGGCGGTAAACGCCACCTCCACTTCGGCCAGCGGCAGAACCTTACCCTGCTCTGCGCTGATGGTACGGGCCAGTTGCTCGCTGTTATCACGCAGCTTCGTGGCGATCTGTCGCAGGTAGCCAGCACGCTCGATCGCCGGCCTGCGGGCCCAGTCGGTCTGCGCCAGTCGGGCCGCTTCAACGGCCAGATCGACCTCTTCGGCGCCGCTGTCCGGCACCCGGGAAAGCAGTTCGCCGCTGGCCGGGTTGACCACCTCAAGCTGCTGACCGGAGGCGGCGGTGACGAATTCACCGTTGATATAGTTCTGGTAGTTCTGCGGGGATGTCATGGAGTGATGCTCCTGTTGTTATTGTTGAGCCCGGCACATTGACAGGCTGATTCGACGACCCTCAGGGCCGGCTTCAGAAAAATTTGAAGTGCTTTTTCAGTGGCGTACTGATCTGCCAGCGCACCAGCACCCCTTTTTCAACGGTGACCAGGTCACCGGGGCTGATCGGACAGGCAGGCTCTCCATCGACAGAGAGTCGGGCGCTGCCTTCGAGGATGTAGAACTGCTCCCTGGCGGTGTAGTCTTCATCAAAGCTGCAGGGCTCTTTCTCCCAGACCGGCCATTTACGGATCTCTTCCAGGGCGCTGCTATCCGGTGTTTCAACTGTAATCATCTTGTCGTGCTCATCTCATGGGTTGCAGGAGTGGTTATGGAAACCGGGAGGCGTCAGCCGAACCTGACGTCCAGGCTGTCGCGCATCTCGAAGTAGCGGATGGCGCTGAAGACACCGAGCTTGTGAAAACGGTGAAAGGCGAAGGACCTGAACGGTGTGGTCGGCATGGCCAGATCTTCCGGACGGCTGCCGCAGACCCGTTCTGCCAGTATCCGCCCCATTACCGTGCCCATGGCCACGCCGCGACCGTTGTAGCCGAGCCCTGCCAGGATGCCGGGGGCAGGTTCGTGCAGATGCGGCAGCACCTCCGGGGTGAAGGCCAGCCGTCCGCCCCAGTAGAACTCCAGGTCGTCGGATGACAGCCGCGGAAATACGGTTTTCAGCCCCTGATGAAGACGCCTGCGGTCGGCGCTCGTGCAGTGTTCTGCCATTCCCAGACTGCCGAACAGCAGGCGGTCATGGTTGTCTTTGCGGCAGTAATAGATCACCCGTCGCGTGTCCGACAGCGTATGGCCCTCGGGCAGGATCTCTGCATATTCGGAATCAGTCAGCGGACGGGTTGCCGCCTGTACGCTGATCAGCGGTACGATGGTCTGCCTGAGCCCCTTCAGGGTGTTGTCGGTGTAGCCGTTAGTGCAGAACAGCACCCAATGGCTGGTCACATCGCCACGGTCGCTGGATACCCGCCATTCCGACCCCTCGGGCTGCAGCCTGGTGACGGCACTGTGACCAAAGATACGGGCGCCTTTTTCGGTTGCTACCCGGGCCAGTTCACGGGAGTAGGCCAGCGGCTGAATGCAGCCGCCGGAATTGACCAGGGTCGCGGTCTGGTAGGCTCCGGAACCGGACAATCGGTGCAACTCATCGCCTTCGACAAAGCTGATTTTCAGTCCCAGCTCCGACCAGCCCCGGTGCATCTGTTCCAGCTCTCGAGTGGCGGAGCGGCAATGGGCTCCCCGCAGCCAGCCATTCTGAACGGCGTCACACCGCAGGCCATGCTGTTTAATCAGGTCGAAAAGCTCGTTACCGGAATTGACATAGCTGTCCAGCATACGGGGGCCGTATACCGGTCCCAGCTGGCGGATGATCTTCTCCGGGGTGGCGTGAGCCAGCGGGTTCACCTGGCCACCGGTCCGCCCCGAGGCTCCCCAGCCCGGCTCATGACTGTCCAGCACGACCACGTCGACATTGTTCTGTGCCAGCTCCAGTGCCGCCCGCAGACCGGTGATGCCGGCGCCGATGATGGTGACGTCCGCCCTGATACTCTCCTGAAGTGCGGCAGGAGCGGGGCAGGAGGGGGCGGTGTGTTGCCAGAGCGAGCTGGCCGATTGCTGGAGCGCGGACATTGAACTCTCCGTTGATGATTGTTATTTGCTGACCAGACTATCAATCGGAGGTGCGCGCCAGGGATTTGTCGACCTTGTTCGGGTTGTTGCTATATCGCTGCATAAGTGACGCTGTAGCGGAGCAGCGGAGGCGTCAATTACGCTTTTTGTACGGGGCTGCTACACTCTGCTACAGCCCTGCAGGGGCGGTATGCAGAAGGGGCATCGCTCAGTGGAGGGGCGGGTGTCTGCAGCGTTGCGGACCTGAACGTGGCTGCATGGGTAAAAGAGAATAAAAACAATGTCTTTCTGGAGAGTTGAGGCGTGAATAAAGAGCCCGACCTGAGCAATTTTTCAGCCAATCTGAATTTCCTGTGCGGCTTTTACAGCTCGATTTCGGAAGTGTGCCGACGGCTGCAGATCAATCGCCAGCAGTTCAATCGCTACCTGAATGGCAGCGCCTTTCCCTCCTACAAAAACCTGAAGAAAATTTGCGATTTTTTTGGGGTGGAGACGGAGGAGATCACCGATGACAGCGCTGAATTCCGCAACAAAGTTGCACCGCCGGTGCGCGGTTCGGACGAGGCGCAGATTCCGGAGAATCTGGCGAGTATTATCATGCCGCTGCTGAACAGTTCAAACAGCGGACTGGAGCGCTACGAAGGCTACTACTACCGCTATTTCTACTCCTTTGGCTTCCCGGGCTACATCTTTCGCTCCTTCGTTAAGATCTATAAGTACAATGATATTTACTATATGAAGCATATCGAGCGCTGCAGCGGCAACAATCCACTGCTCGGGGCCCGGCTGACGATCAAGTATCACGGTCTGGTGTTTCTGCTGGCCGATCGTCTGTTCATTGTGGAGTCGGAACCGGCCCTTAACTCCACCATCTCCGAGACTATTCTGACGCCCAGTTACCGCCCCAATAATCGCTACCTGTCTGGGATGATGATCTGCGCATCCAGCTGCAGCGCCCATCAGCCGGGGGCTGCACGTACGGTATTTGAGTACCTGGGCCGGAATGTCGATGTTCGTAAAGCGATGAAGCGCTGCGATCTCTACCACCATAGCGATGAGGATATTCCTCGGGGGATCAAACAGACCATTGCCAATACAATCACGCCGGAGGAATTTACCTTCCATCCACCCAGAAACTGATGCCGGATCTGTCGGCCTGCTCGAAGGAATGGCCCGGCGCATAGTGCAGCGGCGGCCGGTTAAAAATCTTCGAGTCAAAAAAAAGCAGCATCCGGAGGATGCTGCAAGAGGTACAAGCGCGAGGCTTATAGAGAGACGGGATTTGCTGCCGGGGCAGCGATCAGAAAATCTGTGGGTTCAGTTAAGGCCTGCGTCGGATGAGCGGCAGAACGCCTCCGGGCTGAGGCCCAGCGTCGGGCCCTGGTCCTTCAGTTGCTGCGACAGCACCCGGCGGGGCCACCAGTCGCTCTGGGAGAGCAGCTGGCTGATTGCCAGTCGCTCGTTGTTGCAGTCACTCTGGGACTGCGGCAACTGCGGATAAACTTTCGGCATGCTGTGTGCCAGCAGGCCCCGGCAGGCATTGTGATAGCTGGCGTAGCCGTCAATGGCGGCGTTAGGGCACTGCTGCATGGCTACCTGCAGATGACCGGCACTGATCGGGAATATCGGTAGTTGTGGACAGAGAAAGAACATCAACCGGCTGGCCGCTGTTTCGTTGGTCTGGCTGCCAAACAGCCCGGTTGCCGCCTGCTCCACCAGCTTGGTGGCCAGCTGATGGCGGGCTTCATGGTCCAGCTCATCCAGCTCATCCCAGATCGGAGTAATCTGCTGGCGGATAAAAGCATCGACTCTAGATGCCACCTCATCAAAACTGATGCTTAATGGCTCCAGCTCTTCAGCGGCCCAGAGGATGCGCAGGAACGTCTTGTCCACCAGAGTGCGACCGGCATTCAGCCAGTTGTAGCGGGAGGCTTTGTGAAGGCTGCCGTAGAACAGCATCAGCAGACCGCTTTCACTGCTGCGGGGATCGTTACCGGATGAAAAGGCCGGGTGAGGGCTGTGCCAGCGATCCAGCAGTTCAGGGCTCGGTGTATTGATATCTGAAGTGGTTTGAGTCATAGCAGATCCTCATAAACTGACAGCAGGTGTGCTCATGCCGGTGGGCTGCAGTTTCCGAAAAGCGCCCCTGCTCAGCGAAAATCTGAGCAGTCCGGACACTATAGGACCGGCTGGTTGAGGCTGACAGAGCCAGCTGATCTGAGCGACTGGGACCAGAAACCAGCGGCCCGTTTTCACCGGGTTAACGAAGAAATTCGGAAAAAAGTTATAAGGATATTAAATAATATTCCATTACATGCTAAGGAGCTGTGGTTATACTGGCCCCATCAAAAATTCGTAACTGGCTCTATTGCGGAGTCCGGACGAATTCAGGAGACCACCAGCAATGAGCTCGGTGGCCCGCTAACAGACAGGACCCCGGGTTCTGCAGGTGCCAGCAAAGAGGAGACTGATCATGAGCGCACAGCCAAAAGTCGAGTACCGCGAAGAGACAACGAAGCAGAACAGCCCTGAGCTTCGTACCGTGGAAAAAACAGCGGCGGCCAGCGCTTCGATGCCCGAGCAGCAGAAACCGGCGCAGCAACCCCGTTACGATTTTGTCGGCATTGCCGGCTGACCCGAGAATCCCCTTAGGCGCCTGTTCCCTGAACGGGTAGCCGGGTAACCGGGCAGATCTGTTGCCCGAATACCGATGCAGATACCGTGACCGGTGTCTGCCGTTTTATCAGCCTTACTATCATTCTTTCCCTTATCTTCGATTTTGAAGAACCGGTTCGCCGTCTTGGCGGACCGATCTCCTTTCTGATCTCCCGGTTCGCCGTTTGTCCGTCCGTTGTGGGGATGTTCGTCCGAGCGCCTATATGAAGGCGGAGATGGCCAGAAATATTCCTGCCCCGATCAGCATGGTTACGCCGGTACCGTGCAGGCTTCTGAACAGCGAGTGCTGCCATAGCTGCAGTGGAATCAGTTCCGGCTTCGGCGGGCTGGTCAGCATCTGTTCCCTGAGCCTCTGTAGTCGGAAGCAGGTTTTCCCGTCAATCAGTCCCGGCAGCTCGTTGACGGCCTGATGACAGGATCTGAGCAGGCAGCGGTAGCGGGATTTCTGCTCGGTATGGGGCGCATTTTCAACCAGTCGGAACAGCGGGTGCTGGACCTGATGCCGTTCCAGCCCCAGGATCAGCGCTGTCGTCTCCGGGGAAAATCCCACCAGTTGCTGCAGCAGATAGCTCTGCTGAGACAGCAGAGGCAGGTCTTGCAGCATCCGGCCCGCCTGCCGGGCCCGGGAAGAGGCTTCCGGCTCCCGGTTGTCGGACAGGTTCCGCCCTGACAGGAATCGACCGTTATGCCAGTCGAGGATGGCGCCTTCCAGAAAGATATAGAAGCGTTGCAGTCGCAGTTCCGGCACGTTAGCAAGCAACTGGCGTGCGAAATCCCGGAGTACACGGCTCAGCAGCAGGTGGGCCGATTCCGGATGGCCGGTGGCGACCCTGGCCAGTAACCAGGCATGTTGCAGCTGTCGGTCCGGCAGGCTGAGCGCTGAAAACTGTTTCGACATGATACCGCCTCCGCGAGAGAGAACACTGTCGATCGGATATTAAATCCCTGTCTGAAGAGTAGCTGATTTCGGGCTGCGGGAGCCGGACAGCAAAACGCCGCGGCCGTTCCGGAACAGGCCCGGTCGGCTGCGGCGTGAATCATGGCGAGGTTCAGATCAGGCGGGAATCAGCCATTCGTTGAGGAAGTAACCCCCGAAGATCAACATAAAGAACAGAATCAGCGACAGGATCATGGGTTTCGGGCCCGCCTGTCTGATGGTCTTCCATTGGGTCTGGGTTCCCAGTGCCGCCATAGCGATCGCCAGGGTGAACTGGCTGCCAAGACTAAAGCCGGTCAGTACCATTTCTGGCAGCTCGATCAGGCTGTTGACGCCGGCGGCTGCGATAAAGCCGAACACAAACCAGGGTACGGTGATCTTGCCTCTGCCGGTACCGGCGGCGCTGCTGCGGGTCAGCGCCATGCTCAGCATCAGGATAAAGGGGGCCAGCATCATTACCCGGATCAGTTTAACAACGACGGCGTTCTGCAGAGCGGTTCCGCCAACAGATTCGCCGGCAGCGACGGCCTGTGCCACTTCGTGAACCGTGCTGCCAATGTAGATACCGAAGGCCTGTTCGCTCATGTCGGTGAACTGATAGATCAGCGGGTAGCTGAACATGGCGATGGTGCCGAACAGGACCACCGTCGCCACCGCGATGGTGACATGCTGCTGACGGGCCCTGAGTACCGATTCGGTGGCCAGTACCGCCGCTGCGCCACAGATAGCGCTGCCGGCCGAGGTCAGGATGGCGACATCGCGATGCAATTTAAAGACGCGCATGCCGACGAAGGTACCAACGCCGAATATGGTGCTGATAACAATGGCGTCCAGCACCAGAGCCTGCCAGCCAACCGCCATAATCTGCTGAAAGCTGAGGCCGAAACCGAACAGGATGATACCGGTACGAAGCAGTTTCTGCTGACAGAAACGGGTGAAGGCCACCTCTTTTTCATCGGGCGTCCGGCGGTTGATATGGCCAAAAACAATACCGATAACGATGGCCAGCGGCAGGGCGCTGAGACCGAACTGGGCAACCTCGGGGATGCGGGCCAGCAGCGTGGCGGCAAGAGCAATCAGGGGCAGGGCTATTACTAATGACATGTCGGCGGCTTCACTTAACAGGGTTAACAGAGCAATGGCTGACATTCTGGGCAGGATCTGCTATTTAGTAAAATGGATGTTTTTAATATTAAACATAAGTAAAACCGAACAATGGCCGTAACTCTGCGACAACTGAAAATATTCGAAGCCACTGCCAGGCTGGGGCGGCTGACAGCCGCGGCCGATGAACAGGCGCTGAGTCAGTCGGCGGCCAGTCAGGCGCTGAAAGAGCTTGAAACGGCGCTGGACTATCCGCTCTTTAACCGGGCCGGCCGTGAGCTGCTGATTACTGACGCAGGCCAGCAGGTGCTGCCCCGGATCCGTGACATTATCGATCTGGTCGGCGGACTGAAGGCGCCGGAAAAAGGGTTGGTGAGCGGACATCTGCGGGTGGCGGCCAGCGTTACCATCGGTTGCTATCTGCTACCAAAACTGCTGGCCGGGTTTGTTGCACGCTATCCCGGTGTGGAACCGGATCTGCAGATTGCCAACACGCGAAGGGTGATCGAAAAGCTGGAGAAAGGACAGGCTCATATCGGCATGATTGAAGGGCCGGCTCAGCACAAACGGCTGGAGATAACGCCCTGGCAGGAGGACCGGCTGGAAGTGTTCTGTCACCCTCAGCATCCGCTGGCTGCAGGCGGTCGGCTGACGACCGGGCAGATCGCCGGACAACGCTGGGTATTAAGGGAAAGTGGTTCCGGTACCCGGGCTATCTTCGACCAGGCCATTGAGCGGGTCGGCGGGCAGGTGCCCACCGCCATGGCCCTGAACCGCCAGGAAGCCATCAAGCAATCGGTCAAAGCGGGGCTGGGTATCGGTTGTCTGTCGCGGCTGTCGGTGGCTGAAGAGGTGGCAACCGGTGAACTGGTGGTCCTGAACACACCGCTGGATCTGAGTCGGCGCCTGTCGCTGGTGACCTGGCCTGCCGGTCAGAGCAGCACGCTGATGAAGACCTTTATCAACTTTCTTGGCCAGGAGCAGAATATCGGACCGTTCGGTGAGGGGTGAAAGCGGTTCACGGAGATCTGAGCGATGTTGTCGGGGGTGGGCTGATCTGGCTCCCTGTCGATTGACTTATTGGTAATGGATATCATTTAAAACTGACGATATCATATGTGCTCTGAAATTTTGGAGCCCCTTCAGGCGCTTCGCAACGGGGACGAAAATTCAGCCAGTCTGAATGTAAATTATCGCCGAATCGCTGGTCGGAAAATTTGCAGAACTTTGTCATAAATTTCGCAGATAGTCGCCAATTTACCAAGACGTCGGGCGCGTAATGTCTTATCATCGCGTCCACGGAAAAAACTGCACTGGTTCGTGTAAAAAAAACTTAATTTGTCGAAAATATTCAACAAATTCAGGTTCAGAAGAAATCGTTTGAAGCGATCAGGAAACATAAGAAGCGATCAGGAAATCTGAGCTCGGGTTGGTGAACCCTCTCAGGTCACAGCGAGATCGCCTGCCAGTACAGAAAGAATTTGCCCCTATTTTGTTAGCCATACGACGTGAGAGCTCACACTCTCCGGAGGAAGAAATGTCAACAGTGAAACCCGAACTGGATCTCTCTAAATACGGTATCCAAGATACGCAGGAAATCGTTTATAACCCTTCCTACGAACTGCTGTTTGAAGAGGAAACCCGGCAGAGTGCCGAGGGCTATGAAAGGGGAGTTGTCACTGAGTCCGGTGCGGTTGCAGTTGATACAGGTATCTTTACCGGCCGTTCACCCAAAGATAAATACATCGTCAGAGATGACACCACCCGTGACACCATCTGGTGGGCTGACCAGGGCAAAAACGACAACAAGCCGATCTCCACTGACACCTGGAATCAGCTGAAGAACGTCATCACCGAGCAGTTGTCCGGCAAGCGTCTGTTTGTTGTTGATACTTACTGTGGTGCTAACGAAAACACCCGTCTGAAAGTTCGCTTTCTGACCGAAGTGGCCTGGCAGGCTCATTTCGTGAAGAACATGTTTATCCGTCCGAGCGAAGAGGAACTGAAGAACTTCGAGCCGGACTTCGTGGTGATGAACGGTGCCAAGACCACCAACCCCGACTGGAAAGAGCAGGGGCTGAACTCCGAGAACTTTGTTGCCTTCAACCTGACTGAAAAGATGCAGCTGATCGGCGGCACCTGGTACGGCGGTGAGATGAAGAAGGGTATGTTCTCGATGATGAACTACTTCCTGCCGCTGAATGGTATCGCCTCCATGCACTGCTCCGCCAATAAGGGTAAGGACGGTGACGTGGCGGTCTTCTTCGGTCTGTCCGGTACCGGTAAAACCACGCTGTCCACGGATCCCAAGCGTGAGCTGATCGGTGACGACGAGCATGGCTGGGACGACAACGGCGTCTTCAACTTTGAAGGCGGCTGCTACGCCAAGACCATCAACCTCAGCAAAGAGAGCGAGCCGGATATCTACAACGCTATCCGTCGCGATGCGCTGCTGGAAAACGTTACGGTTGATGAGAACGGTAAGATCGATTACGACGACGGTTCCAAGACCGAAAACACCCGGGTTTCCTACCCGATCCACCATATCGACAACATCGTTAAGCCGGTTTCCAAAGCGGGTCACGCTACCAAAGTTATCTTTCTGACTGCCGATGCCTTCGGTGTACTGCCGCCGGTTTCCAAGCTGACTCCTGAGCAGACCGAGTACTACTTCCTGTCCGGTTTCACCGCTAAGCTGGCCGGAACCGAACGTGGTATCACCGAGCCGACCCCGACCTTCTCCTCCTGCTTCGGTGCCGCCTTCCTGAGTCTGCACCCCACCCAGTACGCCGAAGTCCTGACCAAGCGGATGAAGGCCTCCGGTGCAGAAGCCTACCTGGTCAACACCGGCTGGAACGGCACCGGCAAGCGTATCAGTATTAAAGCGACCCGGGCTATTATCGACGCCATTCTCGATGGTTCCATCGAGAATGGTGAATTCTCTGAAGTGCCTTACTTCAACCTGGCGGTACCGACCGCGATTGAAGGCGTGGACGCCGAGATTCTTGATCCGCGTAACACTTACGCCGATGTCAGCGAGTGGGATGGTAAGGCTCGTGACCTGGCCGGTCGTTTCGTCGAGAACTTCGACCGCTTCACCGATACCGAAAACGGTAAGGCGCTGGTTGCCGCTGGTCCGAAGCTGTAAATCAGACCGGCTGATACGCCGCCGATGAGGGGGCATGCAACAGCTATTGCAGAAAAAGGAGAACGGAGCGATCCGTTCTCCTTTTTTATTGGCCGTCGATTGCCGATGGGTGACCGCTGCGGCTGCCATCGTGAGTACCGCAGGGGGGCATTCATGGTGGCTGAAGCGCCGGATAATAGTATTCGGGTCCCGCTCGGACGAGTTGCGGACGATGTCAGATTCTGTCGTGAGTATGATTCTATATTTATCAAAAAAGACTAATAAAGCTGTTTTTATTCAAAGCTTTACAGTAAAAGACCAGGCCGTTAGGATGGGGCGGCACTTCCGATAGTTGTTGTTTCGCTGTATCAGGAGTCCGGGTTCTGATCTGTTCCGGGAACCCGGTTGAGTACCGGTTACCAATTGAAGGAAGCTCTGATGATAGCTCGTTCACTCAGTAAGCTGTTGTTCATTCTGTTTTCTCTGATCCTGAGTATCCCGTTGCAGGCAGGGAATCGCGATTACTGGATGGTGGAGGAGTTTCTGGCCGCTCATCCAGAGCAACGACAGCTCAGCACCCGCTTTGCCGACCAGGTCCGCAGCCCGGCCCGACCTGTTGCCAGCAACACTGAACGCCCGCTCCGTGTTTCGGTTATCTACCCGGGTGAACAGGTTTCAGATTACTGGCGGCGAAGCCTCAGTTCATTCGAAGCGCGTATGCAGGAGCTGGGCATCGATTATCAGCTCAGCAGTCACTACACCCGGCCGGCGGTGGCGCTGAAGGAGCAGGCGCAGCAGATCGTTGAAGCACTCAGGCAGGATGCCGATTACCTGATTTTTACCCTTGATGCCCGGCGTCACCGCAGCATCATCGAACGGATTATCGCCGCTGGCAGGCCGAAGCTGATCCTCCAGAATATCACCACGCCGATCAGAGCCTGGGGGGAACACCAGCCATTCCTCTATGTCGGCTTCGATCATGTGGAAGGGACCCGGCTGCTGTCCGACTGGTATCGGCAGCGGCTGCCACAGGCAGAGGATTACGCACTGATTTACTGGGCGCCGGGTTATGTAAGTGAAGCCCGGGGGGACAGCTTTATCGAGTTTATGCGCCAGGGGGCTGAACCCCGGCTGTCCAGTGCTTACTATACCGACGCCACCCGGGCCAGCGCCTACCAGGGCGCCAGCAAGGCTCTGAAGGCGCAACCTGATCTTGATTTCATTTACGCCTGTTCCACCGATGTGGCGCTCGGTGTCAGCGACGTTATCAGCGAGCAGGGCCGGCAGGGACAGGTTCTGGTGAACGGCTGGGGAGGAGGCAGTGCGGAGCTGAAAGCGCTGCGGGAAGGACGCCTCGATGTTACAGTGATGCGGATGAATGATGACAACGGTGTTGCCATGGCTGAAGCGATCAAGCTGGATCTTCAGGGCAGGGGAAATCAGGTTCCCACTATCTATTCCGGCGATTTCGAACTGGTTACCAAAGAGACTTCGGTCGAAGAAGTCGAGCGTCTGAAGCGACGCGCCTTCCGCTACTCCGGTGTTAACTGATGATGGCAGCAATGATGAGGGTGTTTAACTGACCATGACTGCGATGTTCGGCAGACTCAGACTGCGGCTGTTTCCGGTCATCCTGGTGCTGACCCTGGTATCGTTCCTGGCGGCCGCCGCGATTCAGCTGTGGTCCACCTCGAAAATCGCCGAACAGACGATCGATAACGAAATCGGTAACCTGACTCGTCAGACCCACACCAGTTTACAGCTGTTTTTTGATAATCAGCTGGGGCGGGCAGAACTGCTGATCGGGCATTTCGCCAGCGATCTGATGCTGACCCGCTCGGTTTTCCAGCGACGTCGCGAACAGGCCGCCGACCACCTGGACCGGCTCTACAACTCACCGATCGGAAATAATCTTGAGCTGCTGTTTCTGCTGCGCGATGATCGGATCTGGGTTGATTCCAGCTCACCTTTCTTCAGCAACCCGGATGGCCTGCAGGCGTTGCCACTGAGCGAGATGGACAACAGTCGCTGGTATCTGTTTCCACTGGCCGTGGCCGGTAAGCTGCAGATAATCGCCTTGCGAAAGGAACCGATGATCGACGCCGAAAGCGGCCAACTGACCGGTTCGATGGTGGGAGGGCTGGTGCTGTCCGGAAAGCTGCAGATGCTTAACGAAGCCCGACGCTACATCGGCGTTCCCGGCATTGCCCTGCGATACCGGAATCAGCTGCTGGCAGACAGTACCGACAGTTCACTGGGGCTCAGCGACTATTTCAGTAATATCGGGTCCGACGCGGTCGAATCCTTCGGCCGTCGGGATCAGTTTGTGGTGGGCAGCTATTTTCTGCAACTGAGTGGAGAGCTGTCTGAGCTGGAGTTTCTGACCCTGATCTCTTCGGCCTCCTTTCAGGAGCTGAAAGAGCAGTACTTTTCCCAGGGGCTGACCCAGACCCTGATCATCGTCCTGATCTCGCTGGTGATCACCTGGCTGGTGATCGCAGTGGCTGTCCGTCCGTTACTGCGGCTGATCGGGCTGGCTAAGGACACCATTAATGACGGCCGGGACATGCATGTGCAGTCCGGGCTGATCAAAGAGTACAACACCCTGGGGCGGACGCTGAGCCAGCTGATTAACTCATCGCACCGGCAACGGTTATCGCTGGAGAAGGTTAACGACGAGCTGGAAGATCATGTTGATCAGTTGCAGCGCAGTAATCGGGAGCTGGACAGTTTCGCTTATGTTGCCTCCCATGACCTGAAATCGCCGTTAAGGGGGATCGAGCAGCTGGCCTCCTGGATCGAGGAGGACCTCGGCGAAGATGCACCTCCCGAGGCCATTCATCATCTGAAGCTGATGCGCAGCCGGGTCGATCGGATGGAGCGGCTGCTGGATGACCTGCTGACCTACTCAAGGGTCGGGCGTACCCGGGCTGAACTGAGCCGGGTCGAGACCGCGCCACTGGTTCAGGAGAGTTTTAATTTCCTCGCGCCACCGCCCGGATTCAGTCTGATCTGCGAAGGGGACTTCCCGGTGCTGAATACCCTGCGGTTGTCGCTGGAACAGGTGCTGCAGAATCTGATCGGTAATGCGATCAAGCATCATGACCGACTGCAGGGCTGTATCCGGGTCAGCGTGGAGAAGATCAGCGGAGGTTATCAGTTCGCGGTTACCGATGATGGCCCCGGTATTGATCCTGCGCACCACAGCCGGGTGTTCGGCATGTTCCAGACACTGCGGCCCCGGGACGAGGTGGAGGGCAGTGGCATCGGTCTCGCTCTGGTGGAGAAAATAGTCAGTTTATACGGAGGAGAGATTGCCCTCTCCTCGGATGGTGAACGCGGTACCCGTGTTCGTTTTACCTGGCCTGATGAAGAAGCACTGAGGAAACAGCTGAATGAGTAGTACTGCTGACAGATACAACCAGGTTTCAGTCCTGCTGGTTGAAGATGACGACGTCGATGCCATGGGGGTGGAGCGGGCGCTGAAAAAGCTCAAGATCCTGAATCCGCTTTATCGTGCCCGTAACGGAGCCGATGCGCTGCAGATGCTGCGCGAAGAAGACCGCATTCCACGACCCTATCTGATTCTGCTGGATCTGAATATGCCCACGATGAACGGGCTCGAATTCCTCAGTGAAATTCGGAAGGATGAAGAACTCAGTGACTCGATCGTCTTTGTTATGACCACCTCTAAAGCAGACGAGGATAAAACGGAAGCTTACCGCCAGCATGTTGCCGGTTATATCCTTAAGAAACAGGTGGGCGACGGGTTTATCGAAATGATCAGAATGCTGGACCACTACTGGCGAGTGGTTGAATTACCTCATTCTCAGCCTGAAGAGGCCTGAATTTTATGAAGCTGCTACTCATAGATGATGATCAGCTTGACCGGATGGCCGCGATACGTGTGCTGAAGCAGTCGGCACAGCCGATTACCGTGATCGAAGCGGCCACCGCCGCGGAAGGATTCCGACAACTGGAAGACCACCATTTTGATGCCATCCTGCTGGACTACCGGCTGCCTGACAATGATGGCCTGGAGGTGTTGCGCCTGCTGCGGGTAAACCGTGCCAGCGGCACCGTGATCATCATGCTCAGTGGTTGTGAAGACGAAGAGCTGGCCGCCCGATGCATTGAGGCGGGGGCTCAGGATTTTCTGTTAAAGCAGGAGCTCAACTCCCGGCACCTGCTCAGAGCCATTTCTCATGCTCGTCAGCGCCATGCTCTGGAAATGGAGTTGCGCCGCAGCCATGAAAAACTGCGGGATCTGGCCCAGCGGGACCAGCTGACCGGGCTGCACAATCGCTATTTCTTTGAAAAACAGCTGCGCAGTACCATTTCACGGGCCCGTCGTTACGACGAGAATCTGGCCCTGTTGCTACTGGATCTGGACAACTTTAAATCTGTTAACGACACGCTCGGCCACGATGCCGGTGATCAGCTGCTGCGTGAAGTCTCTGATCGGCTGGCCGGGGTAGTGCGCGAAGGGGATCTGCTGAGCCGGCTCGGCGGCGATGAGTTTGCAGTGCTGGCACATCATATCGACGGTGATGATCAGTCAGCTGGCCCGACGGCTGATGGATGCGCTGGCGACTCCGATCAGCCTGAGGGGGACGGAGATCCATGTAACGACCAGTATCGGCATCGCTACCCTGACAGTCTGCAGCGAGGGCGTTGAGGGACTGATGAAGTGCGCCGATATTGCCATGTATCGGGCTAAAGATATCGGCCGCAATCAGGTTCATTACTATACACCGCTGTTGCACAACGATATTCAGCAGCGCGTGCAGATCGAGAGAGATCTGCGTAAGGCGGTGGAAGAGCAACAGTTTGTTATTCACTATCAGCCTCAGGTGACAGCCACCGGAGAGATCGAGGCGGTTGAGGCGCTGGTGCGCTGGCAGCATCCGGAGCGGGGGCTGTTGCATCCCGGTGAGTTTATCGGCATCGCCGAAGATTCGGGACTGATCGAACCGATCGGGGGCTGGGTGTTGCAGGAGGCCTGCAGGCAGGTGGCCGGCTGGCAGCGAAAGCTGGCCGGAACCGGACGGCAGCTGAACCTGGCCGTTAACCTCTCTTCGGTTCAGCTGCGCAAAGGCAGTCTGCTTGCCACGGTTGATGAGGCGCTGGTCAGCAGCGACCTGATGTCCGGTACGCTGGAGCTGGAGCTGACCGAAAGTATGCTGTTTGCCGAACCGGAAAAAGCGGCGGTGCTGCTGGAGCGGCTGGTGCAGCGGGGGATCGCCATCTCGGTAGATGACTTCGGTACCGGTTATTCCTCTCTCAATCACCTGCGGGTATTTCCGATCAGTACGTTGAAAATTGACCGTTCCTTTGTGCGGGAGATCGAACATCGGGAGCAGGACGCCAGCTTCTTTAAGGCAGTAACCTCTATGGCTAAGGCGCTGAAACTGGCGGTGGTGGCGGAAGGGGTGGAAACGGCAAGCCAGGGACAGCTTTGTCTGCAGGCTGGCTGTGATCTGCTGCAGGGGTTCTACTTCTCCCGACCGGTACCGGCAGAGCAGCTGGAAAGCCTGCTGTTCAGGGATTGCGGATCACCGCAGAAGAGCGAGCTGGAGATCGGGAGTTTCTGTCAGGCCGCTGAAAGTCTGATGCTGTCGCCGGAACCCGGAGCCTGCTGAGGTCCTTAACAACTGACAGTGATGCCCTGCGATAACCGCTGTCAGGACTTTCCGGATTTCCAGACTATTTGTGACAGCTGCAGCCGCGGCTTCAGCTCTTTAAGCGATCGGGGCAGCGGGCCGGAAACAGGGGCTGTAAGAGGGGAGGGGAAGCTGCATCCGAGGATACAGCTTCGACCATAAGGATCGCTCGGATCACTCCTTAAACTCTGCCTTTTCCGGCAGAGGCACGATCATGGTAGGAATGCGCGAGCGGCGCAGCACGCTCTTGGCGACGCTGCCGAGGAAGGTGTGCATCAGTCCCTTTTCATGGGCACCCATGATAATCAGGCCGGCATCGATCTCTTTAGAGCGCTTGAGAATGCTCTCCGCCGGATAGTGCTCGACGATGTCGATCGAGGCGATCTGTTTACGCACTTCTTTCTCAGAAGGTGCCAGTACATCCCAGAAATAATCCTGTCGGTGCATCAGCAGCTCTTCGGCGTGACCGACCCGGTGGTTAAGAAACTCTTCCCGGCTTTTTGAACTCATCACATAGGTCTGCAGAGTGATGCGGGCGTCGTTGGAGAGTTTTTCCACCACATGCAGAATATGGATTTCGGCACCGGTCTTCTTAGCCAGATAGGCGGCATACTTAAAGGCGTATGACGCGTTTTTTGACAGGTCGGTGCAGTAAAGAATGCGTTTAATTTCAGGCAGCATATTCGGTCTTCCTTATCTGGAGGGGAGGCGTCCCCTGCTTTTGTCCGCTCTCAGAACCCGGCTCCGGCGGGATCGATGCCGTGGTCAGCATCGATCCCGCCGGGTCTGTCTAGTACCCAAGCAACCTGGGCAGGAACAGCGAGATCTCAGGGAAGAAGGCGATAATAAATACGGCGATTACCGAAACTGCGGCAAAGGGCAGTGCCTTCGAAGTAATGTCTTCCAGCGCCGTGTCTGAGATACCGGAGGCAACAAACAGGTTCTCACCCAGCGGCGGCGTCGCAAAGCCGATAGACAGGCAGCAGATCAGCACGACACCGAAATGGATCGGATCGATTCCCAGATTGTAGGTGACCGGCAGCAGCACCGGGGTCAGGATCATGATCGCCGCCAGGGTCTCCATGAACATACCGACAAACAGCAGGAAGCCGATAATCAGGGTCCAGATCAGGTAGACGTTCTGGGTCAGGCTGAGCATGGACTCGGCGATGATGGCCGGAATCTGATTTTCCACCAGCAGACGACCAAACACGGTGGCGGTGAACAGGATCAGCAGTACCCGACCGGACAACCAGGTGGTGGTTTCCAGCGAGTGAACCAGATCTTTCCAGGTCAGCTCCTTGTGGATAAACCAGCCGACCATCAGGGTGTAGAAAATTGCCACGATGGCCGATTCTGTCGGGGTGAAGAAGCCGGTGTAGATACCGCCGAGGATGACCAGCGGTGCCAGTACCGACCAGAAACCCGTTTTAAACGCGGTGCCGATCTGGGATACGGACCAGCCTTCGGTGGTGCCGGTATAGCCCGCCTTCTTACAACGGAAGTAGTTCAGAATCAGCAGGCAGCCGGAGATTACCAGCGCAGGCAGGAAGCCGGCGATAAACAGCTTGGTGATGGAGACGGTCTGGAAGCTGCCGTGTTTGGCGATCGCTTCAGCCGGCACCGTCAGGCCGATGGCGGAGATGCCGAAGATAACCATCGGAATCGAAGGCGGAATAACGATACCCAGGCCACCGGAGGAGGCGGTTACCGCTGCCGCATAGCCACGGTCATAACCTCGTTGGGCCATGGCCGGAATCATCAGCATGCCCACTGCGGCGGTGGTGGCCGGACCGGAACCGGAAATGGCGCCGAAGAACATACAGGCCAGTACAGCCGCCGCTGCCATGCCACCGGTGAAGGGGCCGGCGAAGCTTTCAGCCAGGTTAACCAGCCGTCTGGATATGCCCGCAGCTTCCATCAGTGCCCCGGCGAGGATAAAGGCCGGCAGCGCCATCAGCGGGAAGGAACCCACCGAGGTAAAGGCGATCTGGACAAACTTAATGGGATTCTCGCCCAGATAGAGAAAAGAGACCAGCGCCGAAACGCCGAGAGATACAGTAATAGGGGCGCCCAGCAACAGCAGGGCCAGGAATGATCCGAACAGGATCATTACAATTGTTGATTCAGCCATGATTCTGCTCCGCTATCAGGCGACGTCACGTTCCTGGTTTTTTGTTTTTTTGTGCTCTTCGAGTTCATCTCCTTCGATGATGGATTCCAGCTCCAGTGACTCGGGATCACGAATATCGACGCCTTTGATCAGCTTGTAATAGTTGACCTGGATAATGCGGATGGTCATCAGGCTGAAGGCGATCGGCAGGATCAGGTAGATGTACTTCATAGGTACACCCAGAGTCTGGGATTTCCAGAACAGGTTCATACGGTTAAAGACGAAATCGTAGGCGAGATAGACGAAGTAGCAGTTAAAGGCGATCCAGATCAGGTCTGCAAGGGCTTCCGACCACAGCGCTACCTTCGGCGGCAACAGCTTGAAATGAAAGGTGACGCGGTTGTGCGCTGACAATTTCGCGGCGTAACTGGCACCGAAAAATACGAACCAGACAAACATATACACCGCCAGCTCTTCGGTCCAGGACAGTGAGTGGGAGAATACTTCCCGGGACACAATCTGTGCGAAGAGCAGACACACAAACACCGCGAGCAGTGTTCGGCAGATATAGCTCTCGATATTATCGAGGAAATGCAAAAAACCTGATTTAGACATGATCCAGTCTCCTGTTCGCCCGGTGACCGGAAGTAGCGTCCGGTGGCTGGTGATAACGGCTCATGGGAACGGCTATCGACCGGGAGTTGCGAGCAATTCGCCGCGACTCTGCGTCGCTCGGGTTCATCCTGAACCTTGCTGTAGTGCGGTTATAGTTATTTCAGAGTATAGAAGCACTCTGGCCACAGGCTCCTGCGAACAGGAGCCTTTTAATTACAGCGCAGAGTGCCGGGTATTGCCAGTTAAATCAGTAGCTTGTGCTGATTAAACGCCGTCGCGGCCGAGAGTCTTCAGTACGGCGTTCAGCTTAGCTTTGCCGCCGATGCTGTCGATGTACTTAGGCCATACGGTAGCTGTAGCCTTTTCGATCCACTCTTTTTCACCGTTGGCAGGATCAGAGATCTCCATGCCGCGGCTGGCCAGTTCTTTCTTGATGTTCGCTTCCTGATCTTTCAGCCAGGCTGCGCTGTGCTCGGTGGCAGCGGCGCCGGCTTCCAGAATCGCCTTCTGAACTGCAGGCTTCTGGTCCTGGAACACGGCTTCAGAAACGATCAGCGGCTCAATGGAGAACAGGTAGCGAATGTTGGTGACGTACTTCTGTACTTCATCGAACTTCATCGCGTAGTTGGTGATATAGGGGTTGTCCTGACCGTCGACAACGCGCTGTTGCAGAGCGGTGAAGGTCTCAGACCAGGCCATCGGCGTCGGGTTGATACCCCAGGCCTTGTAGGTGTCGATCATGATTTCGTTTTTGGGAACACGAACCACAACACCTTTCAGATCTTCCAGAGTGGTGATCGGACGCTTGGAGTTGGTCAGTACCCGGAAACCCGAGTAAGCCCAGCCGATGATACGTACGCCGGCGTCACGCAGGGTGTTATCGACCAGTTCCTTACCAACGGAACCCTGAGTCAGCTTAACAGCGTCATCCAGGCTCTGAATCATGTAAGGCAGGGTCAGAACACCAACAGTGGGTGAGAACGGAGTAACGTTGTTGATAGCGAGGATAGAGAAATCAAGGGTACCGATAGCGGCATCGTTGACCGTGTCCTGCTCGCTGCCGAGCTGGCCGTTGAGGAACAGTTTAGCGGTATGCTTGCCGCCGGTTTTTGCTTCCAGGGAGGAGACAAACTTCTTGCCCAGCTCGTGCTGAGTACCACCAGCACCGTCACCAACAGCAACCTTGAACGTCTTTGCCTGAGCAACGACGCTGGCGCCGGCGGTAACAGCCACGGCTAAGGAGAGGGAAAGCACTTTCGCTAGTTTGTTCTTATGATTCATAAGTAGCTCCGGTTTGTAGGTCCATTCGCTATGGGGGCGTGGACTTTATTATTTTTTACAGCCATTGCGTCATATGTTGCCTGGCCCAATGGCTGCTCCAGCCATCCCATACATTTGTTTCTGAAACTGCCTGATACCGGCTGCGGAGGTCGTTGCCTCTGCAGGCTGGTCTCTGATTCAGAAAACGACAATCAAGTGATGTTGATCGTGGTTTTATCTTCAACCCTGGCGTGTTTCTTGTTTAGAACCACTTTTTGGCCACCATTGGGGCCAGGTCGGGTAATCGATGGGGCCAGCCTGGACTATTGGGTGAATCCCCCGTCGGAGAGCGGGCTCTGGCAGGGGATAACCACTGTTTACAGGTGGTCAGACTGGCTCACTTTTGCCGGTGCTGAGTCTCTGTGGCCGTTGTGGCAAATAATGAGTTGTTACCAGCTGAGCAGGCGGTCGGTGCCGGCGCCCACCTCCAGAATGCGTTCGGTGAGCTGTTCGGAAAACTCCCGGGTTATTCGGGAACGGGGTGATGCAGCGGGGTAGAGAATGCCGAATTTGAGGGGTATGTCAGGTTCAAAGCGACGAAACGCGATCTTACCGGGGCGGGCATAGGAGCAGTAGCTGTTGATGGACAGCGGATCCATAATGCAGATTCCCAGTCCCCGTTCGACAAAACGAAAGGCGGGAATAAAGAAACGGGTCTGCAGGCGCACGTTCATTCGGTAGCCGGCATCCTCAAAGGCGGCCTGGATGGCGTGAAAGGTCATATGATCGGGGTGCAGGGTGATCAGCGGTTCGGCATCCAGCAGCTCCGGCGTAATCAGCTCGTGGACGGCCAGCGGGTGATCGGCAGGCAGGGCGCAGACGCAGGACATGGTAAAGATTTCGTTATCGATACCCGGTTCCTGGGATGAGGCTTCGGCCAGACCGATATCATACTGACTGGAGGCCACCCACTCCCTGACCGATTTGGAGGTGCGGGTCTGCAATGAGACCTGCACCTTGGGGTGGTGGTCGAGAAAGTCCGCCACCAGGTCGGGGATGAAGAAGGTGGAGGGGCCTGGCATGCAGCCGATGCGGAGGAATCCGTACTGCTTGTTCTGGATGTCCTGTACCGTCTGGCTGACGTCGTTGATCCGGGCGAAGATCTCCTCCACCTCTTTGTAGAGGTAATCGGCTTCGGGGGTCGGGTAGAGCCGCTTCTTACGGCGCTCGAACAGTTCGAAGCCGATCTCCTCTTCCAGCGAGCTGAGCATCATGCTCACCGCCGGCTGGGTTCGATACAGCTGCTTGGCGGCCTGCGAGACCGATCCGGTCAGCATCACCGCGCGAAAGGCTTCCATCTGCTTGAGGTTCATTACTGTGCCTTCGAATATTAATCCAGCTGATGAGTGGCTAAAAAGATAAGCGCCTGAATTATGTTATATGCGGAACCGGAGCGCATAGCAACAGCTGCAGCCAGGGGAACCTGCTGTCTGCCGGTAGCCCGAGCTGGCGATCAGCCACTGGCAGGAAAAGGCAGAATCTGAGCCGTTTTAAAGCGCTGCTTCAGCGGCTTCTGAACGACGATGGGATGGGGGGAAAGCGGGAAAAAGACAGACGGCGGCCCGGATGCGTCGGCAGAGCCGGGCGCCGTTGAAGATCATGCAGAGTTGTTACTTCTTACTGGTGCGTGCTGCTTCATCCTTGTAGATGTTGTAGGTTGTCTTCAGGTCTTTAACCCAGTCGGCACCGTGACGGAAGTCCACCAGTGCACCGATGTTTTCGTAGGCTGCCAGAACCTTGGGATCTTTCATGACCTTTGCGGTGGCTTTGGTCAGCTTGTTGATGACTTCCTGAGGTACGCCCTTGGGTGCGAAGACGCCGGACCAGCCGCCGAAGCTGCCCATGATGCCGTAGTCAGAGAAGGTCGGAACACCCGGGAAGGCATCCATTTTCTGGTCGATGACCAGTGCCCGTGCACGGTCGGCCTTCACGTGTGGGCCGAATGCCGGCGGGAAGGAGACCGCAGAATCGATGTGACCACCGACCACGGAAACCATGGAGTCCGCAGCGCCTTTGGCGTGTACGTACTTAACCTTGTAACCGGCCTGATTGGCAATGATGTTTGCCATGATGGTGCCGGAAGAAGAGGCGCCCCAGGATCCCTGAGTAACGTTTTTGCTCTTAGCGCCAGCCACAAACTCTTCAAAGTTCTGGTAAGGGCTGTCTTTAGAAACCACTACTGCCAGCGGTACTGAGGTGAACTTTACAACGGGCTCAAAGGTATCAAAGTTGTAAGGCGTGTTGCTGAAGTTTGGCGTCACCAGCATGTTACTCAGACCCGCATTGATCAGCGTGTAGCCGTCGGCTTTAGCACGGGCCACGAAGGATGTGCCAACCACACCGCCGCCACCGGTTTTGTTGATCACGACCACCGGAACACCCAGCTCTTTCTCTACCGCGTCGGCCCAGATGCGGGTCGTCAGGTCGGAATCACCGCCAGCACCCCAGGGGACAATAACGTTGATCGGCTTCTCCGGGTAGGCCGCCATTGCTGCACCGGATCCGAGGGTGACGGCCAGGGCTGCGGTCAGAGTCGCCAGTGATTTCTTGAGGTTCTTCATAGTTATTTCCTCTGGTTTGTTTTTTTTAGGTTAAATACTCTTCACACCGATGTGCCCTGATAAGTTGCACAGCGAATTGTGAGTTCTGATCCTGCGAAGGACGGTTTATGTTTTTCTGCTCAGGCGGTTTTTTCCTGTGCCGGAGCAGAGGGTCTGGAAGCTTTTCGTTTCATGCGCATGCTCGAGTAAACAAAGAATGCGGACAGTGCGATAAACACCCAGGAGAACGGTGATGCAAACAGCAGGTGATACTCAGTACCGACAATGGCGAAGGCCTGATCCAGGTTCTGCTCCAGGAACGGTGTCAGGATAAAGCCGATGATAAACACCGCCGGGTTCAGCCCGACCATGCGCATGCCGTAGCCCACGACGGTAAAGGCAATCAGTACCAGGATGTCGTCCATGTTCTGGCCCGCGGTGAAGGCGCCGGTGAAGGCGAATACAGTCACACAGGGGAAGATGTAGTAACGACGCAACGACGCCATCTTCACAAAGAACCTGAAACCTGAGCGTGCAATACCCAGCAGGAACAGATCGGTGATCAGAAAGCCTGCAAAGATCGCGTAGATGGTTTCGGTATGCTCAAAGAAGATCATCGGGCCCGGCGTCAGACCGTGGATCAGGAATGCCCCCATCAGCAATGCAGCTACATCGTCGCCGGGAATACTGAGGGTCAGCATAGGAATCATGCTGGAACCGCAGACCGCGTTGTTGGCGGATTCCGCCGCTGCGATCCCCTCGACAGAGCCCTTACCGTATTCATCCGGCTTCTTGGAGGTACGCTTCGCTTCACCGTAGGCGATAAAGGCCGCCGTACTGGAACCCAGGCCCGGCAGGGCGCCGATAAAGGTGCCGATACCGCTGGATTTCAAAATGGTACGGAAGACCTGGCGGAACTCTTTAAAGCTGATGCGGTTATCGGCCGGATTCGGTGAGCTGGTGATGGCCAGTTCATGGTGTGGCACCTTGCGGCGACGGATCACATTGATCACCTCCGGCATGACCAGGATACCGATCAGCATCGGCGTAAAGGTAAAGCCCCCCATCAGCTCGACAAATCCGAAAGTAAAGCGGGACGATCCGGTAATGGAGTCCATGCCGACCATCGCAAACAGCATCCCCAGACAGCAGGAGAGCAGACCGCGGGGAATGGATTCACCGGCCATCGAACCGATCACGGTAAAGGCAAACAGCAGCAGGAACACTTTCTCAATCGGACCCGCCTGCAGGGAGACCGCCGAGATCGGCGCGGCGACCAGGATCAGCACCAGGGTTGCCAGCATCTCGCCGGAGACTGACGAGAACAGCGAGATATCGAGGGCCTTACGCGCTTTACCCAGTTTGGTCAGTGCGTTGCCATCCAGGGCGGTCAGAAACGATGCCGCCGCACCCGGCGTGTTGATCAGGATCGCAGAGATTGAGCCGCCGTAGATGCCGGCTTTATAGACCGCCAGCAGCATGGTAATGCCGATGATCGGATCAACATAGAATGTCATCGGCAGCATAATCGCGATTGCCATGATGGCGGAGATGCCTGGAATGGCGCCGAAAATAATACCGATGAATACACCGGCAATAATGCCCAGAATCGGGCCCACTGCCAGGATCGACGAGAAACCGCTGAGAATATTTTCAAACATCTGATTCTCTCCCCTTACAGCGACCAGGTTGGCAGATAGACCCGCAGAAACTCTCTGGATCCGTAATAGATCAGTACGGGGGTAATAACAGACACCGCAGTGATAGGAATCCAGTTTCGGCCACCCAGCAGCACAGCAACGCCGAGCATGACAAAGGGAGTGGTTACCAGGAATCCGAGATGAGGGACTGCGAGCCAGTAGGCTATGAAGATACCGATATAGATGAAGATGCCTGAGAAACCGTCGGTGATAATGATTTCCCGGCTTTCGATCTCAGCGCCACTGAGTAGTTTTCTGAGCGACTGGATAGCGATAGTCGTAGCAAAAATAATGATAAAGCCCGCCACGACACGGGGCAGAAACATGATGCCCAGATCGCTTTCAGCCCCACCTTCCACAAGGTTGTCGCTGGTTAGGATGATCACCGAAACGATGATCAGGAACGTCGACAGGACGACGTCTGTTTTTCTTCTGTCCATTGTGCCACCTGAACACTTCTTATTTTTTTGTCGACCTCAGCGAACCGGTGAAAGGTCGCGCTGGCGGACCCTTCAGGCTGTGGAAACAGCCGAACAGTCGCTGCCATGGGTCGCTGTTCTATCCAGTGTAAATAAACGGGATATAGATACAATTCGAAAAAATATTTGAAAATATAAGTTTTGCTTATGTTTTTTTGTGGGGTGCCCCGGCCGGGAATCACCGGGGCCGGGGGGGAACTGGCGGGGTTGCATCGGCTGTCAGTTGTGCGGTTAAAGCCCTATAGTCGGGTCGGGTCGGGTCGGGTCTGGCCTGACGTCGTCATGGATCCGAAAAGACAACCTTAACAGCAGGTAGTCGAAAACGGCAGATCGGTTATTGAGCGCTCTGTGGTGTCGGAGAGCGGATATGGCGAGCGCTATTCAGTTGCTGCTGCCATTCAGCTGGCCTGAATCGGAATACTGTCGGCGAAGTTTAAACAACATAAGCAAACCTGATGACCTGTTAAGTATTAACGATTTGGCATTATGTTTTTTGAGGCAAATAATAATTGCATCAAGGCTCTGACCTGAATCGTTCTGGATAACAGGCTGAATAACAATAAAAGAAGAACCTCGGTGCAGGCGTCGCCCGCAACCACTGAACGGTTGCACAATCCCGGCGCTGGTAACTCGCTTCTGATCCCTTCTCTTATCTGTTCTGGCAGCTATCTGTTTCGGTAAACAAGGTGGTGTGCAGGTTGTGCGCGCCTGTTTACGCCGGCCACGTTCGGTTCGTTACCTTAAATCGAAGATTCAGGCTGCTGACCGATCCGGCGCAGCTGAAGAGTCCCTGTCCGGAACATACAGACAGGGAAGAACAGGTTCGTAGGTGGTCTGGCAACAGCGCCGGCCAGTTGAAGAACAACCGATGACAAGCGAGTAACAGATGATCCAACGTCAACATTCCAATCAACGTATGAGCCAGCTGGTGAGCTGTGCGAACCTGATCTGGACCGCCGGTCAGGTGGCCGGAGATCCCTCCGAGGATATGGTAGGACAGACCCGCCAGATCCTGGCACAGATCGACGGCCTGCTGGCCGATGCCGGCACCGATAAGAGCAATCTGATCAGCGCTAATATCTGGGTTTCGGATATCGCTCAGTTCGCCCGGATGAATGAAGTCTGGGACGCCTGGGTGGACAGTGACAACCCGCCGGTCCGGGCCTGTGTGGAATCCCGTCTGGCTCGTCCCGAACTGCTGGTCGAGATTCAGGTGGTGGCGGCCCGCAGGGGCGCTGACGATTAACCGGCTGTGAGGGGGGCGGCCGGGCCGCTCCATCTGCTTATGAGAGAAGATAGATCCACACTCCATGTCGGCATTATAGGCGCCGGTATCGTCGGCCTCTCCAGCGCCCTCTGGCTGCAACGGGCCGGTTACCGGGTCACCCTGATCGACCGGGATCAACCAGGCCAGGGCACTTCGTTTGGCAATGCCGGCCTGTTTGCCGACTATGCCCGACTGCCATTCGCAAGCTTTTCGCTGATGTGCAAAATGCCGGGTATGCTGATGGATTCCGAGAGTCCGCTGTCACTGAGACCCCATTATCTGCCGGCACTGGTGCCTTACGGCTGGCACTTTGCCAGAGCCTGTCTGCCGGCTAATTACAAACGTGGACGGACTGCGCTGACGGCGATTCAGCAACATACACTGGCCGCCGATGAGGTGCTGATTGACAGTGCCGGCGCCCGGGACCTGATTCGTCATGAAGGTTGTCTGGGACTGTTCAGCACTGCAGAAGGTTACCGGGACGCCCGCGAAGGACAGCTGTCGGAACGCCGGGAGCAGGGGGTTGAGATGGAGTTGCTGGACACTGCTCAGGTCCGGGAGCTGGAACCCGGGCTGAGTGATTTCCACGCCGGCGGCGTGTTCTACCCGAATACCCGCTTTACCGTCAGCCCGGTCGGACTCTGTCAGCGCTACGCCGAACGCTTCAGCGCCGATGGTGGTGAGCTGGTCAGCGACGAAGTCCGCGGCATCATCTACAGTGACAACGGTGTCGAACTGCTGTCTGAAGGGAGCAAGCGCAGCTTTGATCGGCTGGTCATCGCCGCCGGTGTTTCATCCCGGGCGCTCTGTGCCGAGCTGGGCCTGAAGATTCCTCTGGTGTCAGAGCGAGGCTATCACCTGACCCTGGAAGATGATGGCCAGCCGCTGAATCGACCGGTGGGCTGGCTGGACAATGCGGTGTTTCTGACGCCGATGAACGACGGTGTCCGAGTGGCGGGCACTGCCGAGTTTGCCGATCGGGACGCCCCACCCAGTTCCCAGAGAACCGATATTATGCTCGGTCATGCCCGGCGGATGCTGGGGCGGGAGGTGGGGGTGAAGAACTCCTGGGTCGGCAGTCGGCCATCGACCCCGGATTCGCTGCCAGTCATCGGACCGATTCCGGGAAAACCACGGGTTACTCTGGCGTTCGGTCACGGTCATCTGGGTCTGACGCTGGGAAGCATTACCGGCAAGCTGGTCAGCGAAATGGTGACGGGCGGCGAAAGCAGCATCGACCTGCGACCCTTTGCGCCGGAGCGTTTCAGCTGAGGCATCAGTCATTCAGACCTGTGCGGTGCCGGTCCGGCAGCGCACAGGCAGAACATTCAGATAACAACAGGTATGGTTATGATTCTTAAAGGCGGCCACAATCTCTGCGATATCCCGATCGGGGTTATTTCGCTGCAGTCGTATTTTCCCAAGCCTCCGGGACACATTAAAAACCCTGGCAGCCTCGGCTTCCCGGTGCTCTATAAGACGGTCGAAGGGGCAACCATCGACCGGCTGATCCGGGAACGCGATCCGGCGCTGCTGGAACCCTTTATCGAGGCAGCCAGGGAACTGGAGCGGGAGGGGGTGCGGGCCATCACCGGCAGCTGTGGTTTCCTGGCATTGCACCAGAAAGAGATTGCCGATGCCGTCAGTATCCCGGTGTTTATGTCCAGCTTGCTTCAGGTACCGCTGGTGCGGCAGATGCTGCCCTCTGATCAGCTGGTTGGGGTGGTGGTCGCCAACCGCCAGGCGCTGAGCGCCGATCACCTGCGCGGTGTCGGCGTCAGTGATGAGCGGCTGGTTATCACCGGACTGGAGAATCAGCCCCAGTTCAGTGAGGTGATTCTGCGAGGCGACAGCAACGACCTGGATATGGACCAGTTCCGCCAGGAGCTGTTTGCCGTCGTAGCGGAGATGCTGGAAAACAACCCGAAGGTTGGCGCACTGGTACTGGAATGTACTGATCTGTCCCATTTCGCGCCGGCGCTGAACGAGCATTTCGGACTGCCCGTATTCGATCTGACCAGCCTGGCCCGGATGGTCGCAGCCACGGTGACTCGAACCGTCGCCTGAGCCTTCAGCTGATCTTTCAGCGCTTTACCGGCCGAGGACCGCGACAGCGCCGTTGGTGCGACGCTGTCGGCGCGGCCCGCAGCTTCACTGCGATACTGCTGCAGAGTGGGCGGTATCGCAGGCTTTTTCATTCCCCGCAGATTCCTGTCCCGATGATTTTTTCGGGAACACCCGAATTGTGAGTACCGTCCTTCCGGCTTATAGTATTCAGGCGTCCTGACCGGATCTTTCCGCGCCGGTTGCGAAGAATGAAGGGGATTCCGGAATGAGGCCCTGGCCTTACCCCCGGGGCGGTGTGCTATGTCCATAAAAGCACTGCGCGCCCTGGCGACAATTGCACGGGAAGGCAGTTTTGCTGCCGCCTCCGAGAAGTTGCATCTGACTCAGTCAGCCATCAGCGTTCAGATCAAAGCGCTGGAGCAGCAACTGGGCTTCGAGATTTTTGATCGCAGCAGCCGCAGCCCCCGTCTCAATGCCGATGGCCGTACGGTGCTGAAGCGGGCGGAAGATATTCTTTCCCAGTATGAACGGCTCGGTGACGGACTGGGTCCGGACAGCGACTTTTCCTTCGAATTTTCAATCGGCGCCATCCGCACCGCCCAGTACATGCTGGCGCCGGTACTGGCGAAGCTGCTGGCCCAGCACCCGCGCCTGCAGCTGAAAGTCTCCCGGGGACTTTCATCTGCACTGGCCGAGCGGGTTGAACAGGGCGAGCTGGACGCTGCCCTGATCGCCGATCCCCGGGGCAGCGGCTCGGCGCTCTGTGACTGGAGCCTCTATCAGGAGCAGCCGTTCTACGTGGTGGCTCCTGCCGGTATTGTTGCATCCGACGATGAGGAACTGCTGACTCACTACCCCTTTATCCGTTTCGATCGTCAGGCCTGGGCCGGGCGGATTATCGACGAAGAGCTGAAACAGCGGGGACTGGAACCCCGGGAGGTGATGGAGCTGGATTCGCTGGAGCCGGCCCTGCAGATGGTCGAATTCGGGCTGGGCATTACCGTCATCCCCTGCGGCAGAGAGGATTACAAACAGTTGTGCGGCCAGTACCTGCTGATGCCCTTCGGATCGCCACAGCGGGTACGACGGATGGGGGTTTATCAGAAGAAACAGCACCCGCGAAGGCAGGTGACCGAGCTGGTGATCGCCGGGCTGCGGGCGCGGTCGGCCAGCATGGAAAAAGGTTAAATTATATTTCATCTAATCTGGAAAATATTGAATTATTTTTAATGTAATCGCCGGGTTATGCTGTCCGCTCCTCTGATCTCTCAGGCTGTGACGGCACCGCGATGGCAACGATTATTCAGGCACTGCTTCCCGTTATCTTCACTATTGTGCTGGGCTGGCTGCTACGCCGCGGTGGCCGGCTCAGTGATCGGTTCTGCCATGAGGCAGAGCATATTGTCTACTATATCCTGACTCCGGCACTGCTCATTGCAGTACTGGCGGAACGCCCGCTGACGGCACTGCCCTGGCAGAAACTGTTGCTGATTATCGCAGGCACCCTGCTGGCCTGTGCGCTGCTGCTTACCCTCTGGCAACTCCGGGTTCGTCGGCTGCAGCCGGCCTGCTTTACCAGCCTGTTTCAGGGTGGTCTGCGTTACAACACCTTCATTGCCCTGGCCCTGGCGGCGTCATTGCTGGGCGATGAGGGACTTCGCTATTCGGCTCTGGCGGCCACGCTGATGATTCTGCTGATCAACGTGCTCTGTCTCAGCGCGTTTTCACTGTCGGCAACGACCCCGGGTTCCGGCTGGCGGGGCTATCTGCTGCAACTGGTGGCTAATCCGCTGATTATTGGTTGTAGTATCGGCCTGCTGCTGAACCTGACGTCAGTCAGCCTGCCTCCGGCGCTGATATCTACCCTGGACCTGCTGGGGCGGGCCGCTTTTCCGGTGGCGCTGCTGCTGGTGGGCGCGGCACTGAACTTCCGCGGCATTTTCGGTAACTGGGAGCTGACCCTGACCGCCTCGGTGATGCAGTTTCTGATCAAACCGCTGCTGGCACTGCTGCTGATCGAGCTGACTGGCCTGACCGGTACGGCGGCCATGGTGACGCTGATCTTCTTCTGTGTGCCGACGGCTCCATCGGCCTATATCCTGGCGCGCCAGCTGGGTGGCAATGCACAGGCGATGGCGACCATCATTACGGTGCAGACCGTTGTTGCCGCGGTGACGCTGCCGCTTACCCTCTATCTGGTGCCGGTGCTCTGAACAGAGGTTGTGATTGCGGGCATCGGCTGGTGATGCCGGGAAAAGCAACCGCTTACAAAGAGGGCAGGAGGCAGGCTCACAGAGCGGTGGCCGGGAAGTCTCTGCGAATCTGCCGGCCCTGCCGTTTACAGTGACAGTTTACCGGGCTTGCTGTTAACTCTGAAACACCAGCCTCCGGTGCAGACGCATCAGCAGTCTGACCAGCATAAACCGGGAGGTACAGCCGTCCTCGCGTTCTACCGGCTCCGGCCGGGAAACTGTGTCGGTCTGTTGTAGCCGGCGTTCGGCCTTGCGCTGGCGGCAATCCCGGGCCTGATTGGAGCAGCTCACCATATCGGCATACTGCTCACTGTTCAGCTCGGACACCAGGCTGCTCAGCGGTTTGCCGGTACGGACAGAATGGCTCCGTGTCTCTGGTGTACCACACATTGGACAGCCTCGTTGCTGTGTCAGTTATCAGCCCGGGCTTAACCTTCTGTTCTGTTGCCAACGGGCTTCTGCTGGAAAGAGCTCGTTGTCGGGGGCTTTGGTACAGCTGATTCCTGATAAGGGCGGCAGGCTGATGATCAGTCCCGGTAGATCATGCAGGTGGCCGAGGCCCAGGCGTACACCTTGCCGTCGTCATCCAGCAGCTTGCCTTCGGAGACGCCCAGTCTGCGGCTGATATTGACTACCCGGGCCTCGGCATGAAGCTGCTGGCCGGGCAGAACAGGGCGGGTCATCTTAACGTTCAGATCGATTGTGCCGTAGTGAACACCAGGTTCCAGCAGGCTGTGAATGGCACAGCCGGTGGCGGAATCCAGCGCCGTGGCGGCAAAGCCGCCGTGGATAACCCCCATGGGGTTGAGGTGTTGTTCGCCTGGCCTGGCGTCGAAGCGTACATATCCGGGCTCCACTTCCACCAGCTGCAGGGACATGGTTTCCAGCATCGGAACCCCGGCATTCCGGCTATTGATAAGACGACTGAGCGTCTGCAGACCGTCGGGCATTTTTGTATCCATAAGGTCACCTCGGATTGAATGTGTGAAAAATACTTGTGTGCAAGCTAAATGGGTAAATAAAAACCCTACAAACGGCCCAGCAGCTCTTTCAGAGTCTTCACCTCAGCCTCACTCAGGTTTCGGGTATAGGCTCTGTTAGCCTCCTCCAGTCGCTGTTGCAGGATTTCTGTCAGCGCGGATCCGGCTGCTGTCAGTCTGATCCGGATCGCGCGCCGGTCACTCAGATCGGATAAACGCTCGATCAGTTGTGACTGCTCCAGCCGGTCAAGTACGCCGGTCATGGTGGCGCTGTCCAGTCGAACCTGCCTGCCAAGCTGAACGGCGGTGATCTGATCCTGCTGTCCCAGCGCATTCAGCACCAGCGCCTGGACCCCGGTTACACCCAGTTCCGCCACCTGTTGCTTCCAGAACTTGCCTGCCTGCCGGGCGGAGCTGGTCATGGCGAAGAAGATACAGTCTCCAATGTCCACAATGCTTACCTGCAATTAACTTGTATACAAGCATAGTGGCTGTGGAGAGCAGGGTCAACGGTCAGAGAATGCTCTGCGGTGGGAGGCTCCGGTCGCAGGTTGCCTCCAGCCCGCCCTGTTTTCGCGGCGGCGGTCGATCCGGTAGAATCGGCGGATGCCTGAAACAGCGACTCTGCTTACCATCATCGCAACCTTCCTGTTAGCCGGCGCCGTAAAAGGCGTGACCGGGCTCGGTCTGCCGACGGTCAGTCTGGCGCTGCTGACGGTGGCTATCGACCTGCCCACGGCGATGGCTCTGTTGCTGGTGCCTTCCTTCATCACCAATCTCTGGCAGGCGGCAACCGGCGGCAATGGCAGAGTTATTCTGGTTCGACTCTGGCCGTTTCTGCTGATGGCGACCCTGATGGTCTGGCTCGGGGCCACGGCATTAACCCGGATCGATCTTGGCCTGCTGTCGGCACTGCTTGGCGGTCTGCTGGTTGCCTATGGGGCGGTTAACCTGAGCGGGCTCCGCTTTACCATTGCCCCACGGCATGAGGCATGGGCCGGGCCGCTGCTGGGCTCTGTGAACGGGGTGCTTACCGGCATGACCGGCTCCTTCGTGATACCGGGGGTGATGTATCTGCAGGCCATCGGGCTGCCCCGGGATGCCCTGATTCAGGCGATGGGCATGCTGTTTACCGTCTCGACCCTGGCGCTGGCAGCGGCGCTGCAGGGTAATGAACTGCTGACGCTTCAGCAGGGAGTGTTGTCGACGGCGGCGGTACTGCCTGCAATAGCCGGCATGATTGCGGGCCAGAGGATTCGCCGCAAGCTGTCCGAGTCGCTGTTCCGACGGGTGTTCTTCCTGTCCCTCCTGCTGCTGGGAGGGTATATCCTGAGCAGCGCAATCGCCGGGAATCAGGGCTTTTAGGGCTCAGTTCGAACTCACTTCCTGTTCTTCCGGAGGACCATCAATGGCGTTGCCGCCGGTGACCGATAAACCTGAACCGGACCCGGAATTCCGCGCCCGTGCGACTAAAGCTGGCGCCCGCTGGCGTATTCCCATAACTTCATGCCGCTCAGAAGCACAGCTGTACTCGTACGACTCATTATCATAAAACCAACGGAATAACGGTGGCGCCGAGACGGGCTGTTGAAGCCTGTCTGTTGCGACAGATAGCTCCGGGAGCCCCCGGCCTTTTTTATCCAGCTGATGATCTGAACCCAATGGCATTACCGGCGCTCAACCACAGCTCTCTGATTCTGCAACATCGTGATCGCAAAACCGGACAATCGGGGGAGATCGATGTGGCCAGCCGGTTGATGCGGCTGCGAACGGGACGAGGGCGTTCCGTTGCCTGGCTGGCACAGGCTGCTGGCATCAGTCCGCGTCGACTGCAGAAGATTGAAAGCGGCGATACCTCACCGGCGATCGAGACCCTGGAACGTCTGTTGGCGGCTCTCGGTGTCAGTTTCGCCGATCTGTTTGCAATGGATGAATCCGGCCCACTCAGTCGCCGGGTGCTCAGTCCCCGGGAGGAGGGGCGGTACCAGTCAGTGCCTGGTTACCGACACCGCCTGCTGTCGGCAGAACTCCTCCATAAGAAGATGCTGCCGGTCACCAGTTCCATCACTCGGATTGAAGCGGGCACGGAAGTGCGCTGGGAGGCGCATGAAGGGGAGGCTTTTGTACTGGTGCAGAAAGGCTGTGTGACTCTGCTGACCGAGCACTATGCACCGCTTGTATTGCACGAGGGGGACAGTGTCTACTTTGACTGCAGCGCTGCCTATCGCCTCTGCGGGGAAGATACAGGGGCAGCGGAGGTGGTCTGGTTAACCTCGCTGACCTGAGAAAAGCAATGCCTGTCTGAGTAAGGCGCTGTCGCCACCCGGCTGTTTATCGGCTCTGCAGGGCGGGCAGCTCAACATTCACCGCCTGCTCAAGAACCTGCTCGACCGACTGGCCGGCAACCATGATCTCCAGACAGTGGTAGCCATTACTACCGTTATTATCGCGGTATTCGATATAGACAAAGCGTGTGCGGTGAGGCTGTTGCTGACTGTCCTTTCGCTTGCCTTCGGCAAACCAGATCTTCAGCGGTCGCAGGCTCTGACGATGAGTGCGATGCCAGGTTTTCTGCCAGCAGCTGGCGGGCACCAGTTGCAGGCCGAGATCCTCGGCGTTGAGAGTATGTGCTTCGAACATGGATGGCTCCCATAACTGTTATGAGAACTGACGTGAGTGGCATAACCTGTCGGATTGTCGGTATCGACCACATCGCTTTGCAGCAACCACCTTGCCCAGGCTGGCAGGTTGGTGAGGACGTCAGCCCTGCTCCCGATGTTTGTAACTGCAGCGTACTCTAGTCTGTTTCCTGATCGGTTTCAACGATATCTGAGAAAAAAATCCCATATATTGTCATTTGTGTCGTATATCAAACAGAAGCTCGCGGCCGTTCAGAGTCATTAACCGCCTGACTATGCCGGAACGGGCTATCTGACCGGTGATCGACCCTGAAGAACGGGTGGTGATTCCGTCAGCCGGGAGCCCGGCCACAGAATTGCTTGAAACAGTGTGGACGCCGACCGGGCTTCGACGCTACTCTGAAACGGTATAGGGCCAGCTCAGGGCTGGCAGGGATTTCAGAAAAGGAACAGACATGTTTGAGAAACTGGACGAGCCGCGCCTCGACCCGATTATCAGCCTGATGGGGGCCTACAGAGAGGATAAGCGTCCTCAGAAAATGGATCTGGGCATCGGTGTCTATCGTAACGACGAGGGCATTACGCCGGTGATGGCGGCGGTCAAGAAGGCGGAGCAGGAGCTGGCGGACAGTCAGCAGAGTAAGGGCTATGTGGGGCTGGCCGGAGACGAGGCCTTTAACCAGAGCGTGGTCGATCTGCTGCTCAGCGACACCGCCGCTCACGACCGTGCTACGGCAATGCAGACTCCCGGCGCCAGTGGCGCGCTGCGATTGCTGGGTGAGCTGATGCATCAGGCCGACAGCGAAACCACCGTCTGGATCAGTACCCCCAGCTATGTGAACCATCAGCCGGTGATGGAAGCTGCCGGTCTTAAGGTCCGGTTCTATCCCTATTTCGATCCGGCCACCCGTCAGCTGGATGCTGATGCCATGATGGAGTGTGTTTCGAAGCTGGGCCCGAAGGATGTACTGTTGCTGCACGGCTGCTGCCACAACCCCACCGGGGTCGATATTGAGCTGTCGCACTGGCAGGCTATCGCTGAAATGGCACAGAAGCAGGGCTTCCTGCCCTTTATTGATATCGCCTATCAGGGCTTTGGTGATGGCCTGGAAGCAGACCGTGCCGGTCTCAGAATTCTGGCCGACAGTGTTGACGAACTGCTGATCGCCACCTCCTGTTCCAAGAACTTTGGTCTCTACCGGGAACGTACCGGTGCCGTGGTGCTGGTGGGTAAAAACAGGGCCGAGGCCGTTAAAGCCCGGGGGCTGATGTTCGAGATTGCCCGCGCCACCTATACCATGCCGCCGGATCACGGTGCTGCGGTCGTCACTAAAATCCTTAATCAGCCGGAACTCAGAGCGCTCTGGGAGACGGAACTGGATCAGATGCTGGCGAGGATTAAGGGGCTGAGATCGGGGCTGGTGGATGCTTTCCGGACCGCCACCGGCGACAACCGCTTCGACTATTTTGGCAGCCACAAGGGGATGTTCTCCATGACCGGTCTGAGCGCCGCGCAGGCCAATGCGTTGCGGGAAGACCATGGGGTCTATATTGTCGGTGACGGCCGCGTCAATATCGCCGGGCTGCAACAGCCGCAGATCGATTACCTGGTGCAGAGCTTCCTGGCGGTGGGCGCCTGAGTCTTTTTCAGCGTAACCATAACCGGTCTGGATAACGCCGGTCGACTGAAGCTGTGATATCCGGTCCCTCAGCGCGCTGACACCGGATTGCGGGGCTGTCCGCCGGTATCGGCAGAAACGCCGAAGCCGATACCCGAGTTGTCGGCCTCTGTTTCCGGCGCCTGTCTGAGGACGGTACGCGGTGTTCAGCAATCGCTGCCGACCTCCGTCCGGTGCAAGCGGGGCCTGTCCGGATAGAAGGCGTTACTGAACAGGGATTTTCGTATTGAATACAGAGCAATCGCTGATCGCCGCTATACTGGTGCTGACCCTGGTACTCTTCGTGTGGGCCAGATATCGACATGACGTGGTGGCGGCGATTGCACTCGGGCTTTGCGTTCTGACCGGGCTGGTCCAGGCCGAGGATGCCTTCACCGGCTTTTCCCATCCGGCGGTCATTACCGTGGCGGCGGTGCTGGTGATCTCGGACGCGCTTCGTCGCTCCGGTGTCGTCGACATGATCGCTCAGCAGATGCTGCCCTTTACCGAGCATGCCTTCAGCCATATTCTGCTGCTGACGATCGTCGTTACAGTGGCTTCCGCCTTTATGAACAACGTCGGTGCGCTGGCGCTGATGCTGCCGGTGGCTCTGGCGACCTGCGCCCGGCACAATCGTCCGCCGGCCATGATTCTGATGCCACTGGCTTTTGGCAGCATCCTTGGCGGTATGACCACCGCGATAGGCACTCCTCCCAACATCATTATCGCCATGATGCGGGCGGAGGTGAGTGGTGAAGCGTTTAATATGTTCGACTTCTCACCGGTGGGCGTAGCCGTGGCCATTATGGGGGTGCTGTTTATAACCCTGATCGGCTGGCGGCTGATTCCGGCAGCCAGACGCCGGGGCAGTTCACCGGAACAGCTGTTCGCCATCGATGATTATCTGACTGAGGTGATTATCACCGAGGGCTCGGCGCTGGCGGGCCGTCCGATTGATGATATCGAAGGGCTCGACGACAGTGCTATTGAAGTGGTGGGGATGGCCCACCGTCATGGCAGGACGATGTCGCTCCGCCACGGTTACAAGCTGAAAGCGGGTGATATTCTTATCCTGCAGGCCGATCCTTCTGAAATACAGCCGTTGCTGGATAAGAACGATTTCGAACTGATCACCAGTGCCGATAAGAAATTTGCCGAACTGACCGGCGGTGATCTGGTGCTGGCTGAAGCTGTGGTCAAGAAGGGATCGGTCCTTGAGGGGCGGGATGTCCCTTTTCTGCGTCGCCACAGCGGCAGTTCCCTGGCGCTGGTCGGGCTGGCCCGTCAGGGGCAGCGGATTCGCCGTCGCTTACGCCGTCAGACCTTTCAGGCCGGTGATATTCTGTTGCTACAGGGCGCCTCGGACAGCATCGACGAGCAGTTCGGCGATCTGGGGATGATTCCGCTGGCCGAGCGCAATCTGAACCTGGGGCAGCCTAAGAAAATCGCCATTGCCCTGGCCGTCTTTGCCATCGCCATCGGCCTTGGCGTCGCTAAAATTCTGCCGCTGGCGATTGTGTTTCTGCTGGCGGTGATGGCGTATCTGCTGCTGGATATCCTGCCGGTACGCAATCTCTACGATGCCATCGACTGGCCGGTTATTATTCTGCTGGCAGCGATGATACCGGTGGGTAATGCCCTGGAAAGCACCGGACTGACGGCAATCCTGGCGACTCAGGCGCTGAGCCTGACGGAAGGGCTACCGATCTGGCTGATTATCGGCCTGGTGCTGGTCACGACCATGTTCCTGTCGGACATTATCAACAATGCGGCAACGGCGGTGGTGATGGCGCCGCTGGCCCTGGGCATTGCGACGGGACTCGGAGTCAGTCCCGATCCGTTTTTCATGGCTGTTGCCGTAGGAGCTTCCTGCGCTTTTCTGACCCCCATCGGCCACCAGTCCAACACCCTGGTACTCGGCCCCGGCGGCTATGAATTCGGCGACTACTGGCGAATGGGTCTGCCGCTGGAAATCCTGATCGTGCTGCTGGCCGTGCCACTGATTCTGCTGGTCTGGCCGGTTTGACCATGGGGCAGAATTCATAGCCAGTGGGTGCCTGCTGAGGGTTCATCTCAGTAGATAAACCGTTAAATCATCTGTACCTGATATAGGGAGCTGAACAGGTGCTACTCAGTTTTCAGACGATTCTGCCGCTGTTTCTGATGATCAGCCTGGGCTATCTGGCAAAGCGCACTCTGTTTGATGTCAGAATGCTGCCGGGGCTGAACCAGTTCGTCTACTATCTGGCGGTGCCGGCGTTGCTGTTTAATGCCGCCAGCAGAGAGTCGACGGATACTCTGCTTAATCTGCCGGCCCTCAGCGCTTTTCTGCTGGGCGTGGTGCTGACCGGTCTGATCACGGCGGCGGGATGTCGGCTGCTGTTTGCGGTGACCAGCGCCGAACCGCTGGTGCTGCGGGGGCTATGTGGTACTTTTGCCAACTACGCCTATATGGGGATCCCGCTGACCTTCGGCATACTGGGCGAATCCTCCTACGCAGCTACCGTCAGTATTATTCTGGTGAGCAATCTGCTGCTGATCGGCGGTGCCCAGCTGCTGATTGAGTTTTTCCGTCAGGACGGTATCGGTATTCGCCAGCTCGGCGTCATTCTTGACCGTTCGTTACTGCGTAACCCGATCTTTCTGTCGACGGTGCTGGGGCTGGGATTTTCTGCCGGTCAGCTACAGATGCCCGGAGTTGTCCAGACGGTGATCGATATGCTGGCACCGGCGGCGGTTCCCGTGGCGCTTTTTTGTCTGGGCGCCAGTCTGCAGTTCGCGCCGACCTCGATGGCCCGTAGCGAGCTGGCCTGGATACTGCTGGTAAAACTGCTTATCCATCCGGCACTGACACTGGCTGCATTTCTGCTTATCGGCGTTGATGAGCCGGTCTGGCAACTGACGACCGTACTGCTGACGGCCCTGCCGGCCGGTGCCCTTGCCCATGTGGTGGCGCTGAAGTACGGAGTATTTGAAAAGGAAACCTCGCAGATTGTAGTCGCTTCAACGGTGCTGTCGCTGCTCAGCGTGACGCTCTGGGTCAGCCTGTTGCTCTGAGCTGTCGGCTTCTGAGTCCTTACGGGGAGGCTACGGCCGCGGGCAGGGGCAGGTGATCCGCGCAACCCGGAAAGGTTAAGGCTACACTGAGGCTGATAGCATCCTGTCTGCGATCCTGACGCCAGGGCGGCCGGATCAGCGGATTGCCGCAAAGAAATGAGAAAGCCTGATGGCTGAGTCGAACGGAGATCTGCATACTCCGGAACTGGCGCGATCGATGGCCAGCTTCACCACCATTGTTGCTGCAGTTCTGGTTATCCTCTTTATCTACCTCTGGGCGGGCGCGCCCCCTTTTGACCTGGAGCCGGATCAGAGTGGGCTCTGGCGTGGAGTCATAACTCTGATGATGTTGCTGGCCGGGGCCATCGGTGGCTGCCTTTATAACCTGCGGGGGATCACCAAACACCTGGGCCAGGAAGATTTTTTCCCGCGCTATGAAGTGAGCTATCTGGTACGTCCGATATCGGGGGGGCTGTGTGGATTGTTTGTATTTGTGCTGGTCTACGGTGGTGTACTGACCCTGTCGGTCACCAGTGTCGAAACCCTGCCCAATCATCGGACAACGATGCTGTATGTGGCGATATCACTGCTGGCCGGTTATGGTTCCCATGAGTTCCTGCAAAAGGTGAAGGATCTTAATAAGGCGATTTTCGCGCTGAAAGAACCGTCGACTGACAGCCGGGAGGCCGACAAAAACGATTCTGTCTGATGGCTGGTTTTCTGTAGCCTGAAGTCCGGAGTGTCTGTACCAGGGATATCTTTGCGGAGCCCTGAGGCTGAGCTGGGGGCTGAACGGAAGGCTGAATGGAGGGAAGCACCATCACTTCAGATCAGGGGGAACTCTGATGCCGAGAAAAACGCCACCCGACCCGTCTGCAGAATACTCGATGAGGTAGCTGACCGCAGTTCCGCAGCTGTCCAGGGTCCACCGCTCCGCCCACTGACCTTCCATCAGCACACCCGACTGAAAACGCGCTCCGCTTAAGGGGCGTACGACGGCGGTATCTGCTGCTGTGGGCGTCTCGCATTCCGGTCGATATTCCTGCTCATAGCTCAGAAGCTGATCCAGGGTATCCCTCTGCAGCCCCGGCACTGCCCGTGTGCTCCCTGGTACCAGATTGTCCGGAGGAGCTGCACCGGTCCGAGGATCTGTGTCCTCCTCAATTCTCCTGTCAGCTCTTCTCTCAGTCCACTGCTTGCGACGCTGCTCCATCTGTTGCGCCCGATCGCGCAGTTGCTGGTGTCTCTGTCGGGCTCTGTTGATCTGGTCCGCAGAGGGGGGGGGCGGTAGCGGGTCCAGTTTATCCACCGCCCTGTCGTCCGGTGGCCTGTCAGAGTAGTGTCTCCGACCTTCTTCGTCGACCCACCTGTAGATGTCAGCGTCAGCGCTGCCGGCGAACAGGAACGCCAGCATCAGACCCGCTGAACCTATGCATAGCTGACTCTGTGTCACTCTCAGGGCCCTTCTTTCGCTTTTGGTCAGCGCAACTGACTCAACAATCGGCGAAAATTGCTGAACCCGGGTGATTCATGCTCAGATGCTTAAAATCACCGACAGGCGACAGCAATATAGCAGATGGAAGTGGCAGTCAGCTCGGAGGGCTGATTCTGAGGGCAACCGACTTGCTGAGCGCGACGGTGAGGACTGGCGATAAACAAGGAAACAGCGACGGGCAGCTGTTGATACGGACATCGCCGTGCTTTCAGCCAGACATTCATTCCAATGCCGATCTGTTAATCGCAGACCGCTCGGAAGCCGTTCGACAGGCGTGTTCAGAGCAGCCATTTCCTGGCGGATTCTGTCACCATCGCCACCGCCGGATGAGAAATTCGACGTTCAACCGAGATGGCGTAGAATTGCTCACGTACCTCATCGGTTCGCCCAACCACCACCACGCCGTACTGACTTTCCACTTCCGACTCAATTGCCGTAGGGGCGACAAAAACCCCGGTTCCTCCCTGCCCGAACGCTTTCATCAGGGCGCTGTCATCAAATTCCCCCACCACATGGGGATGGATTCTGAGTCCTTCAAACCATTGCAGCAGATGGCTTTTGACGGCCGTGGCACGCCCGGACAGCAACAGAGGCTGACCGCTGAGGTTGTGGGGAAAGTGGCTGCCCAGCGCCCCTGCCAGTTTCGGGTGGGCGAAGAAGCTGATACCAGAATCCCCCAATCGGTGGTTAAATCCCTGTATATTGACGGTCGGCGGAATGGGGCCTTCTGAGATCACCAGATCGATGCGGTGCAGGGCCAGTTCCGCCAGCAGCGTCTCCACGGAACCTTCCCGGCAGTGAATCCGCACAGGTTCTGGTAATTGCAGAGCGGGCGCCAGCATCCGATAGGCGATCGACTTGGGTACTACGTCGACCACCCCTACTTTGAACGTCAGGGTCCGTTCCTGCACCGGCTGACGTACCATCTCCTCCAGTTCACTGCCCAGCGAGAAGATGTCTTCGGCGTAGCGCAGTACCAGCTGCCCGCTTTCGGTCAGCTCCAGGTTACGGCCTGCCCGTGTGAACAGATCTTTCCCCAGCTCCTTTTCCAGCAGAGTGATCTGGCCACTGATCGTCTGTGGGGTAACATGTAGCTGCTCACTGGCCCGGGCGACGCTGCCTTCCCGGGCTACCGTCCAGAAATAGCGTAGATGCTTATAGTTGATCATCTCCTTTCCCGATTCGAAAAATACGAATAATTGACATATATTATTCGACTTTAGGCTAATTTAAAATCGGTATAGGCTCGGCAAAGGGCTCACCGGATCCAGGTTTCCGGTGACTGAGCCATCCCTCAGTCAGTCCCTGTCACAGGAGCAGGAGTGAATACACATGGTCTCATCTGAAAACACTGTCAGTCGCGGAGCCGCCGGCGCTCTGGCAACCAACAGGGTGATCCGCAACACTTATACGCTGCTCTCTCTGACCCTGTTGTTCAGTGCGGTGACGGCTGGCGCCTCAATGGTAATGCAATTACCTCATCCTGGTCTGCTGCTGACCCTGGGCGGTTATTTCGGCCTGCTGTTTGTGACCAGTAAACTGCGTAACAGCGGCTGGGGGCTGCTCAGCGTTTTCGCTCTGACCGGCTTTATGGGTTATACCCTCGGACCAGTGCTCAACCGCTACCTGGGGATGCCTGACGGTGCTCAGGTGGTGATGAACGCTATGGGTGCAACGGGGGCTGTATTTCTCGGCCTGTCGATTTATGCCCTGAGTAGTCGCAGAGACTTCAGTTTCATAGGCGGGTTTCTGTTTGCCGGCATCCTGGTTGCGTTTCTGACCGGGCTGGCGGCGTTCTTCTTTGAGATGCCCGGTTTGTCCCTGGTGGTATCGTCGATGTTCGTGCTGCTGATGGCGGGCCTGATTCTCTATGAGACCAGCAACATCATCCATGGTGGTGAAACCAATTACATCATGGCGACCGTCACCCTGTACGTATCGATCTTCAACCTATTCACCAGCCTGCTACACCTGTTCGGTGTACTGGGCAGCAGCGACTGAAGGACCGACGATGGAAAACCAGATTACAGCCGCAGGCCGTTTCAGAAGGCGGGGACGTGAGTTCAACGCTCCCTGGGAGCACTCATTCGATCGGGTACTGACCCCCCTGGATGAGTTTATTAATCGCCAGACCACCAGCGGCCTGCTGCTGATGTGCTGCGCGGTGATAGCCCTGATACTGGCTAACAGTACCTGGTCAGAGAGCTATCAGCACCTGATCCATACGCCGATTTCCATCGGCCTGGGAAGCTGGGTGCTGGAGAAATCCCTGCAGCACTGGATCAATGACGGACTGATGGCCCTGTTCTTTTTTGTCGTCGGGCTGGAACTCAAGCGCGAAGTGCTGGTAGGAGAGCTGGCGGAACTTCGCCACGCTGCGTTGCCCATTGTGGCTGCCGTCGGCGGCATGGTGGTTCCGGCGCTGGTGTTTGTTGCGATCAGCCCCGGTGATGATACCCTGCGGGGCTGGGGTATTCCGATGGCGACCGATATCGCTTTCGCCATCGGCGTGCTGGTGTTGCTGGGTAAGCGTATTCCGAAAACCCTGATCACCTTCCTGATTGCTCTGGCGATTGCCGATGACCTGGGCGCCGTACTGGTCATCGCCCTGTTCTATACGGAACAGATCAACTGGCTTGCTCTGGCCTGGGCCGCCGGTCTGTTCGCGGTGCTTATCGCCTTCAATCGCGGTGGCGTACGTAAATCGCTCCCCTATTTTCTGGTGGCGGCGCTGATGTGGCTGGCGATGCTCTCCTCGGGCGTACACGCCACCATCGCCGGCGTACTGACGGCGTTTACCATCCCGGCCTTTCCAAAATACGATCCGGATCGCTTTTCCCACTCGGTGCGTCAGATGATGAGTCAGTTTGAAGAGGCTCATCGTGAAGATGACAATATTCTCACCAATGACCGCCTGCGCAGCCTGGCTCAGTCTCTGGAAGGGGGAATCTCACGGGTGCAGGCTCCGTTGCAACGGCTGGAACATCAGCTCCACCTGCCGGTGGCATTACTGATTATTCCGATCTTTGCCCTCGCCAACGCCGGTGTGCCGCTGGATACCGCGTCCCTGGGGCAGGCCTTCCAGCATCCGGTGACTCTGGGTGTCATTGCGGGTCTGCTGCTGGGTAAGTTTATCGGTATAGCCGGGTTCAGCTGGCTGGCCGTGAAGGCCGGTATCGGCATCCTGCCCGAAGGAACCCGATTTGCCCATATTGCGGGTGTCGGCCTGCTGGGAGGCATCGGTTTTACGATGGCGATCTTTATCGGGGATCTGGCTTATCTGCATCAGCCTGAGCTTCAGGTGCTGGCCAAAACCGGTATCCTCACCGCCTCCCTGCTGGCCGGTGTCGCTGGCTGCGGCTGGTTATGGTGGTGCACCCGCAAGGAGGTATAGCGCCCGAGTCTGGTCGATGGCCCGGGTCGTACCCGGGTCGATCTTTGCTGTTTACCGGCAACGTCCGGTAGTCCCCTGCATCAGTACCGGATTCAGGTCAGCCGGTAGAGGATATCCGCGACCCCCTCTTCGTTCTCCGAACCATCCCGGAATTCAACGGCCTTAAAGCCGTGCCGCCGGTAGAACAACCGTGCCCGCTCGTTCTGCTGGAAACTGTGCAACTGAACCGGCCGGCGCAGCCCGGCCAGCGCATCCCGCAGCAGGGCGCTGCCGATCCCCATGCGAAGATATTCGGGTCTCAGATAGAGCTGTTCGATCCAGCTGACCGATCCCTCGCTGGAGGTGGCGCAGAGTCCGGCGATCCGCTGCTCCAGCAGGGCGACTCTGACCCGGCCGCCGGGTATCAGCAGCTCGCGAATCCAGTAACAGACCTCTTCATCGCTGTGGACCAGCGACGCAAACGGCAGCAGCTTCTTACGGGAATCCAGATAGAGGTCGGCAACTTCGGTGGCATTCTCGCCGGTAGCTGTACGAATCTGCAGCTTATGGCCTGTGGCGAGAAGGGGGTTATCGGATTCTGTCATCGTTATTCTCGAAAAAGTTATTCCCAATCTGTTGATCAGCACCGCACTTCCTGTGGCAGTGCGGTGACAGGTCAGTCCTGCTCAGGCTGTTCAGGCTGTTGGTCGCTTTCTTCGCCGAAGGAGAGCAGATGACCGTCGGGATCCCGGATACTGAATTCCTTCATCCCATAAAAGGTGACTTCCAGTGGCGTTACCTTCAGTCCCAACCCCTGCAAGTGCCGGTACAGGGCTTCAACGTCATCAGGATAGAAGTAGAATATTGTCGGCCAGCTGCTGTCTTCACGAGGATTGCACTCCTTTGCCAGTGCTGGCGTCGAGCCGGTTTCTGACAGCATCAGCCGGGTGTCGCCGGAGCGAATGGCACACCAGCGCCACTCGGACAGGGCTTGCTCCGGGCAGATCAGCTCAAAGCTGAGCGCCTGACGATAGAAGCTCAGGCTGGCCTCGAGATCTGAGACATTAAGCATGGGAATCAGCTGTTTCATTGTCACCGTGGGACCTCCTGTCTGATTGTATATCGGTAAAATGACGAATCTGCTGCTGTCGGGCTGATTCTATCGGGATCCCCGGAATATAGCCCATAACGGCCATCCCGGCAGTCGCCGTTATCCCGGGTACTCAGATTTCTGCAGGTTGTGCGGACAGCCGTCTGCCGACAGATTCAGCGTGCTTTAACCCATTCTGTCAGGTTTACCTGAGTTGAGCCGGGGCGCTTTGATTCGGCAAGCTGCTGATGAAAATGTTCATCGGAAAGCAGGTCCCAGACTCTGTAGAAGGCTTTCCAGACCGAGGGTTGCGGGGCATGGGACAGCGCCTCAAGCAACGGGTCGGTGACCGCTCCGGCATAGTACTGATCGTGCATCTTAACGATCAGTCCGGCGGTATTGCGGGTCATATCCAGGTCCGCAGAGATCGGGTGGCCACTGAACTCTCTGGTCAGGGCGGTGAAATCGAGACCCAGACTGCCGAGTTCAATGGCATCAAAGGCGTCAATGCGGCCTTCATCAATAATCTCCTTTACCTTGCTGATGGCATCGAAGGTCAGGCAGATGCCCTGTATATGGCCTTTGTAGCGGGGCAGTAACGCTTTTGCCAGCTCCAGGCTGAGGGTTCCCAGCGCCCCCAGAAGCTCGCCCATCCGCTGATCCGGGTAGCTGCTGCCGGAGAGGGCGACGTTGGGGCCACTGTCGGCAGTCTGCACCAGCACCGCAGGGTGCTCGATGCTGCTGTTATCAACCAGCCTGCGGGTCGCAGGCGGTGGGCTGGCCGGGGTGATCAGCATGGTTAAGTACCTGGCGGTTATCAGGGCGATTGATGTCAGAGCGGCCAGTCGTCAGCACCGCGAGAGCCGCTCTCTGGTCGGGAGTATAGTCAGAATCGCCGGGGGCGGACGTTGCCGGAAAGCAGCTGTGGCTGCTGGTTAAGAGGTCGTCAGCCGTTATGTGCTTCGGCAATGGAGGCGTTCCGGATACAGCCATTGAAACTGACCCTCCCTGAGCGTGATTCGTTATTCCATTGCGGCTCAGACGATCACTTTACAGCCTGAGATCCGGCTTCAGTTTCTGAGTAATCAGCCGGACGTAGCGACGGGTTTCCTGGTAGGGCGGGACGCCCTTGTAGCTGTCCACTGCTTCTTCACCTGCGTTATAGCCCGCCAGCGCCAGTCTCAGATTTCCGTCGTAGTAATCCAGCAGCCAGCGCAGATAGGCCATACCACCGCGAATATTCTGCAGCGGGTCCCAGATATCTTTGACGCCGAAGCGCCTGGCAGTGCGGGGAATCAGCTGCATCAGTCCCCTGGCGTCGGCATGGGAATGGGCTCTGACGTCAAAATTGGATTCGGCGCGAATCACCTCCAGCACCAGTTCAGGTGGCAGGTGATATTCCGGTGCCAGCCGTCGGACCCAGTATCTGATCTCCTTGGTACTGGGAGCGGGTTTGCTTTTCAGCGGTAACTGGTAATTGCTGCCGTCCGGTAGCGGGCAGCGAGCCTGTCCGGCGGGGGCGGCGCTGATATGGCCCAGCAGTCGTTCGGCATGCCGATCGCCCTGGTCGGCGGCCTGTTTCAGCCAGCTGGCGGCCTGGTCGTCATCCCGACGGCCGTGGCGGCGGTTCAGATAGAGCCAGCCCAGCTCATACTGGGCCGGACCGTGATCAAGCCGTGCTGCAGTACAGAGTAGCTGGATCGCCCGTCGGATATTCTGAGCGACGCCGCGTCCGAACTGAAAGTTTATACCGGCCTCGGTCAGTTGCAGAACATCTTCAGAAAGCAGCAGCGGATCAGCCTGATCGGATTCATCCGCGTTGGCGGGCAGAGCAGTCGTCAGTGCCAGCCAGCAGAGAACCCCGAAAAACGGGGGCATTGGCGGGGCTGAAAAGCGGGATCTCATAATCGGAGTCGGCTACCTGCGGCAGGTTAAAAACAGGGTAAGTGTAGTCAACCGGCTGGCAGTAAGGCCAGTCGTCCGGGCAGTGGGGACAGTCCGGTTGCTCAGTGCTCGCGGAAATACTGCCAGGCCAGAACGCCGATGGCCAGCGACACCACTACCGAACAGGCTGAAATACCGTAGACCACCAGTTCATACCAGTGCATGGCGTTAACCTCCGTTGCCGGCTGTATTGTTGGAACCCGCTGAGGTCGGTCGGTCAGGTCCGGCGAACAATCGATAGACCAGGGTAAAGACCAGCAGGTTGGTGATGACCCCGGCGATCAGGCCGGTGATGCCGGTCTGCTGCTGCAGCGGAAAAGGTCCCCAGTTCCAGAACACCGTCACCAGGGCGCCGCACAGCATGGCCCAGAGCGCCGCTTTTTCGCAGCGGATGTCCAGAAAAACCCCTAGCACAAAGGGGATCAGAATGGTGGGGGCCCAGAGCGCATAGCTCAGTAGCAGGGCATCGACGATCGAAGTGGCGTACAGGGCGAAGATGACAGCGCCGATGCCGATGCCGAGGTTGACTCCCCGTTCCAGCCAGAGTCGATGCTGCTCGGTAATTTCAGGATTGATAAAGCTCTGCCAGATATCCCGGACAAATACCACGGCTGACGAGTTAAGGTAGGAGTCGGCGGTGGACATCACCACCGCCAGCAGGGCGGCCAGTACCAGCCCGGTGATACCTGCTGGCAGGGCGCTGCGAATCAGACTGGGCAGCGCCTGGTCGGGCGATATCTCCGGATAGAGAACCAGTGCCACAAGGCCGATGGTAGTGGTAATAAAATAGAACAGAAAACCGAAGCCGCCGGCGATCGAGTAACCGATTCGGGCATTGCGAGAGTCCGGAGCCGCCAGCGCCCGCTGAGTATAAGGTGGCACCAGGGTTTCACCCAGCAGGAAGGCGATAAAGATACTGAAGAACAGCACCGGACTGTAGTTGCCCATCAGGGTGAAATGGGTGGCCGGCAGCTGCTCGATCAGGGCGACGGGGCCGCCCACCAGCTGAATGCCGATCACCAGGGTTATCGGCATAAAGAAGGCCAGCATCAGAAACTGCAGTACATCGGTCTGAATCACTGCCCACATGCCACCGACCGTGGAGTAGAGCAGCACCAGTGCCATACCGATAACAATACCGGTGCTGACGTCCGTCCCCAGCACGGCATTGAACACGGTTCCGATAGCCAGTGCCTGGGCACCGAGAATACCGATACAGTAGATCATCGAGAATATCCCGGTGAACAGCCGGGCCGGGGCGCCATAATGATGAGCCATGATGTCACCGACCGTATGGGCACCGGTGTAACGCTTCAGTTTCGGTGCGATCCACAGCCCCGCCAGCACCGTGGCGATGGGAAAGGCGCTGGCGGCGAACATAAAAGCGTAGCCTTCGACAAACGATTTTCCGGCCCGCCCCAGTGAAGCGCCGCCGCCGAGAAAGGAGGCGGCGAGGGTGGCAAACAGAATCGGCCAGGTGATGCGGTTGCCCGCCACTGCAAAGTCATCGCTGGTTTTGACCCGCCGGGCACTGCGATAACCGATAACGATCAGCAACAGAAAGTAGACAGCCAGCCCCAGCAGGTCCAGTGGACGCATGAATTGATCCCCGTTAACCATGTCCCCAGTTCGATCGCCGCAGCCCGTTCACTATGGTCGATCGCAGGCCGACAGGAATGCCGGCTGCACAGGGGTAGTGTAACTGAAGACAATGTCTGAAGGGATTGCCGGTTCAGCAGTACCGGGCAGGTAGTAGACCAACGACTTCCGCCGGCGGGCGAACATCCGAGAAGTCACAGCCCGCCTGAGCGGTACTCTGTTACAGTTGTACGATCAGTTTGCCGTCATTGTCGCCTCTGAACAGCATATTCACGCCAGACTTAGCACTTTCCAGCCCTTGCAGGATATGCACTCTGCTCTCGATGGCGCCGCTTTGCAGGTAAGGGAGAATTCCTGCCACCAGCTCTCCTGCACGGTGGAAGTGGTCGGTGATGGTAAAGCCCTGGATACTGGCCCGGCGCTTGATCAGCGGAATCCAGTTGGGGCCCGGAGCGGGGGTCACGCTGTTGTAGTCGGCGATCATGCCGCAGACGGCAATGCGGGCAAACTCGTTGAGGCGTGGTAACACCTGCTGCTGGGTTTCTCCGCCGGTGTTCTCGAAAAACAGGTCGATACCCTCGGGCGCCAGCTTCTCCAGGCGCCTGCCTATATCGTCGGTTTTATAGTTAATCACTCCATCGAGACCGATCTCATTCTTCAACCAGTTGCATTTGTTTTCATGGCCGGCCACGCCGATGACCCGAAGGCCGTCGGCTTTGGCCATCTGCACCACGACCGAACCAACCGCGCCGGCTGCACCGGTGACGACCAGGGTCTGCCCCGCTTCCGGGCGGAGTAATTCACGATAGCCCAGACAGGCCGTCAGACCAGGCATGCCCAGTACGGATAATGCCTGCTCAGCCGGGACCGAAGGATCGACAGGGTTGAGTCCTTCACCGTCGGATTTCAGCAGCTCACGCCAGCCGGTCATACCTGACACGCGGGTTCCGACAGGAAAGTCATTGTGACAGGATTCAATCACCTCACCGTAACCCAGTGAACGCATTACCTCACCGACAGCCACAGGGGGAATGTAACTGTTGGGGTCCGGGCTGACCCAGCCGCGCATCGCCGGATCCAGTGACAGGTGGCTTACTTTTACCAGAAATTCACCTTCCTGCAGAACCGGGCGGGATCGCTGTTCGGTACGAAAGGTCTTCTCATCAATCAGTGTTTCAGGGTTGCGAGCCAGAACTATTTCCTGGTATGTCATCGGGTCGTCCTCTTGAGCGTCAGATACCTGCTCTCAGAAACAGGCGTGTGGGAATAAATGTCCGGTATAAAAGCCAGTGGTTTGAGTATATTGATTGCCTTATTGGCAATATATGTGTATTTGTGGGAATGATATTTGCGGAAAAGACAATAATGGATCGATTCAAAGCGATGCTTGCCTTTGTGCGTGTAGTCGAAGAGGGGAGCTTCAGTGGTGCTGCGGAGCGGCTGCTGACGCCGGTATCCAGTGTTTCCCGGCAGGTGCGGGCGCTGGAGGAGCATCTTGGTTCTGAATTGCTGTTACGCAGTACGCGAAGCCTGCAGCTGACGGAAACCGGCAAGCTGTACCTCAGTGAAGCCCGACAAATCCTGGATGCTGTTTCTCAGTCGGAAGAGCTGGTGGCCAATTACCAGCAGCTACCGCAGGGAACGCTGCGCATCAGCGCTATGCCCAGTTACGGTGAGCGGGCTGTGGTACCCCTGCTGACGGAATTTCAGCGGCTTTGCCCGGAGATCGTTATCGACCTGGAACTGACCGATCAGGTGACTGACTTCAGCCAGTCCAGCATTGAACTGGCGTTTCGTGGTGGCACTCTGGCCGATGAACGGCTGGTTGCCCATCAGCTGGATGATAATAGTTTTCACCTCTGTGCCTCCCCGACATACCTGCAGAAATACGGTTTGCCAGGCAGCGTTGAGGATCTGCGCCGTCATCGGGCCCTGCTGTACCGGGCACCCCACCAGGTGTTGCACTGGCTTTCGGTGGAGGGGAGCGGATCCCGTCCTGTGGATATCAACGAAGCGCTGATAACCAATTCCGCAGTTCTGTTACTGCAATCAGTGCTGGCGGGAAAAGGCCTGGCGATGCTGCCGCTCTGGGCTATCCGTGAAAGTATACAGACCGGCGATATCCTGCTGGTGGTCATGGAACAACCGCTGACGGTATCGACCGGCGGTGCGGCCGGTATCTACCTGCTCTATCAGCGACAGCGTTATGAGGTACCGAAGATTCGAGCGGCGGTGGATTTCTTTAAGACGCGGCTGACAATGCCACGCCGCTGAAGCCTGTTACCCTTTGAAAATTCCGGTTCTGCAGCGTTAGTGAAGAAAGAAGGGTTCTGATAATGGAGTCTGAGGTTTCGAGTAATCCGCCGTTGTCTGCTGATGATGGCCCCTTCAATGTGTTGAATGAAGCATACCGACGACAGCTGTGGGGAGACAGAAGTTCATCCGCGTTTGCCCGAGGAGAGTTCATCCATCGGGCCGGCCACTCCGCAAAAGGAATACTCTACGTGCTTTCGGGAGTCGCTCGCATCAGTAGCAGTGACAGTGACAGTGAAGGCCGTTAAACACTGGTGCAGGACCTGCGTTCAGGTCAGTGGTTCGGGTTTATGGGCCATTTTGGTGATGGTACACGCCCGCAGGATGCTTCTGTACCAGAACGCTTTGAAACTATTTCCAGTCTGGCCTTTGCAGTAAACCTGCTCACAGTCATCGTGCCTGAAGCTGAACTGGCTCAACCTGTTGCCGATACGGCTTATGAAAACTGTGTAAAGCAGGGGGGAGTGCCATCTGTCAGTATCAATGATCAGCAGGGTACGTTGCTGCACTTCCGGCGTGGCGAGAATACGGGTCCCCTTACTGCCAGATCCCGTTTTCGAACAGCATATACCACTGCCTCGCTGAGCATGCCCACACCAGCACTGGCAGCTGTCGTGGGATATGCCCGGGTATTCTCAGCCTGCAAAAATGGACGATGATATTCTGCTGTTAACCGGTGGTTTAGCCGTGATCTGGGGGGGGGGGGGGCTGTAATTGGCGGTATCGGTATGTCCGGAGTACCCGACTCCGAGCTGGAAGAGCGATGCGCTGGCCAGTCAGTTCAGGGAGCCCGAATAACTGAGAAACCTGTCGATGCTTTCCGGGGCCGGTGGTCTCCGGTTTCCGTACTTTATATGGCTGATGCTGCGACAGGAGCGCCGTTTGCTCTGCATAGTGAGGTGCTTTGGCCGGCACTGATGGCTTAAGCGTTATACCCTCCGGCGCAGGTCAGATCGGCTCCAAAATGGCACTGATAGTGATCCTGTGAAAACTCTGCTGTTATGCACAAAGTCCGGGGGCAGGTGTGTGGATAAAGTGGGGGCAGAATGCTGCAGCCCTTAGCTGGTCTGGTGTAGCTGGTGTTGATCAGCAATCCATCAGGCCGTGGGAGGCGGTCCGAAAGGGGCCAGCAGCGCAGCTCCTGTTCACCGTCCGGCACTGTGGGCGGCCGCCTAACCTGCTGATATCAATCGCTGAAAGACAGAGTCTTTGATACCGTAAAGGCTGGTGAAAGCGCTCTGCTGTTATGCACAAATAGTGGGGGCAGGGCTGTGGGTAACATGGGGAGAAGAGGCTGAGGCCCTTGTCAGTCGGGCCTCTTCACCATCTGAGCAGTACTACGGCAGTGATCGCCTTAACGGCGACCGCGTCGGGCCATCAGCTGAATGACTTCGTCGAAAACGGCGTTGTCCAGCGAGCGGTCGATATCGATAGCCAGATTATTGCGGTAGTAGTTGCTGAGATCGAGACCGACCCCCAGTGCATAGAGCTCCACTTCGCCGCGGGCCTCAATCAGGCCGGCCACCTGCTGCAGGTGATGATCCAGATAGTGCTCGCCATTGGCCTTGTGGGTGGCGCTTTCCATCGGACAGCCATCGGAGATCACGAACAGAATCCGGCGCTCCACCTGGTTTTCACAGAGACGGCGATGAGCCCACTGCAGTGCTTCGCCATCGACTCCCTCGCGGAACAGGGCCGATTTCAGCATTGCTGCATATTCGGTACGGGCACGACGCCAGGGGGTACGGGCGTCCTTGTAGATCATATGCAGCACTTCACAGAGACGGCCCGGATTTTTCGGCAGTCCCCGACCGAGCCACTGTTTAGCGGGCTTGCCGCCGTTCCAGTTATTGGTGGTAAAGCCCAGCACCTCGGTGGTTGCTCCGGCCTGTTCCAGTGCCCGGCAGAAGATGTCCACCATCATGGCAATCGATTCGATGTGCTCCTTCATGGAGCCGGAACTGTCGATCAGAAAACTGACCTGGCAGCGATTCTGCGGGGTAATGAGCTCCTGGCGGAACAGCCGACGCTCCGACGGCGAGGTGACCAGCTGCGACAGTCGTTTCGCATCCAGATGGCCCTCCTCATGCCCGAAACTCCAGCCCTGACGGTGAGGATTGGCCAGAAGCTTCGACAGCTGACGGGCCAGCCGGGGGACATTGATGCCCTGATCCCTGATGCGCAGATCCAGCTGTTCACGGAGTTCCTTCAGCTGATCGTTACGGACCAGCGTTGCCGCCATGACCTCGCGGTCAAAATCTTTCGTGAACACCTGGTAGGCATCCACCTGCTCCTGCAGCGCCCGTTCATCCCGGTCACTCCAGCGATTACCGGGCGCCTGGATGTCGGCGGATTCATCCATCGGCTCCAGCAGCAGTCGGAAACGACTTTTGTTGTCGTCTTCGTCCTGATCGTCCGGCTTATCCGCCTTGTTCTGCTGCTCCGCCTCGATCGCTTCGTTGATGGCGGCGATGATGCGGGCAATATTAACGGCATGGTCGGCATATCTGGCCTGGTCACGGCGCTCGCGGCGCAGGCCCTGCAGGTCGACACCGACGGCGGGCCCAAGCACTGCACGTTGCTGCTCGATCAGGTCTTCGGTCTCTTCGAACGGCGGATTGCCGGTCAGCCGGGTCCAGACCATCTGGGCCACGGTGTAGATCATCAGGCCGAGCTGGTTTTCGGTCATCCGGGCATTATGGAAATCGCTGCACCAGGCTTCAAAACGACGCTCGATGTTGTGCTTCATGCCGCGATGGGAAGGGTCGACCAGCGATTCGGCCCGAAGTTGTTCCATCAGCTCGAACAGCATCTGCTCGGCATCGCCTTCGGGCATCTTCTGCAGGTGGAGCTCAGGGTCGCTGTGCATCAGTCGCAGCGACATACCGTCGGCGGCGCCCCGGTGCTGGCTGAAGGCGGCGTCGCCTTCCGGCTGCAGGTGGGGTGCCCGAATCGGGGCCAGCTGGCCATTCAGTTCCAGTCGGTGACCACGAAAACGAACCCTGGACTCGCCGGAAAAAGCACGAATGCTGGCGGCGCAGAGCTCTTCGATCTGCTGTTGCCTCTTTTCCAGCCGTGGCTGTTGCCGTTCCGGTACCGACCCGGCGTGGGGTGGCATCTCCGGATTCCAGCTGCGGGTACCCGGCTTCTGTGAGCCCGAAGTCGTCATCAGACCGCTTTCAGCTGGTGAGATTCCGCCAGCTCCTGGTCGAAGCAGCGCTGGAAGTACTCGGCGATGATCGCCCGTTCCGCTTCATCACACTTGTTGAGGAAACTGAGGCGGAAAGCCAGCGCCGGATCTTTGAAGATCTCACTGTTCTCGGCCCAGGAAATAACGGTCCGGGGTGACATCAGGGTCGACAGGTCGCCGGCGGCAAAGCCGTTGCGGGTCAGTTCTGCCACCGCCACCATGGCGTCGATCAGCTGGTGGCCCGCTTCGTTGGCCAGGGTCGGAACCCGGGCCTGGACGATGTTGATCTCGTCCTGACGCGGCAGGTAGTTGAGGGTGGCAACGATATTCCAGCGGTCGATCTGCGCCTGGTTCAGTACCTGAGTGCCGTGATACAGACCATTGAGGTTACCGAGGCCGACCGTGTTGGCGGTGGCAAACAGACGGAACTGCGGGTGGGGATGAATGACTTCATTCTGATCCAGCAGGGTGAACTTACCGTCACGCTCGAGGATACGCTGAATGACGAACATCACGTCGGGACGGCCGGCGTCAAATTCGTCGAAGATCAGGGCCACCGGGCGACGCAGCGCCCAGGGGACGATGCCTTCCTGGAACTCGGTGATCTGCTTACCGTCCCGGAGCACGATGGTGTCTTTGCCCACCAGGTCCAGACGGCTGATATGACCATCCAGATTGATCCGTACGCAGGGCCAGTTCAGCCGGGCGGCGACCTGCTCGATATGGGTGGACTTACCGGTACCGTGCAGACCCTGAACCATGACCCGACGGTCCTGGGCGAAACCGGCCAGAATTGCCAGGGTGACATCGCGGTTAAATCGGTATGCCGGGTCGATTTCCGGCACGTGGTCATCCCGTTCACTGTAGGCCGGTACCCTCAGGTCCGAGTCGATATCGAAAACCTCACGGACGGAGACCATGCGATCGGGTTGCTGAAGCTGTATATCGGACATCAATAATAATCTCTGAATCGTTGTTATGGCTGCCGGACAGCGAACTGTGGACACTGTTGTGATTGTAGAAAGGAAAGGGACGCTCGGGAGGGACCAGATGGTAACAGATGATATGGCCAGACCCCTCTCCGTCATTGGGTCAAGGGAGCAGGGAGAGGCGTCGGAAAGGAGCGCGTCCGACTTCTGTCAGCGGCTGTATTTGCCGGTCAGAAGGTCATCGTTCATCCGCTCCAGGCTGCCGTCCTCGCGGAGCGCCGTCAGACCGCGATTGAAGTCCCGGCGGAGCTGGTCTGCCTGGATACCGCGTCTGGGAAACAGCAGGAAGCCATCACTGTTGCGAAGACTTCTGGGATGATAGTCCACCAGATGAATCATGCCGGGGGCGAAGCGGGTGCGCAGCAGCTCCAGACCGACCACGACGTTCACCGGAAACAGATCGATACGCTCACGGATCAGTCGTCTGAAATTCTGCTCGTCGCTGTTAACGGCGATGGCCGGTTGGCTGCGGTTCTGAAGATAGCTCTGAAACTCCTCAGAATACAGATAACCGCGGGTGATGCCGATTCTGTAGCCGTCCAGGTCTTCCAGTCTCTGCCAGTCAAACTGCTGCAGCCGGGTTTTCAGGTAAAAGAACTGAATGGTATTGGTCTGAATAGGATCGCTGAACAGAAAGTCGCGGGCACGCTCATCGCTGAAGGTCCACCAGCTGGTGGCATCGTAGCGGCCACTGCGGGCTTCCAGCATCGCCCGTTTCCAGGGCAGAAAGATAAACTCCACTTCGTAGCCGGAGCGAGCAAAAGCTTCCCGGATAAGGTGACTGGTAAAGCCCTGATGGGGCAGTGTTGCAGAGCAGAACGGCGGGTACTCGCCGGTGGTGATCCTGACGGTTGCCGCCGTGCCCGGGAGCGACAGCAACAGCCAGGCCAGCAGCACAATAATCCGGAACATAGCAGGGTCTCAGTAACCAGGACCCGTTAAGTATAGATAGTGGAATTCGCTCAGCAGTGCTTTAACAGTGCTGTTGCTTTAATCCGGTTTTGGTCCGCATTCCCGGAAGATGCGGGCATCACACTGCCGGCACTGCTGCCTGTTGAGGAAGTGGTAGATGCTGCGGATGGCAATGCCCTTGCTGGTGAAAATATTGGCCGGACCAATCTCGTCGAGATGACCACTTTTCGCCAGAAAATGCAGCGGTCGCTGTTTGAGGTTGGTCAGGTAGAGGCCGCCGCCCTGAGCGCGGCGACGCTGTGCTTCATGCATCAGCATTTCGGCACCGGCAATGTCGACGAAATTCATTCCGTTGGCTACGATCAGCACATGCCGTTCCGGTATGTTCTGCAACTTCTCCTGAATATAGTTGACGTTACCGAAGAACAGCGAGCCCTCAATACGGGTAATCCGCAGTTGCGGGCAGCGGGGGGTGTCGGCGGCGATAATATCGGTGAAAAACGGGGTTTCGGAATCGGGATCCGGCAACACCGTCACCACGCTGGGTTTGGACGTCCGCTTCAGGAAAAACACCAGCGACAGCATGACCCCGATATAGATGGCAAATTCCAGTTCCATCACCAGGGTGGCGATAAAGGTCACGGCCAGAACGGCGGTTTCCGACTGGCTGGCCCGTATAATTCCTTTGATGTGATGAAAATCGATCAGATTCCAGGCGACAAGCAGCAGGATGCCGGCCATGCTGGGGATCGGTACGTAAGCGGTCAGGTCGGAAAACAGCAGCACGATGATCGCCAGCGAGATTGCCGCGACTACTGCGGCAAGCGGTGAGCGGGCCCCCGAGGTGTAGTTGACGCCGGTGCGGGTGAAGGAGCCGGAAGAGGCGTAGCACGAGAAGAATGAGCCGATGATATTGGAAAGCGACTGGCCCATAAACTCCTGATTGCCGTCGATGGTCTGCCGTGACCGGGTCGCCACCGAACGGGCGATCGATACCGCTTCCACCAGGCCCAGCAGGCCGATGGCCAGGGCGCCGGAGGCCAGTTCATGGATATGGGCAAAGCTCATTTCGGGAATCCCGAAGGGCGGCAGCTGCGCCGGGATCGATCCCACCAGCTCGATACCGTGCTGTTCCGCCCCCAGTGCCATGGCGGTGAGGCTGCCGACGATCATGGCAAACAGCATGTGGGGCCAGCGCGGCAGCAGTTTTTTCAGCACGATGCTGCTGGCCAGGGTAGCGGCAGCCACCGCCAGTGCATAGGGGTTGGTGTTCTGAATTTCCGCCAGTACGCCGGTGAGGGTCGATACGAAGGTGCCGTCACTGGTGATGTCGATGCCAAAAAAGTTCTTCAGCTGGCTGCAGGCGATGACGATGGCGGCACCGGCGGTAAAACCGACCACCACCGAATGAGAGACAAAGTTGACCAGTACCCCGAGCCGAGCGATCGCCAGCGCCAGCTGAAACAGTCCTGCCAGCAGAGTGAGAGTCAGCGCCAGCTGAATAAACTCGGCGGAACCGGGTTCGGCCAGTGGACTGAGGGTGGTAAAGACCACAATGGAGAGTGCCGCGGTGGGGCCGGAGATCAGATGCCAGGAGCAACCGAACAGGGCGGCGATAATGGCCGGCACGATCGCCGCGTACAGACCGTATTCCGGAGGCAGACCGGCGATCAGCGCGTAAGCAACCCCCTGTGGAAGCACGATCACCGCGTTGGTCAGGCCGGCAAAAAAGTCGGCGCGCAACGATTCCGCGGTAATATTTCGTCCCCAGATCATAAAGGGGAAGAGTCGTGCCCAGCGGGTAGCGATGGCAACGGTGCTTCTTTCCAAGGTGTCAGCTCCCGAAAACAGTGCTGCCGCACTGAAATATATGCTGTCCCGAATTCGGGGGAAAACACCAGAGGCTACAGCGTTGTCGGCTGGCAGCATAGAACCAGTGCGGAGAAACTGCGCATACCAGGTTGCCGCGTCGTCCGGATCAATCTTCATCCGGAGCAGTCGCGGCGGACGCTGTTCAGCCCGCCGCCAGCGGCACCGGTCGTTGCGGACGAATCGGCAGGTGTACCAGGGCTGCAAAGATACCGAGTCCGGCGCCGATCATCAGTGCCAGATCGTAATTGCCGTTGAGGTCGAAGAACAGGCCTCCCAGCCAGGCACCGAAAAAAGCACCGATCTGGTGGCTGAACATCACCAGGCCGAACAGGCTGGCCAGTTTCGGTGTGCCGAAATACTGGGCCAGGCTACCGCTGGTCAGCGGTACCGTCGACAGCCAGAGCATGCCCATCAGGGTGGAGAACAGATAGAAGCTGAAAGCGTTTTTCGGCATCAGCATAAACAGGATGATGGTCAGGGCCCGGGCGCCATAGATGCCGGATAGCAGCCAGGGTTTGTGGTAACGACCGCCCAGCCAGCCGGCCAGCAGGGTACCGCCGACATTGATCAGGCCGATTAGCGCCATCGAGTTGGCGGCAATGGATGCCGGCAGGCCGCAGATCGCCACCAGGTTGGGCAGGTGTACCGAGACAAAGGCGACATGAAAGCCGCAGACGAAAAAGCCCAGTGCCAGCAGCACAAAGCGATGGTCACGCAGTGAAACCGGTTCGGTGTTGTTGCTCTGCTGATGATGTTCCGGGCGGGTACGCAGCACCGGACTGAGTACGATCAGCAGCAGGGTGATCAGGGCCAGCAGCCAGAGAGCGCCGTTCCAGCCGAAGGCGGAACTGGCCTCCCGGGCCACCAGCGCGAAGATAAACTGCCCCAGTGAGCCACCGGCGCTGACAATTCCCAGCGCCAGCGAGCGTTTCTGTTCGCTGACATGGCGACTGACGGCAGCCAGTACCAGCGGGAAAGTGGTTGCGCCGGTACCGATACCGATCAGGATGCCGTTGCTCATATGGTAGAGCCAGGGATCCTGACTGACCGCCAGCAGCGCCAGCCCCAGGGCGTAAATCAGACCACCGACAGCCAGTACCCGGGCAGTACCGTAGCGCTCGGCCGCCAGACCCGCCACCGGAGAAACCGCTCCCCAGATCAGGTTCTGTACCGCGAAAGCCAGTGACAGCTCGTTCAGCGACAGCTGCAGATGCACCGCCAGCTCGGGCAGGAACAGCCCCAGCGACTGTCTGACCCCCATATTGATAGCCAGCAGCGTCAGCCCGGTAACAATAATCAGGGCGATGGCGCCGCGCTGACTATCGCTGTTGCTGGCTGGAGTCACTGTTGTTGCTTTCTGCATTATGGTTACTCAGAGGGATTGATCGGTTGAAAGAGGATCCGTAGATTTTTCGGCATCCAGATCTGTGGTACAACTGATTTATTCTGTGCCATGAGATAGAAAATCTATTTCATAATCTCCGGTCCCGGCGGTGAGGAAGCCTCAGCACAGGGCCAGCCACCGGGAACTGGGATTGCCATTCACCCGGATGTGGGAGAGAGCGTTTATGGATCTGCGGGAGTTGCCACCGTTACGGGCACTGGTGGTGTTCGAGTCAGCGGTGCGTCACAGCAGTTTTAAACTTGCCGCTGCCGAACTGCACCTGACGCCCGGTGCCGTGGGTCAGCAGATTCGCAAACTGGAGAGTTCGCTGGGTGTGGCGCTGTTTATTCGTCAGACCCGGCGGGTACAGGTCACTGACAACGGCATGAACTATTACACCCGGATCGCTCCGGCACTGGAACAGATCCGTGGCGCCAGTCGCGACCAGCGCCGCAGCCGCAACCGGGGAGTGACCATAACCTTGTTACCCTCCATCGCCGCCAAATGGCTGGCGCCCCGACTGAAGGATTTTGTGGCTCTCCATCCCGGTATCGACGTTCATATTAATGCGACCCAGCAACCGGTCGATTTTGATCGGGAAGGTATCGACCTCGGTATCCGCCACTATGATGGCCGTGATCCGGCTTTTGAGGCGGAGCTGCTGCTGGCCGATGAGGTCAGGGTGCTCTGTTCACCCCGTTACGCCCGTGAGCAGCGGCTGGAGCAAGCCGATGATCTGAGTCGGGCTACCCTGCTGCATACCAGTATTCATCAGGCCTGGGGGCCCTGGTTTCAGCGCTTCAGCCGGCTGTCGACAGAGGCTTTCGAGCGGATTCATGGACTCTACTTCGATCAGGGGATGCTGGCGGTGGAAGCGGCCAGGCGCCATCAGGGGGTGGTACTCACCAATGAGCTGATGGCACGGGAGGAGCTGGAGCGGGGGGAGCTGATCGAGCCTTTCCGGGCCCGGATGCCGCTGAACAGGGGTTATTACCTGATCTGGCCCCGACGTAAGCCGCTGTCAGATGCGGCTGTGGCGCTTCGGGACTGGCTGCGACGGGAGTTTCGATAGCCGCTGCTGACACTCAGCGTATCGGCAGTGGGGTCGCCTGTTGTTTGTCGGGAATGGGGGCCGAGCTTCGGGGCTGGCGGGAAGGGCAGGCAGCTCCCGCCGGCTGAGCGACAGGAGCTGCGGGAAGCTGATTTACTTAATGGTGCTGATGGCCGGCGACCAGCTTCAGCTGCGGTGCGGGGCTTTTCAGGTCATGGCTGTCCTGGCCGGGAGCAGGAATCTCAGACCAGACGTTTTCTCCTTTTACGCACTCCTGAGTGGTTTTCAGGTGCAGGGTCTGACCGGCTTCTCCCGCCAGCCTGGCCCGGAAAACGAACTCGTCGTAGTGATCATCCGGCAGGTTACCGCCGCTCCAGACCAGTTCCCGCACATCTTCAGTGATGGTATGACCGTAGTAGTCGAAAGGCTCGTCCAGCTGTTTGCTGACGGTTTCCAGCGTCCAGCCCGGTTTCGGCATCGGTTTGGCGCGACGGATTTCCAGCGGCAGTTCGATGCGAACAACCCGGGTGGCGGTGCCTTCGCAGCCGTGGCCGATTCGCATCACGCCCTTATAAGTGCTATCCACTTCAGCAATCTGGGTTTCCAGGGATGCGTGGGCGGCGGCGGTACCGGAAAAACCCACTCCCATAGCCGCGGAAACGAGGATAGCTGTTGTCAGTTTCTTCATAGTCTCTGTTCTCTCAGATAGTCGTTGGTAGCCGCTGCCGGATAATCGGCCACGGCTACTACGTCGGGCCTGCAGCCGGTTCCGGCGAGCCCGTCGAATTTAACAGGTGATGTGCCGATCGGTGCGGCCTGTCTGGGGGGGAGGCCGCATGATACCGGACATCGTTCAGTATGCTGTCAACAATCGAAAGTGAATCAGCCGACCGGTGGGGCGCGAACCCGGACAGGGGAGATAGAGAAATAGGGCAGGGTGTTCCCTTTCAGGAAGAGGAAGGGGGGGCCGGCTTTTATCTGTGTCTGTGAGGGTGTTGTGGCCGATGGAATCACGCCGGCAAACAGCTGTCCGAGGGAGCAGGTCGGACAATGTGGGGAGAGCGGGCCTGAGATCTCTTCGTCGTCTTCGGCATCAACCAGAATCTGTTGCAGACCCTGCAGCGTACAGATCCAGACTGTCTGGCCGTTACCTGCCGCAGTGTAGCTGGCAGTTCCGAGTAACGGTAAAACCGCCTGCACAAGCACCAGAAGCACTGTCAGCAGCAACGCATGTCCGGGATTGGGATTGATTATTCTGGTCGCCTGTCGCACTACTGTCGGAACCACCGCGCTTTCAGGATAAACGGATTGTAAAGCTGCAGCCGATAGTAGAGCCCGGACCCTCTGCGGTGCAACAGTTGTTTGCCGGGAGCTTGAGAAACATCAATCAGCCATTGCCGGATGGTTTTACCGCTAATGGTGGAACGAAGGGCTTGATAGTGAAATATATCAACTGATGACCCGTTCGCAATGTGGACTGTGACCCGGTCCGTAGCCGGGCGAGCGCCCGGGATACAATGGCTGCGGAGGATCGGAGTCGTTGTTACCGCGGCAGCGTTAACCTCCCTGGACCTATAAAACCCTGATCGTTGGCCTTTGTGGACCCAAAGGCATCCCACCTAGCATTAATGAAGGTCTCCCCGACCCGACATTAACAAAAATAAAGCCTGCCCGAAGCGTCGGTGTAGTTTCGTTGTCCCCGACCGCTATGTGGCTGACAGACAGGTTGGTAAAACAAGAATGAATACACTGAAAACCAGCGTACCGCTGACTGACGTCTATGATCCTGGTCAGGACCCTGATGCCATCAGCCAGACTTTGCCGCAGTTTGAAGACCACGATGGCCAGCAGGTTAAGTACACCACCTGTTATATGTGTGCCTGCCGTTGCGGTATCAAGGTGACGGTAGAGGACAACCAGGTCCGCTTTATCCAGGGTAACCCCAATCATCCGGTGAACAAGGGTGTGCTCTGCGCCAAGGGCAACTCGGGCATCATGAAGCAGAATTCACCGGCCAAGCTCAGCAAGCCACTGCGTCGTAAGCCCGGCACCGAACGGGGAGCCGGCGAATTCGAAGAGATCTCCTGGGATGAAGCGCTGGACGTGCTGGAGAAGCGTCTGGCTCATATCCGTGCTACCGATCCCAAAAAACTGGCCTATTTTACCGGCCGTGATCAGATGCAGGCGCTGACCGGCATGTGGGCATCCCAGTTCGGAACTATCAACTGGGCGGCCCACGGCGGTTTCTGTTCCGTCAATATGGCCGCCGCCGGTCTCTACACCATGGGTCACGCCTTCTGGGAATTCGGCGATCCCGACTGGGACAACACCAAATACTTCATGATGTGGGGGGTGGCCGAAGACCACGCCTCCAACCCGATCAAGCTGGGCATCAAGAAGCTCAAGGAGCGCGGCGCTAAGTTTGTGGCCGTGAACCCGGTCCGCACCGGTTATCAGGCGGTAGCCGATGAATGGATCGCCATCCGCCCGGGCACCGACGGTCTGCTGGCGCTGTCGATGCTCCACGTGCTGCTGAAGCATCAGCTGGTGGATGAAGAGTTCCTGATCCGCTACACCAATGCACCGCAACTGGTGGTGAACACCCCCGGTCAGAAGGGCGACGGTCTGTTTTACCGCAGCGACGCCGGCAAAATCCAGGTCTGGGATCTCAACAGCGAAGCGTTCGCCGATGCCGATCGTGCCGATATCGCACCCGCTATGTTCGGTGAGTTTAAGGCGCCCGATGGCACGCCCCTGCGTACCGCCATGACCATTCTGGTGGAGAAGTATCAGGATGAGAAGTACGCACCGGAGAACGTCGCCGATGAGGTGGGCGTCAGCGCCGAAGATATCGAGCGCCTGACCCTGGAGATCGCTCACGTCGCCTTTAAGGAAACCATCACCCTGGACGTGGAATGGACCGACTGGGCCGGCCGCAAGCAGACTCAGTTTGTCGGTCGTCCGGTGTCCATGCACGCCATGCGCGGCATCTCTGCCCACTCCAACGGTTTCCAGACCTGCCGGGCGATCCATCTGCTGCAGGTACTGCTGGGCACCATCGACTGCCCCGGCGGACATCTGGCCAAGCCGCCGTTCCCGAAACATATTCCACCGGGCATCAAGCCGGCCAAAGAGATGGCGCCCAACACGCCGCTGAAATCGCCGCCGCTGGGTTTCCCCACCTGCCCGGAAGATCTCGCTATCGATGCCGACGGCAAGCCGTTGCGGATCGACAAGGCCTACTCCTGGGATGCGCCGATTGCCTGTCACGGTCTGATGCATATGGTGATCAGTAACGCGGTCAAGGGCGATCCTTACAAGATCGATACCCTGATGCTGTTTATGGCCAATATGGCCTGGAACTCCAGCATGAACACCGCCGAAACCATGGAGATGCTGCGGGCTAAAGAGGAGAACGGCAGCTATAAAATTCCCTTTATCGTCTGCTCCGATGCCTTCCATTCAGAGATGGTCAACTTCTCCGATCTGGTACTGCCGGACACTACCTACCTGGAGCGTCACGACACCATCTCCATGCTCGACCGTCCGATCTCCGAGCCGCATGCCGCCTGTGACTCTGTCCGTCTGCCGGTGATCTCCGCCGACAGCACCGAAGGTCGCGACGTGCGTTCCTGGCAGGAGGTGATGGTTGAGATGGCCGGGCGACTGAAGTTCCCCGCCTTCACAAAAGAGGACGGCAGCCGCAAGTACGACGGCTATAAGGACTTCATCATCAACTTCGAGAAGGAGCCGGGAATCGGCTTCCTGGCCGGCTACCGTGGCAAGGACGGTTCCAAATCCCTGCGCGGCGAGCCGAACCCGAAGCAGTGGGAAGCCTACGAAGAGAACCAGGGCTTCTTCGAGCATCACTTCGAGCCCAATCAGCGTTACTTCCGCCATGCCAACCGGGGTTATCTGGAGCTGGCGAAAGAAGCGGGCTGGGTCGGATCCACCGAACAGATCGTCATCGAGCTCTACAGCGAAACCCTGCAGCGCTTCAAACTGGCCGGGCAGGGCCTCTATGACGGACCGATGCCGACCGAGCCGCAGCACAAAGAGCGTCTGACCACCTACTTCGAGCCGCTGCCGTTCCACTACACCCCGCTGGAGGAGCAACGGATCGAGACCGAGGAGTATCCGTTCCACGCGGTCAATCAGCGGCCGATGTTTATGTACCACTCCTGGGACAGTCAGAACGCCTGGCTGCGCCAGATCATGTCCCAGAACTATCTGTTTATGAGCCGTGTGGCGGCTGAGAAGCAGGGCATCGAGGACGAGAGCTGGGTGTGGGTGGAATCCCATAACGGCAGGATCCGGGTGCAGGTCAAGCTGATGGAGGGCTGTAACGAGAACACCGTCTGGACCTGGAACGCTATCGGTAAGCAGGCCGGAGCCTGGGGCCTCAGCGATGATGCCAACGAGTCGCAGCAGGGCTTCCTGATGAATCACCTGATCTCCGAGTCGTTGCCCAGGAAAGGTGACAACGTCGACGGTATCACCAACTCCGATCCGGTCACCGGTCAGGCCGCCTGGTATGACGTGCGGGTGAAGATCACCCCGGCTGCCGAGGGTGAGACCGGTAGCTGGCCGACCTTTGAGGCCATCAAGCCGCTGCCGGGGGCCAGGCCTTCACCGGAGATGATCAGCTACACCAGCCACAGGAACGTGAATCTGGTGCGGACCCTTAAGGACATCCTGACCCGGGGCGCAAAGTAAGCGTTCTGTAGTGATCCACGGCAGACTCAGTCTCCCGTGGATACGGCATCTGATATGAGTTCGGTGAGCCTGGCTCACTTCGCGAATAGACAAATCAAATCCCGCGACTGTTCCAGGGTGGCGGGTGAGGATAACAATAATGAAACTTGGTCTTGTAGTTGATCTCGATACCTGCGTCGGCTGTCACGGTTGTGCCACCGCCTGTAAGCAGTGGAACACCTCCGGCACCATCGGCCCGCTGTCCGATGAAAAGCCTTATGGCAAGGACCCCAACGGCGCCTGGCTGAACCGTATTCGCACCTATGAGGTGGACGACAGCCCCAACAGTAAAACCGTCAACATGCCGCTCTCCTGCATGCACTGCGAAGATGCGGCCTGCGTCACCGTCTGCCCGACGGGCGCCTCTTACAAGCGTGAAGAGGATGGCATCGTGCTGGTGGACCAGGACAAGTGCATGGGCTGTAACCTCTGCTCCTGGGCCTGCCCGTACGGCGCTCGTGAGCTGGATCCCGATCAGGGGACGATGAAGAAGTGCACGCTCTGTGTTGACCGGATTTACGACCAGAAACTGCCGGAAGAGGAGCGTAAGCCGGCCTGTGTGCTGACCTGTCCGACTAAGTCCCGGATCTTCGGTGATTTCGACGATCCCGATTCCGAAGTCAGTGTGGCGCTGCGCGAGCGCAGCGGCCGGGCGCTGATGCCGGAACTGGGTTACAACCCCACCAACAAGTACCTGCCGCCCCGCAATAAACCGGTGGTGCAGACCTACGAGGTGGACCGGTCGGTTATCGGTACCGTGAAATCCTGGGCCAACAAGGTGATCTCCCGTTAAGGGCCTGTCATTCGGACCCGAGAATAATAAAGATTTAGTGGAGTTAGGATTATGCATCCGGCATTTTCAGTTTTAATTTTTACCGTTACTTCCGGAGCGGGTTACGGCCTGATGAGCCTGCTGATTGTTGGTCACCTGAGCGGAATGGCTCAGCTGCAGGACGGCAGTACCGTAATGGCCGCCGGTATTCTGGGCACCGCGTTTATCGTCGGCGGACTGCTCAGTTCCACCCTGCACCTGGCGAATCCGAAAAACGCCTGGCGCGCTTTCGGCCGCTTCCGTACCTCCTGGCTGTCCCGGGAAGCGGTGTTTGCAATCCTGTTTTTCCCCTTTGCGCTGACCTACCTGGCCAGCAGCTGGGGGGCTGAGGAACTGACTACGGTGACCCGGATTGCCGGGGTGATGACCCTGCTGCTGTCGCTGATGACGCTGTTCTGTACCGGCATGATCTACGCCAGCCTGAAGACCATTCGCCAGTGGAACACCTCACTGACGCCGATCAACTATCTGGCGCTGGGGCTGATGTCCGGTGCGCTGTTGCTGGTCGCCGTACAGGCGCTGGTGCAGGGCGGCGCCACCGTCGCACTGCAGAATCTGGCGATGCTGTTGCTGGTGCTGGGCGCCGCGGCCAAGCTGGTCTATCTGTTCTGGATCGGCAAGCCGGCCGGTTCCACCATCAACACGGCCACCGGTTTCACTCAGGCGCGGGTCAGACTGCTGGATGCCGGTCATACTGCCAACACCTTCCTCAATAACGAATTTGGTTATGAAGCCGCGGCAGATAAACTACTGCGGATGCGGATCATTATGGTGGTGCTGGCGTTTGTCGTTCCCTTCGTGCTGGTTTCTATGAACAGCAACGCGCTGATGGTGCTTGCCGCGCTGGTGGCGCTGGCGGGGCTGCTGGTGGAGCGCTGGTTGTTCTTCGCCGAGGCCCGTCATGTGGTTCGTCTTTACCACGGTGACCAGAATACCTGATGCCCCAGTGACTGCTATGGCACCTGAAACCGCCACCGCCGGCTCTGCCGACGGTGGCGATCGTTTACCTGAGCCCGGTTCCGGGCGTTCTTCTGTTATTGCTTCGGCTTCCCGGCCCTCTTCGGTTTCGAGCGGGGCTTCGGGGCCGGAGTCAGGCGCTTTACTGTCCGCCGCTCAGCTGTTCGGTAGCGGTGGTGGTCATGGCTGTAATGGCGGCCGGCGCAGCACCGTCAATCATGAGCGCAGCGAGGGGCTGACCTGGGATATTTTCAGTCATCAGGAACTGAGGATGCGATCGGCAGAGCGGTGATGGTGGCCTCAGGAGGCGTCGGGATACTGGCCGCTGACTGTCCCGGGCCAGGCTTCAGCTATAAAAAAACCTCCGCTACTCATGGCAACGGAGGTCTGGTATTTCGGGTTGGCTATGCCAGATGGACGGCAGATTGCTGTTGTCAGGTCCAGCCGTCCAGGTTGCGCTTCAGTTCGTCGATCTTGGCAGCGACCACCGATTCAAACCGGTTCAGCTCCGCCAGCAGTTCCTGCTGAACCTCTCCCTTCGGACGTTGGTGGCGCTTAGTCAGGTTGTTGAGTTCGCCGATAGCGTTCAGCAGGGCCGGTGAGACGGCGCCGCCCTGTTCGTCACCGGTGTCGGCTTCCGGACGGCTGAAATGGAATTTTTTGCTGTGAGGCTGGATGGAATCTTCGGCGCGGTCATAGTAGATCTTCAGCTCGTCCTGTTCGCCCCGGGTGTGCAGGGTGTAACGGCTGATTTCGTCCAGGCTGGTGACACCCATGGCTGTCAGCGTCGGAAAGAGAGTCATATAGGCCTCCTTGGTGAATGGATCTGCCGGGCAGTCCGCTCGATTCTTATCAGTTAGCCGTCCAGCATAGAGCGGTGGTCGGCCGGGTAATAGAACCAGCCGGCAGGGAGCAATAAAGCCAGTTGTCCGGTTGAGGGAGCTGTCATTGGCAGATACTGGCTCCAGCCGGCTGATAATGTTGGCCCTAGGTTGTCACCCGGTCCCGGCCTATAGTGAAACCAGGCCACAGAGATGGTGCTTATAATCAGATAAAGAATTTTCCGGAGGACAGGTGCGATGTCTGCAGAACACACCGTAGAGATTAAGTTGAGTGAAGAGGCCTGGCAGCTGTTCAGCGCTTACCAGAAATATACCGGTACAGCCCCGGAGGCTTATATCGATGCTCTGGTGGATAAGACCCTGCCGACGGTTAAGGCGATGGTCGAGGCTTTCGAAGAAGCGAAAGAACCGGAGCAGGTGATGGAGCTGTTTGGTCGAAAAATGGCTGAGGCGATGCTGAAGCAGAAGGAAGCTGCCGCCCAGGCACAGGCTGAGGCTGAGTCCGCGCAACCACAGGCCTGACCGCCGGATACGATATTCAGTCATGTCGTCCACTAAGTAGCGATAAAGCGGTAGCTACTGTACTGGTAAGTTAAGAAGGGTAGCTCTGTGGCTACCCTTTTTTGTTGCTTGCATCTCGGACCTCTGCTGGTCCGCAGGGCGAAATAAAACCGCTGCCAGCCTGGTAACTCAGGATCACTCCTGAAACAGAGAGCTTTTCGAATGGTTCAGGGTTGCGCCCACTCGGGCGCCTTCATTTTTCTGAAGCGGCTCAGAAAAACGAAGCAAAAAGAGGCCGTCCGGTGCCACCGGCCTCCGGCTACCCTCACTCCTCGACTGAAGCGGGCGCTGCGCGAACTCGGCCTGCGGCCTCAGACAAGCGCTTGCTTAATCCCGCTTCAGCCTGCGGGGCTTGGCGGTGGCAGAGGGTTGCAGGTGCCAGCATGAAAGCGATGAGCATAATCTCTTGAGCAACCTGGTGTTAACAGGATTAACGCGATCGCTCGAAAGCGGCCCACATAACCGTTCCAGGATTAAGCATCGTCAATCAGGGGCCGATTTCGTCATCGGCAACGATAAGCGTGTTTTGGTTCCTTTGCCACGCGAAGCAAAGGAACTCGCCCGGCGGGGGCGAAATAAAAACCACTGCAGGCGCGATAAGTCAGGATAAGTCTCGAATTGCAGTACGTAGGGGGTGTTCTCCGCAGGTGTAACGCACCGACAAACAGCGCTCAAGGGTGGGGTCAGGGAGCTGTCGACGAACCAGTGCAAGTGTTACTTGCCGCACTCACTGACTCCTGAGAATCCTGATTGTGCCCTCCCGGGCGCCTTCATTTTTCTGAAGCGGCTCAGAAAAACGAAGCAAAAAGAGGCCGCCCAATGCCACCGGCCTCCGGCTTTCCTCACTCCTCGTCCAAAGCGGGCGCTGCGCGAACTCGGCCTGCGGCCTCAGACAGGCGCTTGCTTAATCCCGCTTCAGCCTGCGGGGCTCGGCGGTGGCAGAAGGGAGTTGGTGCCAGCATGAAAGCGATGAGCATAATCTCTTGAGCAACCTGGTGTTGACAGGATTAACGCGATCGCTCGAAAGCGGCCCACATAACCGTTCCAGGATAAAGCATCGTCAATCAGGGGCCGATTTCGTCATCAGCAACGATAAGCGTGTTTTGGTTCCTTTGCCACGCGAAGCAAAGGAACTCGCCCGGCGGGGGCGAAATAAAAACCTCTACAGACGCGATAAGTCCCGAATTTCAGTGATTAGTTGCAAACACCTGTTGCGCCCAACCGCACGCATTCATTTTTCTAAAACGACTCAGAAAACCGAAGCAGAAAGAGTCAGGGTGAAAAGAGGACTATCAGTCATTCCTGCCTGCCACTTACGCAGGGGCTTGCTTAACCCCTCTTCAGCCAGTACCGGTTGCACTGAGTGATAAAGAGCGCCGGTCAGGAGAAATTGGGAATCTCGACAAGTTAGAGAAGACGGCAATCTTGCCGCAGATTACCGTCTCTCCCGCAGAGTAATGAACGGACTGACGTGAATCAGCTGAGTTCCTCGATCTGACTGCGAATCTCGCCGATCTTGGACTGAACTACCTTTTCCAGGTGGGCCAGATCTTCCAGGAACTGCTGCTTCTGGCTCAGGCTGCAGGGTTCTTCCGGCTGAGTCAGGCGGCGAAGCTCTTCGACAGCGGCCTGCAGACGAGGGCTGCTGTCCTTCAGACGGTCCCAGCCGGTCATACCGCGGGCCTGCATCGGGATCGCCTGACGGGCGTGAACAAAGGTAAATTTTTTGCTGCGCGACAGCAGCGAACCCTTCGGGCGCTTATAGTAGACCTTCAGTACGTCGGCCTGGCGCTCGTGGCGAATGGTAAAGCGGGTGACCTCGCTGAAGGAGGTGATGCCCATCTCGGTAAGTGCTGGATAATCTGACATTTCGATTCTCTCGTGTCGTCAAAACAATTAAGGTCGTCGCCGGGGTCCGGCCGGTCGACGAGCGACAAAATCCCCAAAAATAAATATCCCGGCGGGCAGACCTGATACTGGTACGCCCCCGGTGTGCTGCTTTGTAATTATTTTGGAAGAGAGCTCTCGCCGGGTTGTGCGAGGTCTCCTGAGAGATGCCAGTGCGGGCATGCTACGCCTGAACCGGAAACGGACTGCTGACCAGATGGAGAGCAGAGGTTTCGCTGAAAACCACTGTTTTCTGGTGGTGGTTTTCCGGGCAGGCCGCGATTATAGCCAGGGCGGCAAGGGTCAGTAGGACCAGTGTAAACTTTAGTATAGGTCCAGCCTGCAGGCCCCGGATTATGCGGCCGGAGCGCTATCGGAAGCGATTCAGCAGCAGCTCCAGCTCGCCGCTGCCACTCATTTCGGTAATGGTCTGATCCAGCAGTGATTTCAATGCCTTTGCGGCGCTGAAATTCCGGGAGATCAGCATATAGAAGGGTTCCGGACGGGCATCCGGAATCGGCGCCCAGGCCAGCTTCGGGTCAGCCAGCAGATCACGGTCGATCCGAGCCAGGCCGGCGATGATTTCAAAGCGTCCGAGGAACAGGCCGCAGCGACCGCGGTGGGTCATTTCAGCGACCGCGTAAAAATCGCTGGCACCGGTGTAGACCTGTTGATCGCCGATGGCAAAGTTGCTGTAGTTGTAGCCCGGTAGTCCACAGATGGTGCCCCAGGAAGCCAGTTCGCTGCCGCTGTTGATGCTGAGCCCCTCCGGAAAAGCTGTACGGGAGTAGAAGTAATAGGGCGTCAGCTGATAGTAGGGCAGGGTCAGCAGATACTTCTGTGACCGCTCGGGGTTCCAGGAGGCATCCAGTGCCACCTGATACTGCTCGCCACGATCCGCCTCGACCAGGCAGCGGCGCCAGGGAATCTGGACTATCTCGGTTTGAATATCGTGCCTGGCCAGGGCGATTCTGACCAGTTCCGCCGTGAAACCTTCGACGTAGTCGCTGCCACTGGTGTAGCTGTAAGGGGGCCACTGGGCATCATCGGCGCAGAATCGGACAATCGTACCGGCCAGCGATGTCCGGTCATTGTCGCTGGCCAGCAGCTGGCCGCTGCTGAGAAGGCTGAACAGCAACAGCAGGCAGGTCAGCCGTGTCGTTATTGTCATCTGATCCGGCCTCTTACGGCGAGTACAGGGCCAGTATAGCGGTGCTCCGTTGATATCTACCAGGGCCAGTTTCCGCTGAATGATGGGGCCGGATTTTCGTCGGCCTGCGACTGAGAAACGCTCTCAGTGCATTTCCGGTTATTTAAACTATTTTTTTTATTCTTGATTCAGGAAAAGAACAGCCCGCCGGATTCAGGGTATAAATACGGAATTTTGGGTTTCAGAAAGAGGTGCGGCCTCTGGAGAGTTTTGGGTGCCTTCACAGCATAAGCTGTTACAGCGGCTGAGAGTAGGTACTCACCCCGGGGCAGGTCTATGGAAGGCAGCACAATGACAACAACCGGCTACAGCAAACTGCGAACGATCCTGCTTACAGGCTATCTGGCGACCATCGCAGCGGCGCTGGCGGTAATCCTGTATCTGTATATTATTCAGGATACACTGGCGCGGGAAGAGTGGCCGGGTGTTCAGCAACCGCTGGCCACCGCGCTGGCCGAGCAGATCGGTAACGAACTCAGATCGGTGCAGCATGATCTGGAATTGCTGGCGAGTCTGCCTGTATTCACCTCTCCACTTCTGAGTGATCAGATCGATCGTTCCGTCAACGGTATTCCCCGTTACCTTGAACCGACCAAACGCCGTCTGCTGGATCGGGTCATGGATGAGAATCCCAGGTTGTCGGTGATCTTCCAGCTGTTGCCGGATGGCGGCCATTATCTGTCTCACCCGTTCCGGGTCCAGCAGAGTCTGAAGCGCTACAATCTTCGCCATCGTCCCTATTTTCAGCAGGTGAAAGAGAGTCTGAAGACGGTGATATCCGACAGCTTTGTCGGTGCCGACGGTCGGCTGGCGGTGGTGATCGATACGCCGGTACTGAATCGCCGCGGCGAGCTGACCTCTCATCTCGGTGGTGTATTTCATCTCGCCAGCCTTAACGGCTATCTGGAACAATCGGATATCGGTGATTTCGACCAGGCATTTATTGTCGATGGCGGTGGTCAGCTGATCGCCCACAGTGATTCGCGCTGGCTCGATAAGAACCTGCGGGGGCGGTTTGCTGATCGGGCCCTTACCCGTAAGCTGCTGCAGTTACCGAGCCAGCAGCTGAACAGCGGTGAGCTGCTGAAAGATTCCGATAGTGGCCACGAGTATATGGGCTTCAAACTGCCGCTGGGGGGAAACTGGCAGCTGATTCTTCTGGGCGACTGGCGGCGCATCAGAGAGGTAGCCCGTGACCGGATCTATCCGCTGCCGCTGATATCCGCCGGAATTCTTATTGTGCCGCTGCTGATCGGACTGGTGGTGATCGGCCGGCTGGGACGGCGCTGGGAATCGGCGGAGCGGAAAGTGGTTGAAGCCCGGAACCAGCTGGAGCAACGGGTAAGGGCCCGGACCCGGGAGCTGGAGCAGTCCCATACTCATATCGAACGGTTGCTGGCCTTCAGCAAGGAGGGGATGTTCGGGCTCGATCGCCGGGGATACTGTACTTTTGTGAATCAGGCCTGTCTGGACCTGCTGGGTTATCGGGACCGCTCTCAGCTGATCGGCAGCAATATGCACGAGTTGATCCATCACAGCCTCAAGGATGGTGCCCCTAATCATCATCGCCGGTGTCGGATTTTCAACTCGCTGCGATCCGGTGAGTCAGTACATGCTGACGATGAGGTGTTCTGGCGGGCGGACGGCCGCTTCTTCTCGGTGGAGTACCGTTGCAGCCCGATTCTGGAGCAGGGAGCGGTGGTCGGTGCGGTGGTCTCCTTTAACGATATCAGTGCCCGTAAGACAACCGAGCGAGCGCTGATCGAGAGCAACCGGCGCTTTCATCAGCTGGCGGATTATACCGATGATGTGTTCTGGGTGGGAGACGTAACGGAGCGTTACCGGCCGATATACGTGAACCCGGCGTTTCAACGGATCTGGCAGCGTTCGGCGGAAGAGCTCTACCAGGATCCGGGGATCTGGTACTCCTGCATCCATCCGGAGGATCGTGAGCGTGCGATGCGGGAATTTGATCAGCTGATCGATGGCCAGGGCAGTCGGGACCTGCGTTTCCGTATAGTCCGCCCCGACCGTAGTATTCGTGATATCTGGATTCGGGGTCACAGCGTGCGGGATGATGAGGGCGCATTGATCAGCATTGCCGGTATTGCTCAGGACATTACCGAACTGAACAGCGCCCAGCAGCAGCTGCGGTTGCTGTCGATGGCCGTTGAGCAGAGTCCGGTATCGGTGCTGATTACCGATGCCGACGCCCGTATCCAGTACGTCAACCGGGCCTTCGAGCGGATCTCCGGCTACAGTGCTGCCGAGCTGATGGACCGGAATCCGCGGGTGCTGAAATCGGAATATACGCCCTCATCCCGTTATCAGCAGCTCTGGCAGACGCTGATGGCCGGTGAGCCCTGGCACGGTGAGTTACGCAATCGTAAAAAAAGCGGCGAGCTTTACTGGGAGCAGGTCCATATCAGTCCGGTGGAGGACGAGGATGGTCAGGTTCGCCACTACCTGGGGATCAAGGAGGATATCACTCTGCAGAAAGTGCAGGAGGAGCGAATTCTCTATCAGTCGCACTATGATGAGCTGACCGGCCTGCCCAACCGCTTCCTGTCACTGGATCTGCTGGCTGAATCCCTCAATACTGCAAGGTCTGGTGGCCATCAGGTCGCGGTACTGTTTCTGGATCTGGACGACTTCAAAAAAGTGAACGACACCCTCGGTCATGAAACCGGAGACCGGCTGCTGATCGAGGCGTCCCGACGGTTGAGCTCGCTGGTGGAAGAGCGGGAAGTGGTGGGCCGGCTGGGCGGCGATGAGTTTATTCTGCTGCTCAGCGGTCTCACCGGTATCCGGCGGGTCAGCGACACCGCTGATCGCATTCTGGCGGCATTCAGACAACCCTTCGTCATCGACGGCCGGGAATTGCGGATGACCGTCAGCATCGGGGTCGCGCTCTACCCCGACGATGGGGTTGATGCGCCGGAGCTGTTGCGCCATGCCGATACCGCCATGTTCTGTTCCAAGGAGGTGGGACGAAACAACTGCCATTTCTTCACCGACACCATGAATGAGCAGGTGACCCGGCGACTGGCGCTGGAAGAGCAGCTGCAGACCGCGCTGAGCCGGGAGGAGCTTTTTGTACTCTATCAGCCCATTGTCGAGCTGAGTGAGTGTCGGCTGGTGGGGGTTGAGGCGTTGTTGCGCTGGCGTAACCCGGTGCTGGGAGAGGTGTCGCCGGAGGAATTTATCGATGTGGCCGAACATTCCGGTTTGATTCTTCCGGTCGGCGACTTTGTGCTGGAGCAGGCCCTGTCACTGCTCTCCGATCTGAATCCGCCTGCCGGTTTCACCGTTTCGGTGAACGTTTCGCCGAGACAGTTCCGGGACCGCGGCCTTGCCCGCCGGATCCAGGATATGCTGCTGATGCATGGACTGAGCGGCTCTTCGCTGAAGCTGGAGATCACCGAAGGGGTGCTGCTCAGCAGTCAGAGCGGCAGCACCGATATCCTGCAGAATCTGCGGGCCATGGGGATCGGTATCGCTATGGATGATTTCGGGACCGGCTACTCGTCACTCAGCTATCTCAGAACCTACCCCTTCGATACGCTGAAGATCGACCGTAGTTTTATTCGCGATGTGAACGTCGATCCCGCCGACCGGGAGCTGGTGACGGCGGCACTGACCATGGCCCAGGGGCTGGGATTGAAGGTGGTTGCCGAAGGGGTGGAGACCGAACAGCAGCTGGAGTTTCTGCGTCAGCTCGACTGTGAGCTGGGCCAGGGCTGGCTGTTCGGCCGACCGATGTCCGGCCAGCAGCTGAGAACCTGGATGGATACCCAGAACAGCTGAGCGGAGGCTGGGCTGACGGTCTGAGCCACGCCCTGTTCTGGTTTTCAGCGCTGAGTGTCAGGGGCGGACAGCCTGGCGGATTATTCGCAGGCCCCTTGCGCGATATTCATAGCCTGCCAGCCCCGGCAGCATCTTTTACCTGTTTTCCGAAGTCTGCTTGTCACCCGTCTCGGGCGTCGCGGCGGATGTGCCCTGTCCGGAAAAATATAGGGCCGGGGTCAGTAACATCCGGACCGGAAAACAGGTCTACAGTTACAAAACCGGAGTGGTTAAAGGGCCGACGGCCGGTTCCGCCGGGTAATGCAGGGTAATGGGGGAGAAGGTTATGAACTCCGATCAGGTTTTTGAGGATGCTCTGGAGCGGGTCCGGCAGATCGGCGCCGATGCCGGTGTCAGTGCCGAAGTGGTTGAATCCCTGCTCCACCCGAAAGCGGTCATTAAGGCGGCACTGCCGGTTCGGATGGATGATGGTTCAACCCGCTACTTCACCGGCTACCGGTGTCGCTACAATGACGTGCTGGGGCCCACCAAAGGTGGTATCCGCTACCATCCGCAGGTGACCCAGGCAGAGGTTCAGGCGCTGGGATTGTGGATGACCATCAAGTGCGCGCTGGTGGGGCTGCCTTACGGTGGCGCCAAGGGTGGGGTGATCGTGCAACCCAAGGATCTGTCCCCCATGGAGCTGGAACGTTTGTCCAGAGCCTATGTCCGGGCGATGGCGGATTTTATCGGCCCCCAGGTGGATATTCCGGCCCCGGATGTCTACACCAATGCCCGGATTATGGGCTGGATGATGGATGAATACGAAGCGATCAGACGGGTGCGGGCGCCGGGGGTGATCACCGGTAAACCGGTGCGGCTGGGGGGCAGCCTCGGCCGTGACGAAGCCACCGGTCGTGGTGCTTATATCTGTATTCGTGAGATGGCTCGGGAGCAGGGCTGGCAGCCGGAGAATATCCGGGTGGCGGTGCAGGGGTTCGGTAATGCCGCTTACCATGTGGCCCGGCTGCTGCAGCGGGATGGCTTCCGAATTGTGGCGATCAGCGACTCCCGCGGCGGTATTCACTCCGAGCAGGGATTCGATATCGAAAGTCTGTGGAAGGAGAAGCAGTCCTCCCGACAGGTACGGGCGGTTTACTGTGAACAGTCGGTCTGTCAGCTGATTGAGCATCAGGAAATCAGCAACGAAGAGCTGCTGACGCTGGATGTGGATCTGCTGATACCGGCGGCTCTGGAGGGGGTGATCACCGCTGACAACGCCGACGCGGTGCAGGCGAAAACCATTGTCGAGGTGGCCAACGGACCAGTCCTGACCGATGCCGAGGCCCGACTGGCGAGCCGCGGTATCGATATACTGCCGGATGTGCTGGTTAACGCCGGTGGGGTGACGGTGAGTTATTTCGAGTGGGTGCAGAATCGCTCAGGTTATCCCTGGGATCTGGAGGAAGTTCGGGACAAGCTGGAAGTTCAGATGACCCGGGCGTTTCAGCAGGTCTGGCAGCTGTCCCGGCAGGAAAATCGTAGTTTTCGCAGTGCTGCTTATTCTGTAGCGATGCGGCGTATCGGCGAGGCGGTGCTGTCCCACGGTACCCGCGAGTATTTTCGCGATGGAGACTGATTCCGGTATATCGACATCTGCCCCTGGTGGATGAGCGCCTGTCCTGCTCTGATGCCCGATCGACATCCATACTGAAATAGCTGGTATGATAGGCCCTTTTTTGCCTGTCGGCCGACGGCAGCGGTTATTTGCGGACTTGTCGTGTTAGAAGCATTGTTTATCTGGAAGATTCTGGTTTCTATCGGTGCCGTTGTCGGTCTGTCACTGGTTGCCGAGCATGTCAGCCCCAAGGTTGCCGGTATTCTCTCCGGCTATCCGCTGGGTTCCGCCATCGCGCTGTTGTTTATCGGTCTGGAGCAGAGCGCTCAATTTGCTGCCACCGCCGCGGTCCATACCCTGGCTGGCTTTACCGCCAGTCTGGTACTGGCCTGGGCCTACTATGAAGCCGCACGCCGATTGAACCGGGGACATCTGCTGATCGGAGCGGTGGCCGGTGTGGGCGGCTTTTTGCTGGCCTCGGCGCTGTTAAAACAGTTTTCCGCCGGGCTGATCGGTGGCACCCTGATCACGGTGGTGGCGATACTGCTGTTTGCCCGGTTGTTCAAAGGTATCGAGAATCTGCAGATTAAGCAGAAAGTTCGTTTTACCCATGGTGTGCTGCTGTTTCGCGCCGCTATGGCAGCGGTCACGATCTGGCTGATCACCGCCAGTGCCGACTGGCTGGGGCCGGTCTGGGCCGGACTGTTTTCGGCGTTCCCGATCACTTTCTTCCCCTTTATGCTGATTATTCACTTCACCTATGGCAAATCGCTGGTCTTCACGGTGATCAAGAACTACCCGCTGGGGCTGGGAGCGCTGATCTGCTACGCGCTGACGGTTTCCCAGACCTACGGCACGATTGGCATCGGCTGGGGGACGCTGGCGGCGTTTGGCGTTGCGACGCTCTATCTGCTGGGACTATCTTTCGTCATGAACCGGAACAGAGGCTGAACACCGGCTATGCGACTGGATCGTTATCTGGCCCGGGCGACCGGGCTTACCCGCTCTCAGGCCCGGCAGGCCCTGAAGCGAGGTCGTGTCGAAGTGGCCGGCGTGGTGGCGCGTAGCGCGGCTGTCGCGGTGGATGAGACAGAAACCGTGACGCTCGATGGCGAGCGGCTGAGCCTGCCGGGGCCGGTCTATCTGATGCTCAATAAACCGGAGGGCGTCGTCTGCGCCACCCGGGACGGCGAACACCGGACGGTGATCGATCTGTTGCCGGAGGAGATTCGCGCCCGGGCACAGGGGACGCTGCATCCGGCCGGACGGCTGGACATCGATACCACCGGACTGGTGCTGATTACCGATGACGGTCAGTGGAGCCACGCCGTGACTTCCCCGCGCAGACAGTGCCGCAAATGCTATCGGGTGACGCTGGCGGATCCGTTGAACGGCAATGTGGCCGAACGTTTCGCCGAGGGCGTGATGCTGAACGGAGAGACGCAAGCGACCCGGCCGGCACAGCTCTGTATCGATTCTCCCCGCGAGGTTTCCCTGACCATCAGCGAAGGACGCTATCATCAGGTTAAGCGCATGTTTGCCGCCGTTGGCAATCGGGTGACCGCGCTCCATCGCCAGCGCATCGGTTCGGTTGAGCTGGATCCGACGCTGGCACCGGGGGACTGGCGACCACTGACCGATTCCGAAATCAGCAGCTTTACCGATACTGGCCGAAATCCGGCTGAAACACCGTAACCGCCGTTACCATTGATCATCACTGCCTAGCCACCGAATTTGCCGAGAACCGACACTATGAGTCAGCCGGATCAGATCCTCTTTCAGCAATTGCAGCAACAGCTGCAGCAGCATCAGGGCCGGGGGCTCTGGGTGCTGGACGAAAATCTGGCACAGTTTGCCCCCGCAGGTCACCGCAACGACCTGCAGTTGCTGAGCAACCGCTTCGATATTCAGCAGAGCATGAGTGCCGACGGCTGGCAGATTCGTTTCAGTGATTTTGACTTCAGCAGTGAGCCCGACGACTCGCTGGACCGGATCTACTACCGGGTGTCCAAGGAGAAGGCGGTGGTGCACCAGGTGATTAACCAGGCCTTGCGCTGCCTGAAGCCGGGTGGCGAGCTGCTGCTGTTCGGGGCTAAAAATGAGGGTACCCGGACCTATTTTGATAAGGCCCGTAAGCTGTTCGGACACGGTGAGCTGCTGAAGGCCGGTAAGGGGGTGTTCACCGGTATTCTGATTGCCGGAGACGGACCTCATTCAGAGCCGCTGGATGATCGGGATTATCAGCGGCTGCGCCCTGTCGCCGAGCTGGAAGGCCGGGAAATCCTGAGCAAACCGGGGGTCTTCGGCTGGGACAAGCTGGATGCCGGCAGTATCTTTCTGGCCGATAATCTGGCTGAGGTCCGGGGACGGCTGGGTCAGCAGCCTCCGCGGGTGCTGGACCTGGGCTGTGGCTACGGTTACCTTTCGCTGCGGGCGTGGCAACAGGGCGCGGCGGAGGTGATTGCCACCGATAACAATGCCGCCGCAGTGATCGCCTGTCGGGACAATTTTGCCCGCCATCAGCTTTGTGGTGAGGTCATCGCCGATAACTGTGCCGGCTCTCTGAGTGACCGCTTCGACCTGATCGTCTGCAATCCGCCCTTCCACCAGGGCTTTTCGGTCGAAGGTGAGCTGACCGATCGTTTTCTCGGCAGCACGGCCCGGTTGCTGGATCGCAGCGGCCAGGCGGCTTTCGTGGTTAACCGCTTTATCGGCCTGGAGCGAAAGGCGCAGGGACTGTTTGCCGAGGTGGAGACCTTTGCCGACAACGGCAGCTTCAAACTGGTGCGACTGGCCGGGCCGATTCGCTGATTCCGGGTTTAACGGGACTGTGCCAGAGCGCTGCATCGAGGCAGGCTGTTGACCAGCATCTCTTCCAGCTGGGGTGGATCCAGTGGTTTACTGAAAAGATAGCCCTGAACCTGATCACAATGGAGTGCCCTGAGTAACTCCATCTGCTGATTGTTTTCGACGCCTTCGGCGATTACCGTTAATCCGAGACTTCGCCCCATACTCGTTGCTGCTGCCACCAGAGCCCGGTCCTCGGGATCATCAACGATATCGCGAATAAAGCTGCGATCAATCTTAAGGGTGTCGAACGGATACTTCTTCAGGTAGCTGAGCGACGAGTATCCGGTGCCAAAGTCATCCAGGGCCAGCTTTACCCCCAGCCGGTTGAGGGTCTCCAGAGTATCCCTGGCTTCCATCGCATTGGTAATCAGCAGCCCTTCGGTCATTTCCAGTGTCAGACAGCCGGCGGGAAAACCGCTGTGATTCAGGGTATGCCTGATGGTCTGCGGCAGGCCGTTACCCCTGAACTGACGAGGCGATACGTTGACGGCGAGGTGAAGCCCGTCAAATCCCAGACGATGCCATTCTGAAACCTGCCTGCATGCCGTTTTAATGACCCAGTTGCCTATATCAACGATCAGCCCGGTATGTTCGGCTATATCAATGAACTGGTCCGGCATCACCAGTCCCAGCCGTTTACTTCGCCAGCGTAACAGCGCTTCAACGGAGACAATTCGGCCGCTGACTGCATCCAGGACCGGCTGGTACTGAAGCTGAAGTTCGTTTTCCGCCAGCGCGTTACGCAGGTGCCGCTCCAGCTCGAGGCGATGACGCAGATTGTCATGCACAGAGCGGTTGTAGAAGTGGAAAGTGTTTCGGCCATCCTCCTTCGCCTGGTACATCGCCAGATCTGCGTTTCGCAGCAGAATAGAGGTTTCTTCGCCGTCGTCCGGATACAGCGCCATGCCGATACTGGGAGTGATGACCTGCTCACTGCCTCCGATCAGAAATGCGGGTACGAAAGCTTTCAGTATGCTGGTTGCAACGGACTCCGCCGCTTCACGCTGATCGAGGCCCCCGGTGATAATCAAAAACTCATCGCCGCCAAGGCGCGCGACGGTATCCTCCTCACGGACCGATTCTTTCAGCCGGGCGGCAGCCTGGATCAGCAACTGGTCGCCCACTTCGTGACCGAGGTTATCGTTGATACGCTTGAAATCATCAAGATCAATAAACATCAGCAGAACCCGATCCCGGTTGCGCTTTGCCTGAGTAACCGCCTGGCTCAGGCGGTCCATCGCCAGCATGCGGTTGGGCAGATCGGTCAGGGCGTCGTAACGGGCCTGATAAAGGATCTTCTGCTGCTGAGCTTTGCGCTCGGTAATGTCCTGCTTCACTGTCAGGAAATGGCTGATCTCACCCTGTTTATCGCGTACCGGTGAAACGTGAGTATGTTCCCAGAACTGACTGCCGTCCTTACGCTGGTTCCTGAGCTCGCCCTGCCATTCTCTGCCGGCCAGAATACTGCTCCAGATCTCCTCATACAGCGCCTGTGGTGTCTCAGTTGAGCGGAGGAATCTTATTGTCCTGCCGACGGCTTCCTCCGAGCTGTAGCCACAGCTCTGTGAAAAAGCACCGTTGACATATTCGATACGGCCGTTGCGGTCGGTGATGATCATGCTGACCGGGCTCTGGGCGACCGCCTGAGACAGAATACGAAGGTTCTGCTCGACTTTTCGCCGTTCATCCGCTTCCCGGCTCAGCTTCATATTGGATTCCTGCAACTCCCGGGTCCTGTGCTCGACCCGTTGTTCCAGCATATCCCGTGCCTGGCTAAGCGCCTGCTCCCGATCACTGACTTTATCGCGCATTACGCTGAAGGCCTTTGCCAGGTCCGTGAGCTCATCGTTGCTGCCGGGTTGTAGCTCAGCATCGGGATTTCCGTCCGCGATACGCATCGATGCATCGCGCAGCTGCCTGACGCGACCGGACAGAGAGCGGGCGAACAGATAAAGCGACAAACAGGAAACAGCCAGGATCAGCAGCGATATACTGATAAACAGCTGATGCTGGCGGTCCAGCAGGGCGCGGGCATCTGTATAAGCGGTGGCCGATTGTGCTTCGATGGTGCCGGACAGTTGTCGCAGCGTCACGGTGATAAACCTGAATCTGCTGGCAGACTCATAGGTAGAAAGCCGCCGGACCTCCTTCATATCCATTTTCTCTGCTGCATTGCTGACCTGTTGCAGGACCGGTCGCAGACGCCGCCAGTTCTCAGTCAGGCTTCGCGTTTCCAGCGGGTAGAGAATTCCGATGCCGGCAGAAAAGTGCTGCAGGTCGGTTTCGAAATCTGTGATCTCCTCTCTGAATACGTCCAGCTCAGTAGTAACCGCGAAAAAATCGTTAAGCAACGGCAGGTTTATTTCCATCACCCTTATGCGGTGGGCCTGTGATTGCAGATGATTCACCTGGGCCAGCGGTTGTATCTGTGTCATCAGAACACGGGAAAGATGCTGGGATGAGTGCTGGATGATGACACTGCCGAGCAGCAGCAGACCGAAGATCAGCAGCGCCATAACGGCAAATACCGCCATCAGCTTGCTCTGGAAAGTAAAGCGACGGGGGCTGCTGAGTGGTCTGCTGGTGTCCATGGTGGCGTCAGCTACTGCGCTATCTGGTCGGTTGCCGGCGAACGCTCGCTGCCGTCGGCTCGGGGGACGGTTGTCGGATAATGGGCCATGATCTGTTTCCAGCGTTGTATCTGCTGGCTGCGGCCGTAACGATCGGTAATCTGCTGCCAGGCCGTGGCAGTCTTTTCCATCGCTTCGGAGGCGCTTTGCTTCCCGGCGGCAGCGAGATAAATATTGTGATTAAGAGCGGCGATATATTCGTGATCACCGGGCAGGCCTGTGCCGGCAGGCACGACGTGCGAAAGTTCGGCTCTGACCGTATTCAGCACCTGGGCTGTGTAGGTTCTGACGATATCCGGATCAACAAAATGATTGTAGCGGTAGGGATCGGAAAATCCGGCTTTTGCGGAAAGACTGCGGACCGATATATCCGGGTCCGTCAGCCACATGGCGAACAGCAGCGCGAGTTCTTTATTCCGGCTGCCATCAGGGATGACCAGGTTATTACCGTATATCAGGGTTGTGCGATGGTGACTTCCGGCGGCCGTAGCAATACCCGGCATGGGGACTGCAATAAAACGATCACGAATGGCGGAGGAGTCACGATTGAACAGCTTGGCACCGGCCAGTGTAATTATGGTGGAATACCCCTGCCCCCGGAGAAACAACGGGAGGGTGTAGGTGTAGTTATTGCCTTCCTGGAGAATCTTTTCCGGTGAGTAAGGCACGGTGGCGAGATAGCTTGTTGTCGCTGCAATACCGGCGGGGGAGTTGATCAGCGGTCGCATCTGTTCGTCAAACAGGTGCTGGTTCGGCAGGCTGCGCGATACGTATCGAGGTATCCAGAACATCCAGCCCGCAGGCTTATCGCGTTGTTCCAGCGCCCCATAGAGCGGTTTGTCGGCATCATAAAAGAATTCGACGTGATGCTGGTATTCCTCCCAGCTGGTGGGGATCCGCAGTGGATATCCATAGATCTGCTGAAAGCGATGCTGATTTGCAGGGTCTTCCAGAAGGTCTCTGCGCAGGTACAGCACAGCCATATCGCCATCTGCAGGAATGGCGACTACCCGATCGCCCAGTCTGGCCTGCAACTGCGGCAGCAGGTAACCGTTGCGGGCGTTGTCTGAAAGGCTGAACTCAAAGCGTTCCAGCAGCGGCGTCAGATCACTGATCAGCTGCTGTTCAAACAGAGCGGGGTATTCACGGTTGCGGGCGATGGTGATATCGACGTCCTGATGGTTACGGATAAAATCCAGCGATGCCTGTTGGGGCATAATACTGGCATCAATCAGAATGCCGGTACGCTTTTCCCATTCGTATCGAAGCTCGGAATCGGTACCCAGAAAATTGGCGATGTTTCCCTGTTTGACGACCATCCTCAGCACGCTGTCAGCGCTGACCTCGCCGCTGTCTGTGAGGCGCTTGACGGTAGCTATAGCGTGCTCCGCCTGCTCGCCGGCCCGGACTGAACCAGCGCTCAGGGACAGCAGCAGTAGCAGAAATCCAGCAGTTCTTCGAAAAGCGGACGGCGGAAGAATCATCAGCATCCCCATACTCCAGGCCAGTATTCGGGTCAGACATTCCGCTACTGGTGGAAAGAACCGGAGGGAGGATCCAGGCTCTGTCCGGGCCAGTTCATGCCATGCAGGAGGCGAGTCGCTGCACAGGCTGGTCCGTGATGCGGGAGCTGTTAATCCTTTGAATCAGCTTAGTTGACATGCGAGGTACAGACAGCATCCGGCCGTCTGAAGCACATCAAATTATCATCTGATATGTGTCAGCGGCAACTCGGTTCTCTGAATTACTTGACGCAGGACAAAACTTGTTCGAATGCTGCTGACCCCTTCAATCCGGTTTAACTTATCCAGCAGAAATCGCTGGTAGTACTCCATATCCGGCATCACTACTTTCAGCAGGTAGTCGGCATCGCTGCCGGTGATCAGCGCGCATTCCACCACCTCCGGCCAGCCGCCCACGGTACTGTCGAAGTTCTCCAGCCGTTCCGGGGCCTGATGATCCAGACAGACCAGAATATAGATGCTGATGGGCAGCCCCAGCTTCTGCTGATCCAGCAGGGTGACCTGGCGGCTGATGATACCGCTCTCCTGCAGCAATCGGACCCGGCGGGCACAGGGGGAAGGTGACAGGCCGACCCGTTCGGCCAGTTCCAGATTGCTGATACCGCCATCCTTCTGGATCTCTTCCAGAATCCGGCGATCCATACGGTCCAGCTTGCTTATTGGCATAATTCACTCTTATTTATTTCAACCGAGGTGAATATAGCTAATCAACGGGGTTTGTGTAAGCGATCCTGGAGGATTTCTCTCCTGTCTGCCGGCTAAGCTGGTGTGATCACAGTGGCCAGTATCGAGGGGATCATTATGTCTGATAATAACAAGCTGTCCTTTGCGACCCGTTCCATCCACAGCGGCTACGATGCCAGTGATTGTGAGGGGGCGTTGAATCCGCCCGTTTACATGACCTCCACTTTCGCCTTCGAAACGGCGGAACAGGGGGGCGCCCGCTTCGCCGGTGAGCAGCCCGGCCACTTCTACAGCCGTATTTCCAACCCCACTCAGCAGATTCTGGAGACCCGGCTGGCGGATCTGGAAGAGGGGGAAGCGGCGCTGGCCTGTGCCTCCGGCATGGGAGCCATCACCGCCACCCTCTGGACCCTGGTAGCCCCGGGCGACCGGGTGCTGGTGGATAAGACGGTGTACGGCTGTACTTTCTCCTTTATGGAGCACGGGCTGAAGAGGTTCGGGGTGGATATCTGCTTTGTTGATTTTACCGATGCCGATGCGGTCAAGGCCGAGCTGACTCCGAACACCAGGGCGATCTATTTTGAGACGCCGGTCAATCCCAATATGCGGGTGATGGATATCGCCGCCCTCAGCGCTCTGGTTAAGGATTACAACAGCACCATTAAAGTCATCGTCGACAACACCTACTGCACCCCGGCTCTGCAGCGTCCGCTGACGCTGGGCGCTGATCTGGTGGTCCATTCGGCCACCAAGTATCTGGGCGGTCACGGTGATCTGATTGCCGGTGCCGTGGTGGGGGATGCCGAAACCCTGGAGCAGATTCGTCTCTACGGACTTAAGGATATGACCGGGGCGGCGATTTCACCGATCAACGTGTTTCTGATTCTGCGGGGCATGAAAACCCTGGACCTGCGTATGGAGCGTCACTGCCGCAATGCTCAGCGGGTGGCCGAGATGCTGATCGACCACCCGGCGGTCGATCAGGTGTTTTACCCGGGGCTGGAAAGCGATCCCTGGCATCAACTGGCCCGCCGGCAGATGAGCGCTTTCGGCGGCATGATCGCGCTGGAGCTGAAGGTGGGGGCAGAAGCGGGTATTCGGATGCTGAACCGACTGCAACTGATCAAACGGGCCGTCAGTCTGGGGGATGCGGAGACCCTGTGTGAGCATCCGGCCAGTATGACTCACTCCGCCTATACGCCGGAACAGCGCGCCCGACACGGTATCACCGAGGGGCTGGTACGGATCTCGGTGGGGCTGGAAGCGGCTGAGGATATTATCGATGACCTGCAGCAGGCGCTGGCTGGCTGCTGAACGAGTCTGCAACATCGCCGATGCGCGCCAGCCGCTGTTGTCCGAAGGAGGGAACTTCGGATATCCTCCCCGGTCACAGGCTGAAGCGTCCCTTGAGGGGCGCCATGCTGATACGCTGTCTGCCGGATCGATTTCGAATGCTGAAAACCACATCCCTGTCACCGCGAGTTACCGCCTGGCTGATGGCGGCGATGCTGCTGTTGTCGGGGCTGCCGACTGGTGGCGGAGGGCTGCCGGTTCCGTCATCAGGTTCTTCCGCGTCAGAGGTGACGGCGGAAACCCCGGCCATCCGGGATAAGGCGGCAATGGCAGGGATGGCAGCAAACTGCCATGATACCGCCTCATCCCCTGAGGCTTTCAGCGGAGCCGACAGCGGTTGTCTGCAGTGCTGTCTGAGTAGCTGTCTCTCACCACCGGAAGTCTGTAAATCCGGTCTCAATCAGCGCCTGCGACTATCGGCCCTGGCGGATCGTTCTTTGCAGTTACCGGCTCCTCTGCCGGACAATATCTTCCGGCCTCCTCTCAGTCTGGTCTGAATACTGCTGTACCGAAGCCGGGCAGCCTGACGGATCGGAGTCGACCGCTCCGTTCGGTTATCGCGTGGCTATTCCGATCGATTTAAACTGAGAAATTCACGATGATGTTACGATTCCTGCTGACCGGCCTGCTGAGCCTGGCGGCCCCGTTGTTTTTTACCACCGCAGTTGCTGCCCCTGACAGCGAGGCGCTGCCGAAGCAGATCTCCGCTGATAAACCCTGGTACAGCTTCCGCCAGCTCAGTCAGGGGGCGAAGGTCTTCAGCAACTACTGCGCCGCCTGTCACGGCGGCCGGGCGGAAGGCACCGCTGACTGGCGACAACGGGGCCCCGATGGCCGCTACCCGGCACCGCCGCTGGACGGCAGCGCCCATACCTGGCACCATTCGCTGCCGCAGCTGTTCGGTACGGTTAAGTTCGGGACGCAACGGCTCGGGGGGTCGATGCCGGCCTGGGGCGAACGGCTGACCGACGAAGAGATAGTCGCGGTACTGGCATGGGTACAGTCACGCTGGCCGAAGCAGACCTGGCGGGTCTGGGCAGAACGTTTCGGCCAGCCATAAATGCGCGTTCGGATAATGGGGAACGGATCGTACAGCGGCTTGAATGATCTGTATTCTCCGCTGCAGCTTTGTGTATCCGAGCGTCCTGTTCCCCGCTGATGCTGGTATGGTTGCCGACGGCCCGTCCACCACCCCGGGGCGTCGGCAAAGTTCCCACAACGATGACCTGAGCGCAGATCCCATGTTCGTGAAACAACTACCGCTAACTTTATTCAGAGGCCTTCTTATGCAGCGATTGCAGCAGTACTCTGCAGGCCTGTCGATTGCATTGAGCCTGTTGTTTCCGGTGATGGCCGTCGCTGCCGAACCGTCGCCGGAGCGGGGGGCATATATCTACCGGCTGGCCGGCTGTGACTCCTGTCATACGCGCAGTGACCAGGGCAGGCCGCTGGCTGGCGGGCTGAAAATGGAGACCCCGTTCGGCATCTTCTATACCCCGAATATCTCCCCGGATCCGGTCTACGGAATCGGCGGCTGGACCGGACAACAGTTTCTGCGTGCCATGAAGCAGGGAGTCAGCCCGGACGGTGAGCACTACTATCCTGCTTTCCCCTACACCTCTTATACCCGGATGAGTGATCGGGACCTGCTGGATCTGAAGGCCTGGCTGGACAGTCAGCCTCCGGTGGCGCAGCCTTCAAAAGGCCACCAGCTGGAATTTCCGTTTAGCTGGCGATCGGGACTGGGGCTGTGGAAATGGTTCAACTTCGAACCGGAGACCTTCCGGCCGGACAGCCGTCGCAGTGCACTCTGGAACCGGGGCGCCTATATTGTCAGAGGGCCCGGTCATTGTGGCGAGTGTCATACCCCGCGAAATCTGCTCGGTGGCCTGATCGATGACAGTGACCTTGGCGGAAACCGTCAGGGACCAGAGGGCGAACAGGTACCGGCGCTACGTGGTGTCGACAGCAGTGATTTTCAGCGCTGGCAACCGGCCGATATTGTCTTTTCGCTGGAAGCCGGGATGAAGCCGGATGGAGATTTTTTCAGCGGCAGCATGGGACACGTGATCGAAAACTCCACCTCCGGACTCCGCGAAGAGGACCTGCGTGCTATCGCCGAGTATCTGAGCAATCCGTGATCTGGTTGATGGCAGCGGGGCCGAGGAGTCTCTATGAGCGATTGTTGTGATCATTCACCCGGCGGAAAGCGCCGCTGTCCTGATTGTGGAAACGTTTCCGGCACGGTGTCGCTGCAGACTCTGCTTCACCATATCCGCTCACCGCTGAATCAGCATCTGGGTGAGCAGGCACGGTTTTTCTGTGGGACGCCGGACTGTGCCACGGTCTATTTCTCTGCGGCCGGCGAGCGCTACCGCTTAAAGGATCTGCGTACCCCGGTGGGACAGAAGTCTCATGATCCCGACCGCACCCTCTGCTACTGCTTCGGCATCAGCCACAAGCAGGTGATGGATGAGGAAGCGTCTGCCGGTTGTGGCTTCAGCCGCACATTTGTCGAGCAGCAGACCCGCCTGAAAAACTGTGCCTGCGAAGTCAGAAACCCTTCCGGACGCTGTTGCCTGCGGGATTTTCCTGAGAAACCGCCTGCCTGAAGAGCGGCCGCCGCTTAAGCGCTCAGCCCTGGCGCGGCATTTTCTGATCCTTGAGCTGTTTCAGCGGAATTCCGCCCAAATGTTGATAAAGGTCATATTATGGGTGGGTGTCCATATTCAGCATGTATCTTTGATATAAGACTATGGTATTAAATTGTCTGTCGACTTCGAAAACCACTCGCTTCCCCTGGGTCTCGACAAGGGCAGGGGCATCCGGAGTCGACCTTATTCACCGGGATTTCGTCATCAGGACCACCTCAGCAGTTGATGAAAGCCGACTATAAACACGGTTACAAACAGCCGTTTGTATAAATTATCCTCGCTTTTTCCCGAAATGGAATCTTCAGGAATTATTCCTGTGAGGTCCATTATCCGGGAGTTTTCCAATGTTCAGTCTGTTTAATCGTCTTAAGCTGGCTCACAAACTGCTGATCAGTTTTCTGGTGCTCGGCGTACTGCCGGCCCTGATAGTCGGTGGTGTCAGCACCCATGAAGCCAGTGAAGGGATGGAGGAGCTGGCATTTCACCAGCTGGCCTCGGTTCGCGAGATCAAGAAGGCTCAGCTGGAGACCTACTTTTCCGATCGTCAGGCCGATATGGATACCATCCTGGAGACGGCCGGTACCCTCCGAAAGCTGGAGCTGAACCGTCTGGAAGCCGTGCGTCGGGTCAAGCAGGCCTCGGTGGAGCGTTATCTGAAAACCGTGGAGCGGCAGATCCAGACCTTTTCAGAAAATCGGATGATCATTGAAGCGACGATCAATCTCAGTGAGCGATTCACGGTCTATCGGGATTTCAACGATATCGACGACGCCGAGCTGGCCCGGCAGAAGCAGGCGTTGTTCGAATACTATGACCGGGATTTTCGCAATGAGTATAAGAAGCAGAACGGGGCTGCTCCCACGCAGCTGACATCCTACTTCGATAAACTGGATGCCGATGCCATCGCCATGCAGTATCGGTATATTCGCGAGAACCCCAACCCGCTGGGCTCCAAGCATCTGCTGGACAGCGGTGGCGACATCTCCTCCTACAGCCGCGCCCACCGCTATGTACATCCGTCGGTGCGCAGCTATCTGGAAAAGTTCGGTTACTACGATATCTTCCTTGTCGATCATAACAGCGGCGATATCGTCTATTCGGTATTCAAGGAGCTGGATTACGCTACCTCGCTGACTGACGGTCCCTATGCCGATACCAACTTCGCCGAAGTGTTTAAGGAAGCGGCGGCCAGCAACGATCCGGACGCCGTGTTCTTTGCCGATTTCAGGAGCTATTTCCCCTCCTACGAAGCCCCCGCCGGCTTTGTCGCCTCTCCGGTCTTTGACGGTGAAACCAAAGTGGGGGTAGCGGTATTTCAGTTCCCCATCGACCGCCTTAACGAGGTGATGGCCGAGCGTACCGGGCTGGGTGATACCGGTGAAACCTATCTGGTGGGTTCGGACAAACTGATGCGTTCCGACAGTTTCCTCGATCCTGACAAGCGTTCAGTGGGTCAGTCGTTCCGGGCACCGGACACCGGCAGGGTGGATACGCTTGCCGTCAATGGAGCCCTGGAAGGGGGCAGCGGCAGTGCCGTGATACAGAACTATCAGGGCGACTACGTACTGTCGGCTTGGTCGCCGTTCCAGTTCGGCCGCTTCAAATGGGCGATGGTTGCCGAGATCAACATTACCGAAGCGATGAGCCCGGTCACTTCCTCCGGGGCTGAGTATTACAAGACCTATTCAGAGCGGAACGGCTATTACGATCTGTTTCTGATCAATCCTGACGGCTACATTTTTTATACCGCCGCACGAGAGGCGGACTATCACACCAATATTCTCAACGGCACCTACAGCAACAGCAATCTGGGCCAGTTGGTACGCCGGGTTGTCGATCAGAAGGGCTTTGGTTTCGCCGATTTTGCCCCCTATGCCCCCAGCAATGACGAGCCGGCGGCCTTCGTCGCTCAACCGCTGATCTTCGAGGGGCGGGTGGAGATGATCGTCGCACTGCAGCTGCCGCTGGAAGGCATCAACGGCATTATGAGTATTCGCGAAGGGATGGGCGAAACCGGGGAATCCTATCTGATCGGATCGGATAAACTGATGCGCTCCGACTCTTTCCTGGATCCCCAGGGGCACTCGGTGAAAGCCTCCTTTGCCGGCAATGTCAGAGACAATGGCGTCGATACCGAGGCGGCCAGGGCGGCGCTGGCGGGCACCACCGATACCCGTATCGTCACCGATTACAACGGTAACCCGGTGCTGTCGGCATTTGCGCCGGTCAGTATCGGCGGCGAGACCTGGGCGTTGCTGGCGGAGATTGACGAAGCGGAAGCTTTTGCCCACGTCGAGACCCTGCAGTGGGAGATTGTCGGGATAATCGTACCCAGTATTGTCGTTATCGTGCTGGTCGGTCTGCTGCTGGCTCGTCGGATCAGCGCGCCGCTGGCCCGGGCATCGGCCGTCGCCGAGCAGGTGGCTGAGGGCGATCTGACCGCTGATATTGAAGTCAGCTCCGGCGATGAGGTCGGTCAGCTGCAACAGGCCCTGAAGACCATGAGTGAAGGGCTGCGGAAAATGGTAGCTAACATCAGCAATTCCTCAGCACAGCAGGCCGCCGCCGCCGAGGAACTGGCTTCGATAACCGACGATACTCTGCAGCATGTTCAGCAGCAGCATCAGAATACCGATCAGGTGGCTACCGCCATCAACGAGATGAGCGCTACGGTCCAGGAAGTCTCCCGCAACACCACCGCAGCGGCTCAGGCCGCCGAGCAGGCTCAGGCGGAGGTAGAACAGGGTAACGACCAGGTGAGAAAGGCGATCGAACTGGTGCACCGGTTCTCCGAAGAGGTCACCACCATGTCATCCACCCTCGGCGAAGTGGCCAGCAGCGCCGATAATATCGGCGGCATCGTCGATGTGATCAACGGTATCGCCGATCAGACCAATCTGCTGGCCCTGAATGCGGCTATCGAGGCGGCCCGGGCCGGCGAGCAGGGACGGGGCTTTGCGGTGGTCGCCGATGAGGTCCGGTCACTGGCGCAGAGTACCCAGACTTCGACCAAACAGATCGCCGATATGATCAGTCAGCTGCAGCAGGGCGCGCAGGCATCGACGGCATCCATGCGGCGGGGCCAGGACCAGCTGACGCAGGTGGTACAACAGGCCGAGCATGCCGGTGAGGCACTGGACCGGATTCGTGAGGCGGTGCTCAGTATCGCCGATATGAGTACTCAGATTGCCAGTGCCGCCGAGGAGCAGGAGGCGGTCGCCGAAGATATCAACAAGAACGTCAGTGATATCTCCCAACTGTCGGCCAATACGGAATCCAGCACTCAGCAGATCACCACTGCCAGTGAAGAGCTGGCCAGACTCGCCGCTGAACTCCAGGTGGAGGTGCAGCGCTTTAAAACCTGATAAAGCGCTGAGAAGGGTTTCGTGACGTCGCAATCAGGGGGTGGCGGCACCCTCGCGGCCGTGGCTGATCTTCGGCCAGTAGTCGTCAAAGCGGAATTTCGGACTGTGGTCTGAGACGTGGCACTGGCTGCAGATCTGCTCCCGGGGCAGCTCCCTGTTCGGTGTCGGCACGGTACCGGCACTGCTGGCATGCTCTCTGCCAGCGCCGTGACAGTTCTCGCACTGAACACCGGCCAGCTGTGGGGTCAGAGTAACCGACAGAAAACCGCCCGGCTTTCGGTAGCCGACTACGTGGCAGCTGACACAGTGCGGATCGAATCCCTTGCCGACCTCCTCGAGATCATCGTAAGCCATGGCATGGTCGGAGTTTTCCCAGCCCTGATGGGTGGTCTGGTGACAGGCGGCGCAGACCTGAGCGCTGACATAGGGGGTGTCACCCTTGTCCCTGGCCTGCTGCTCTTTGATCTCCTCCTCGAACGCCCGGCGCAGGGTTTCGTTGTAGCTGTCATACCAGCCCTTCAGCCGCTCCGCATCGCGGATGGTATTGGCCAGTTCCACCACCTCGTGCTGCCAGCCCTGAATCCGGTTGTCGGCCGTCAGCGCCAGTTGCAACCGGCCCAGCCGCTGGCCGCGGGAACCGGGTTGCAGTACCAGGGTACCCTCGCTCATTACCGGCTCGCCATACTGTTCGTAGGCCGAACGGATGATCAGGATATCCACCACGCTGAGATCAAACAGTTTCCCGGCCTGGTCGCTGCTGAGGGTTGTCGCCAGAATGGTCAGCTGACCCGCCGCGCGGGCGGCTGCCAGTGCCTGCTGAAGGGGAGCCGGACTGGCGCTGACCGGCGACAGCCCGGGCATCGCCTGGTAGGGAGATCGCTCCGGATCCAGCCACTGGCTGTAGAAAAGTTGCCGCTCACCCCGAGTGATGGTGCGGGACAGAGGGACGCTGTCAGATTTCCAGTTGCCGGCGGTAAAGGGCAGGCCGGAGCGGGTCAGCAGCTCAGCACCCAGGCTGAGATCCGGCCACTGAATGCCGATCGCATCGTAATCCAGCTGTGCCAGTCCCGACAGGATATGCTTATTCTTGATGCTGTCCCCCCCCATCTCCTCCAGAAACAGACCACCACTGGAGATCAGTACCAGTTGCGGTTGTTGCTGGCGGGTGTCGTCGAGCCAGCTGGCGCGACGAAGGATGCCGCCGAAATCGGTGTCGATGGTGCAGCCGCAGGGTTCCAGTTCGCCATCCAGGTTGCCGGAATAGACCAGAGTCAGGTCGTCGCCCGCCCGGGCTGCCGTGAAAAAGGCGGAGCTGAAAACGAAGGTGCTGAACAGCAGAGTGGAGAACAGCCTGGAAATCAGAGTGTGCATGCCGGAGTGAGTCTCTGTTGAAAGGGGTTCGATTTAAAGTTACTGAATGAGATCGGTTGAGAAAAATACCAGACAGGTGAGTTCGGGAAGGGCAATAAGTTCCCCTGCGGTTGTCAGCTGAAGGGCCAGACCGAACTTCGGGCGATGGCGCGTTCGATCATCTGGGCGCTGATCTTATAGAGGCTCTGGCCTTTTGCCGTCGTGGCCAGAGCGCGAACGAAGCCCAGCAGATTGCTTTCGGCCGCTTCGATGCGGGATTCATCTTCGGCAAAGTCCATTACCTCCAGCTTCAGTACCCCGGTACGAATAATCGGTTTCAGGCTTTCCAGCGCCTGATGATCAAATTTTACATTCTGGCGCAGCGCCATGCGGTCGGCGGCCTGCAGAAAACGTCTTTCCAGTGTGGCGGTAGTGGACATAGCGATCTGTTAATCCTGTTGCTGCAAAGCGGCAATCTTCTGTACCGGGCGGCAAAGCATACCGGGAATCGTCTGCCGGCGCGACTGCGGCGCTGTGTAACTTGATCCTTCTCAGATTCTGACCGATATTGCGGGAGAAGTTTCCGATGATGTTTTATGGTGTAGCCTGTCGGGCAGAACGTTATTAATCAGGGAGAAATTCATGCCATTAAAAGTCAGCAACTTCATGACCTCCAAAGTACTGGTGGCCCATCCGGAAGATGGCATTCGCAGGACGTTTTTCCGGATGCGGGAAAACGAAGTGCATCATATGCCGGTGCTGGATGACGAGCGGCAACTGGTGGGAGTGATCAGCGACAGGGACCTGCGACGTCCGGAGTGGGTGGATGAGGCCCCCGATCTGTCCCATATCTATGAACTGGATGACAATCTGTCGGTAAAAGATCTGATGACCACCAGCGTCACGGTCACACACACCTATGACACTATCGCCAAAGCGACCAAGGTGCTGCTCAACAACCGTTTCGGTGCCATGCCGGTCCTCAACAAGGATCAGGAGGTGGTGGGTATGCTGGCTTCCCATGACCTGCTGAAGGCGCTGGATCTGCTGCTGGATGAGCAGAAAGCGGCGAAGAAAGCCCGTTAGCGGGAGGGCTTCTCAGGTGTTGAAGGTCGATCAGTCACTGCTGGACCGGGTCTGCCAGTTGACCGCCCGGGTCGGTGACTGGCAGTTGTCCCGCTTCCGCCAGTTACCGCCCGGACAGGGCGATCAGAAGCAGGCTCGGGAGTTTGTCTCTTCGGTTGACCTGACCAGTGAACAGATGTTGCTGGCGGAACTGCAGCAGCTGGTTCCGGAAGCGGGTTTTTTTGCTGAAGAGAGCGGAAAGAGCGGCAGCGAATCGCTCTGCTGGGTGGTGGATCCGCTGGATGGTACCACCAACTTTCTCAGTGGCCTGGATCAGTTTTCAATATCCGTCGCTCTGCTGGAGCGGGGGAAGCCGGTACTGGGTGTGGTTTACCGACCGGCCAGCGGCGACTGCTTTCGGGCGGTCAGCGGCGGTGGTCTCCGTCATAACGACCGGCAGATCGGCGACGCGGGTGCGCTGGAGCTGACGCAGTCCCTGATCGGTACCGGCTTTCCCTATCGTTCGCCCGATATGGCGCCCGCATTCTTTCCCTGTGCCCAGGAGCTGCTTTACCAGTGTCGGGGCATCCGGCGTATGGGGTCGGCGGCGCTGGATCTGAGTTACGTGGCCTGCGGCTATCTGCAGGGGTTCTGGGAGACCGATCTGCAACCTTACGATGTGGCGGCCGGTCTGCTGTTTCTGGCGGAGACCGGTTGCCTGATCAGCAACGAGCAGGGGCAGCCCTGGGATATGCAGCGGGACAGGTTGCTGATCTGTGGCTGGCCGGCCGTTCAGCCGGCGTTGCAGCAGATCGTCAGCCGCCATTACCAGCCGTTGCTGGCTGGCGGCTGATTACCGCGGGATTCAGCGTTCAAACAGTTCCGGATCGATCTGGTAGGGCAGTTCCAACAACTCCACCACCGGACCGTCCTGGCTGTCCAGATGCAGCTCGCTGCTGTCCGCCACTGACTTACTGATCACCGCCTGAAGCTCAAAGCCGTCGTCGGCGATGCTGGCCGCCGCCAGCACCTTGCCAACTCCTTTACGGCTGGCGCTGTGCAGGCTCATACCGGGAGCGGGGATAACCGGGCCTTCGACCCGGGCCCGATACAGCAGCTTTTTCAGCTTACCGCGGTACTGCAGCCGGGTAATCACCTCCTGGCCGGTGTAGCAGCCTTTGTTGAAGCTGACACCTTCGAGTGCCTGCAGGTTGAGCATCTGCGGCAGATAGGTATCCACCGATTCCTCATCCAGCTGGACCAGACCGGCTCTGATCTCCTCCAGCTGCCAGCTGTCGGTCGAGGCCGGAGTGGCGTGCTCCTGCAGGCGCGGCCACAGGGCCGGTGCCTGATCAGCCGGCAGCCACAGCTCAAAGCGTGGAATCTGCCCGGGCACCCGGACAATGATCTGGTCATCGCAGATCAGCTGGCTGCCGTCAGTCTCCGGAGCACTGCCGAACAGGGTGGCGATCAGTGCTTCGGAACCTTCGCCCTGCAGGCCGATACCCACAAAGCGATCGCCGGCCTCGGCCAGCTCCGCTTTTGAGAAGACGATGTATTTGCCGAGATTGGCCAGCGTCGCCGACCGGATAGCCTGAGGCAGGCGCAGCAGCAGCTGCTGATCGGCTCTTTTAATCAGCCGGAAGGCGCTGATCACGTTGCCTTTCGGCGTGCAGTTACTACCCAGCAGGCTGTTTTCGGTGGACAGCTGGCGGACATCGCAGCTCAGCTGGCCCTGCAGAAAGGTCTCGCCGTCCGGCCCCTCCAGGGACAGCACCGCCAGATGAATCAGCGGTACCAGCCGGGGTTGTTTGCCGTCGCCCTGCTGTGGGAAGCTGAGGTAACTGACATCTTCGTTGATAGTCGCTCCCTGCGCTTTCAGAAACTCGATCCAGCTCTGATTGTTCATATTGTCATTCCTGGTTGTGGTAACGACGACTGTGGTGAGTATATGCAGTAATGCCGGTCAGTCGCAGATAATATCGGCCAGTGGTTCGCCGAGACGGGTCACCGAACCGGCGCTGTACTGCTGCTGCCAGTTGATGGCATCGTCGCCAAACAGCAGGATCACCGTGGATCCCAGTTTAAAACGCCCCATCTCTTCACCTTTTGCCAGTACCAGTGGATCCGGATCCGAGGCCACATAGGAGGTACGCTGCACCGTGCGTGGCTGGGGAGCGACCTGTCCGGCCCAGACTGTTTCGATACCGGCCACGATCATCGCACCGACCAGCACCATCGCCATCGGCCCGGCCGGCGTATCGAACAGCGCCACCAGTCGTTCGTTGCGGGCGAACAGATCAGTCACTTCGCGGGTGGTACTGTCATTGACCGAAAAAAGATCGCCCGGTACATAGATCATCTCCCGCAGCCGGCCTTCCAGCGGCATATGGACCCGGTGGTAGTCACGCGGAGAGAGATAAATAGTGGCAAAACGACCATTGACGAAGGGCTCGGCCACGGCGGGATCTCCACCCAGCAGGGTGGTCAGGCTGTAGCTGTGGCCCTTGGCCTGAAAGATCCGGCCATGGTCGATGCTGCCCAGCTGGCTGACCGCACCGTCAGCAGGGCAGACCAGTCGCGAGGGGTCGGGATCGATGGGGCGGGCATCGGGTTTCAGTGCCCGGGTAAAAAAGGCGTTGAAGCTGGCATAGCTTTTCGGGTCTTCAACCAGGGCTTCGGCCATGTTCAGCTTAAAGTGGCGGTTGAACAGACCGATAAAGCTGTTCTTGATCCAGCCGACCTCGCTGTCGGCCAGATAACCGACCAGCCGGGAAAGCAGATGCTGGGGAACCAGATGTTGAAGCAGAGCAAAGAGTCGGGCTTTATTCACGTGGGTGTCTTAATGGTCAGCGGTTGTTGGGATCGGCTCAGGGGGTTTCCGTTTCCACCGGAGTATCCGGATGGTTGCCCCACTCAAACCAGGAGCCATCATAGCATCTGATCCGCGGGTAACCGAGCGCTTTGGCGACAACATAGGTCAGACCGGAACGGCGGTGAGTCTGGCAGTGGGTGATGACTTCCTGATCACGGCTGATGCCCCGGCTGTCCAGCTGTCGTTGTAACTCGTCCAGTGGTTTCAGGCGCCAGTCTTCGCTGCTGATCAGGGTGTCGGTCCACTCGAAGTGGCGGGCACCGGGAATATGGCCGCCTTTCTGTACATTAATCAGCTTCTCACCGCGATATTCTTCGCCGGAGCGGGCATCCCAGATGACCCGGTCCGGGTGTCCGAGGTGTTGCTGGATATCCTCCAGTGAGGCCATCAGCGACAGATCGGGAGTGGCGATAAAGGCCGCAGGTACTGGCCGGTTGGCGGTGGTTTCAAGGGCACCGCCGGCGGCAAGCCAGGCCGGAAGCTGGCCGTTCAGAAATGACGCCTTCTGATGGCCGACGATATTCAGAGTCCAGATCATCCGGCCGGCCCAGGGGCCCATCTGATCGTCATAGACCACCACCCGGGTCCGGGGGCTCAGCCCCAGCTCGGAGAACAGGGCTGACAGCTGCTCAGGGGCCGGCAGCTTGTTGGCCACCGGCGGTGTTCCGCACAGCAGGCGTGAGGAGGGCAGGTGAACGGCACCGGGAATATGCCCCTGCAGATAGGTTTCCTCCTTCGACAGGTCGATGATTAACAGGTCCGGATCCGTCAGCCGGGCAAGCAGCTCGGCAGGCTCAATAATCAGCGGTAAGGCGCTCATGAGAAATTTCCGATAATAGTGACTGGCAGAATTTATTCGCTGGTACGTTTACTCAGGCAGAGATTGACCGCACCGCAGAGGTATTTGAAATACTTAAAGTAAAACTGACTGACCGGAGTATATCCGGGACCATGATCGGCATAGATATAGGCGATCGGTTGCTGGCCACGAAACAGTGACATCAGCAGAAAGCTGTGCTGATTGGAACAGGCCTTGAAGCGTTCCGGCAACTCGGCGCGAATCTGGTCCCGGTTATGGTCGGACATCCATACTGCCACCGGTTTATGGCTGAGCTTTTTAAACAGGCTGGGGACTTCGAGATTGAGGGTCAGACGGCGAATCGGGTCTTTTTCCGTGAAACCGGAGTGCAGCAACGGCAGCAGCTGACCGCCGTCGTCGACCCGGAACAGGCTCAGGCGCTGAAGCCCCAGTCCGATCCTGAGGCCACGAATCAGATCGGCGAACACCGCCTGATTATCTTCGTAGTCCCCGGGTTGCTTCAGCATCTTATTGGCCAGTTGCAGGAATTTATCTTTATCTCTGAACTCATCCTCTATCTTCTTCGCGACCGGGGCTGCTTCTGACCGGGTGGTGGCTGTCGCTGGCAGAGGTTGTTGCCGGGGAGCGGCTGCCGGTGTTCTCCGGGCCGGGACTCCGGAGCCGGCAGTGGCCGGTTTCTTACCATCCAGCCGGTAGCTCAGTATCCGATCCGAAGGAAGCAGCAGCATCAGCGCCGCCGGGCTCATAATGCCGTCGATATGCTGGCCTCTTGAGGCGTCAACACAGTTGCGATGCAGGCTGCTTGCCGTTTCGCTCTCATCGCCATTGAGGAAATCATTGATAATTTCCAGCAACCGTTGCGCTTTTTCTTTTTCCCAGCCATAGGGCACGGTCAGTGCCAGCCAGTTGGCCAGCTTTACCGGATAAAAACTGGCGTTCAGCAGCCGTTTGACCTCTTTTATCTGCTCGTCGTCCAGGCTGTCATCGCCCCGGGCGTGACGGTGCAACTGGTCGAGCATTTCTGCATCGGGTGAGGTGCGGTGCTGCAGCGCCTGGACCGCCAGGTCTGAAAGTTTCCATTCCTGAACCAGCGCCTCGGAAATCTGCTGAATGGTACAGCCCAGCACATCATTCTCGGCCAGCACCACATCTTTGTGCTGCTCATAAATGCCGATTTTGACTTCACTCATCCGCTGCGGTGCGTAACGCCACATGGCCCAGTGACCGATACCGTAGAACAGTGCCGCAATACCGGTATCGTTGATTACCGACTGACCGGGAAAACGGCACAGGAAACGAGCCTGGACTGCGGCATGGTAGCTGTTATCGACGGCATGAAAGTACTGTTTGTGAGGTACGCTGGCGTGGTTGATTCTGATCACCGGCAGTGCGGTTACCAGTGCCTGAATGCGGTCAAGGCCGAGAGTGGCGACCGCCAGCTCAACGGAATTAGCCTGGGTATCGGCATTCTTGTTGAGGCTGTTCGCCTCGCGTATCAGGTGGAAGCAGACGACCGGATCCCGCACGATCACAGGCACCAGGTCTCGAAGTGAGATATCGGGGTTTTTAAACCGGGCGTTAAGCTGCTCGACGGTCCTGGCGAGCACCGGCAACGGCTTATCCTTAAGAAACCGGAACCATTCACTGACTCCGGATGGGCTGGATGGCTGCTCCATGAATCCTGCTTGTTCAACTGCCTGGAAGTTGCAACAGACTATAGCATCGGAATCAATGGGTTCCTATAGCCAAGCGGACTTCACCGTGACGGCCGGGAGTGGCTGGCGGCCCCATATTTGGCTACCCTTAAGCCATCATCCGCCATACAGGATCGGGCAGCAGTTCGGAGCGATCCGGAGGTAGTCATGGATTCAGATCCCCGCGAAGGCATCTCCCGTCGTCAGTTTGCGCTGCTGACCAGTCGCTACGGCCTGATGACGGTGGTAATGGCCGCGGCTGCGCTGCCGGTGCTGGGTTATCCGGCTACCGATCAGGCTCTGATCGCAACCGCCGGCTCTGTCTATAAAAAACGCTTCAATAAAAAACCCCGGCACGCCCTGAGATTCGGTGCCGCCCACTTTACTCGTCCGGGACTGGAGATTCTGCCTAATGGTTCGTTGCCCTTCGTGGCCGACCTTGAGGAGAGAACTGATGGTGAAATCCGGGTGGAGTATATCGGCGGTAATCAGCTCTGCCGGGAACGCGATTGCACGCGCATGGCGATTCAGGGCGAGGTGGATTTCTTTTCGGCCTCTACTCAGAATGCCTCTGCAGAGGCTCCTTACTTCAATATTCTTGATTTCGCATTTCTCTGGCCCTCCAGAGCTTCGCTCTATTATTTTCTGTACCATCCCCGCAGCGAATTGCTGTTACGGGAGCCGCTGCGTAAGTTCCATCATCTGCAGATGCTGTTTTCCCATGCCGAATTGCGTGGTTTCATGATGGGGTTGAAGTACCGGGATGCAGCGGACGTGAGCACACTGGCTGGTCTTCGCGGGGCACGGGTCCGGGTCACCGGTACTCAGCTGGGACGTATTGCCATGAGCCTGCTGGGTATGCAGCCGGTACCGGTGCCCTGGAGTGATACCCTTCATGCCCTCAGAACCGGCGCCATCGACGGCGCCGAGACCTGGTCAAGCGCTGTTCCCTACGGCAGCTGGGGACCGGTTATCAGCCAGGATGTGCACAGCCGCTTTATAGCGGGTACCGCCATGACATCAATGAACCATGACAGCTATCAGCGACTGTCGCCGGCGCTGCAGGCTGCGGTGATGGAATCGGCCTATCTGACCCAGGTTAATATTCAGAAGACCAGCGAAGCCAAGCTGCTGAGCGTGACCGGCATCAGCGATCCCCCGTTGCCGGGCTCTTACTATCACCAGCACGACATTCGTAATGTGATCTGGTCAGAAACTGAAATGCAGCAGGCTGTCGAGCTGGCCTCGCCACGCTTCAATCCCGAACCCTGGGAGGTCTGGCGTCAGCGGCTCAACCGGATGGCCGGCAATATCGATATCTACTCGGAGCTTTACCGTCTGGCCCGGGAATTGCCCGCCGGTGTCAGCGCCGTCGATGTGGAATCCCGGCGCTGGTGGAAAGGAGGCGAAGCAGCCTGAATGGAAATCGACTCTCTCAGTCCGCTGTGGTGCCAGTCATGACACCGCCCGCAGGCCCGTTGGCGAGAGTTCGCTGGTATCCTCTGCTGCTGGTGGCGTTGCCTCTGTTCACTCTGTTGCTGGTGGCCTTCTCATTTCAGACCATCGAGCAGACCCGGCGGCTGGCGGTGGATTCCGCTACCCGGGTTGCGGATGAAGTGTCCCTGATGATGCAGGAGCAGTCGCTGCTGGTCGCCCAGGATCAGCTTGCCGAAGTAGCCTCGACGACGGCGTTGCAGGCCAGTGCCGGTATCGAACGGGCGGTCAGTGTTGCTTCGACGCTGGCGCGGGTGTTGTCTGGTATGAAGGAGGCGGGAATCGCCGTGGATGTAGGCCGGGACTCGGTCAATAGCATACTGCGAACCTTGCTGGACAATAATTCCGACTTTCTTGCTGCTTACACCATCTGGGAGCCCGATCAGTTCGATATGCTGGATCTGGCCTATGCCGGAGCACCCGGCCATGACGCCAGTGGACGGTTTGCACCCTACTGGTCGCGGGACAATGACGGCAGGGTTTCACTGAGGCCGGTTCGTGACTATGACCGACCGGTGTCCGAAGACCGGACTATCGGGGCCGGAGACTACTACCAGCGAGTGAAAAAACAGCTGCAACCGCTGGTGCTGGCACCCTGGTTACGGACACAGGGGCCAGCCAGCATGCCGATTATTTCGGTGGTTGTTCCCATCATCGCAGATCAGCGTTTTGTCGGTGTTGCCGGTGTTGATCTGCCGGTTCAGAAACTGCAGCAGATCGTGGATCAGCTGGCTTCGGAAAGCTTACCTGAAGAGGGGCTGCTGACGGTGATCAGTGCCGAAGGGATGATTATTGCCATGTCCGGCAGTCGCTCCGGTATCGGTGAAGTGGCGGCGACACTGATTCATGACCATCGGCGGGTCTCCGGGCTGATTCGGGAAGGCAGACAGCTCAGCGAACTGGACGAGGATAAACTGTCGGTGCTGCAACCCCTGGGCTTTGGAGAAGGATTGGACTCCTGGGGAGTCTACCTGTTGCTGCCAAGGACCCAGGTGGAGGCCGGTGCCCGGGATATACACCGGAAAATGATGGCGGATGTCAGGCAGGTGGAACGCTCACTGAGCGTCGAAAGCAGCACCGGGCTGTGGCGCCAGGGTGGCATTACTCTGGTGCTGATTCTGTCGGCTGTACTGATCTACCGGCTGATGCGCTCGCTCGAGCGGAAGGAGCGGGAGCTTCGCCACAGTGAAGGTCGTCTGCAGGCGCTGATGGATAACACCACGGCGGTGATCTATATGAAGGCGCTGGACGGGCGTTACCTGCTGGTTAACCGGCGCTGGCTGGAGTTGTTTCACGTTACCAGGGAGCAGGTGCTGGATCATACCGACTTTGATCTGTTTCCGGCAGATATTGCCGAGAAGTTTCGGGCCAATGATATCCGTGCCTGGGAGCAGCAGCAGACGATCGAGATTGAAGAACTGGCCCCCCAGGACGATGGTCTGCACACCTACATCTCGCTGAAGTTTCCAGTGTTTGATACCGACGGCAACTGCTACGCCACCTGTGGTGTGTCGACCGATATCACCGAGCGTAAAAAGGCTGAAGAGGAAGTCCAGGCCCTCAACACCGAGCTGGAGCAGCGGGTCAGTGAACGGACCCGTGAACTCAGCGAATCGCTGGTATCGCTGAAAAACACCCAGGCTCAACTGGTACAGAGTGAAAAGATGGCGGCGCTGGGGGATCTGGTTGGCGGCATCGCCCACGAGATCAATACGCCGCTGGGCAATGCGCTGACCGCGGCGAGCTCTCTGAAAGAAACGGTGAATGATCTGTCGAAGCTCTACCAGAAGCAGCAGATGGGGCGTTCTGATCTGGAGTATTTTCTGGAGCACAATGATGAATCTGCCGAGATCCTGATGACTAATCTGCAGCGGGCGGTGGAGCTGATCGAGAATTTCAAGGAAGTCTCGGTGGATCAGTCACACAGTGAGCTGCGATCGTTCGAAGTGGGAAAGTATCTGGAGAAGGTGTTGCAGAGTCTGAAACCCAAGTTTAAGCACACCAGTCACCAGCTGAAACTGAGCTGCCCTGAACAGATTGAGGTAACGCTCTATCCCGGTGCTTTTGCTCAGATCGTCACCAACCTGGTGATGAATTCCCTGATTCATGGTTTTGCCGGTATGGAGTCAGGTGTGGTTACCCTGAGCGTGTGTCGACGGGGGGAATTCCTGATACTGGATTACAGCGACAATGGTTGTGGTATCGAAGCCGACATTCTGGAACGAATCTATGAGCCGTTTGTGACCACACTGCGTGGCCGCGGGGGCAGTGGCCTGGGTATGAATATCGTCTACAACCTGGTGACCCGTAATCCAGGCGGTTCCATCGACTGTCGGAGCCGGCCGGGCGAAGGGGTTCATATCCGCATCCGGCTGCCGTTACGGCTGAAGCCCGAAGAGCTTCCGGCTGCCAGTCAGTAGCTTTCCGGTTCGAGGCTGGCGAGAATGCTTCGATAACTGTCCATGCGTCGTGGCTCGATCCTGCCCTCTGCCAGAGCCTGCTGCAGGGCGCAGCCTGGTTCCTGCTCATGACTGCAGTCACGGAAGCGACAGTAGCCGAGAAAAGGACGGAATTCCCGGAACCCTTCCAGCAGCGTCTGCCGGTCGATATGCCAGAGACCGAACTCGCGGATACCCGGTGAGTCGATCAGATCACCACCATCCGGGAAGTGGTAGAGGCGGGCGGTGGTGGTGGTGTGGGTGCCTTTGAGCGTGGTTTCCGACAGCGCCCCCACTCTGATGTCGACACCGGGCAGCAGCGCGTTGATCAGCGATGACTTACCGACTCCTGACTGACCGACAAAGACACTGATGCGATTATCCAGCCTGGCTTTAAGCCGATCGAGGCCGTGTTCTGTTTTAGTCGAAGCCCTCAGGGTCCGATAGCCGATGCGCTCATAGCCGGCCAGCATCTCTTCCAGTTCGTCGGCGTTTGTCTCACCGACCAGATCCATCTTGTTGAGCAGAATCACCGGTTCGATTTCCACGGATTCCGCGGCCACCAGATAGCGGTCGATCAGATTGGCAAATGGTGTCGGGTTGGGCGCAATAGTGATGACGATGTAGTCGATATTGGCCGCCACCGGGCGCAGGTCACCCTGAGGGTTGGGTCTGGAAAGCAGCGAGTGGCGGGGCAGGGTGGCGACGATAACACCCAGCGGGTCTCCATCTCGCCAGACCACCCGGTCACCGGTGACAATTGAACCCAGATTGGCACGCATATGACACCGCCTGATGGTGCCTTTCGCGGCCCCCTCCAGTGCTTCGACGTCCACCTGAGTGCCGAAATGGGAGATAACCAGCCCCTCCTGCTCCGGGCCCAGTTCGCCGGACTGCAGTTGCTGATCGATGTCCGTGTCTTTTTTGCTGGCCCTGGCGGCCCGTTCATCCTGGATTTTGCGGATGCGCCAGGACTGACGACGGGTTAGTTTGCGTTTGGCCATGCTGGAATCCGACTGTGGCTGATCAAAAACGGGGGTGCCGATGGCTGCGGGTTCCGGTTTTAAGACAGGTTGTCACCTGTGCCCCGGCCGGCAGCAGTGCGGCATTATACTGCAATCTGCGGGAAAGGGGGCGGTTGCCTGCAGCGCAATGGTGAACGGATAGTGCCGATCCGGCCCCTCTCTTCGGCGCCAGGCTTGAACTCTGTCCGGGAAAGGGCAACCATAGTCGCTATCTGTCTGTTTTTATTCCCCCGGGGAGGGGCTTATGTCACAAGATACCAACCTGATCTGGATCGATCTGGAGATGACCGGTCTGGATCCGGACCAGGATGTCATTATTGAAATTGCGACCCTGGTGACCGATGCCGAGCTCAATGTTCTGGCCGAGGGGCCGACCTTTGCGGTTCATCAGCCCGATCAGATTCTGGACGGGATGGATGAGTGGTGTACCCGTCAGCACGGGCGATCAGGACTGACACAGCGTGTTCGTGACAGCAATATCAGCGAGGCCGAGGCGGAGCAGAGCACGATCAGGTTTCTGCAGCAATATGTGGGAGCCGGGAAGTCACCGATGTGCGGTAACAGCATCTGCCAGGACCGCCGTTTTCTCTATCGCTATATGCCGGAACTGGAAAAGTTCTTCCACTATCGCAATCTGGATGTCAGCACCATCAAGGAGCTGGCCCGGCGCTGGAGTCCGGAGGTGCTGGCAGGTGTGAGCAAGTCCGGTGCCCATCTGGCTATGGACGATATTCGCGATTCGGTGAACGAGCTGCGTCACTACCGTCAACAGTTCTTTAAAGTCTGAGCGGAAATACCGACCGGTCCCGGCAGGCCGTGGCTCAGAGCAGGTGGCGAACCTTGCGGGGCTGCTTTTCGGTCAGCGGCAACGGCTCCACCGGAGTTCGCTGCCGCAGCTGCGCCACGGCCCAGTCGATGTGCTCCTGCACCAGTTCCGGGCATTCGGGACGGCGGGCCAGCAGCGCCTGTATGGCTACTTCGCCACCACCGCTGTTGCCGATGCCGACCGCCAGATTTCTCAGCCAGCCCTGGTAGCCGCTACGGCGAATCGGTGAGCCCTCGGTCTTTTTCAGGAACTCCTGCTCACTCCAGTTGAACAGCTCGATCAGTTCCCTGCGGTCCAGCTGGTGGCGGGGACTGAAATCAGCCTCTTCGGTAAAGTGGCAGTAGCGATTCCAGGGACAGACCAGCTGACAGTCGTCGCAGCCGAACACCCGGTTACCGATCAGCGGGCGCAGCTCCACCGGAATCGATCCTTTCAGCTCGATAGTCAGATAGGAGATGCAGCGGCGGGCGTCCAGCACATAGGGCTGCGGAAACGCTGCCGTCGGACAGACGTCCATGCAGGCGGTGCAGCGTCGGCAGTGGTCCTCCTGCCAGGGGGGATCCGGCTCCAGTGGCAGATCTGTCAGCAGTTCCCCCAGCACGAAATAGCTGCCGGCCTGACGGTTGATCACCAGGCTGTGCTTGCCCTGCCAGCCCAGCCCCGCCTGCTGCGCCAGCGGCTTTTCCATCAGTGGCGCGCTGTCCACAAAGGGGCGGGAATTAAAGGGGCCGTATTCGCTCTCAATCTTTCTGGCCAGCTGTGCCAGCCGCTTTCTTACCACCTTGTGGTAATCCCGGCCCAGTGCGTAGCGGGAGATATAGGCCTGTTTCGGATTCTGCAGGATGCGCACGGTTTCCACCTCCGGGGGCAGGTAATCCATACGGACGCAGATGGCGTTGAGGGTGCCGGGGTGGAGCTGATCAGGGCGGGTGCGCAGGTCTTTGTGACGGGCCATAAACTCCATCTCACCCTGATAACCCCGCTGCAGCCATTCATCCAGTCGCGGCTGGCTGGCACTGAGATCGATACCGGCGATGCCGACCGACTGGAAACCGAGCTCCCGGGCCCAGCTCCTGATCCTGTCAGTCAAAGCCGGCGAGGCGCTCTCCACGTCGGATGGTGGGCATTTCTGTGAGGCGGGGGGCTGACTGTCATCCGTAGCGGATGTCATGATGTTGATCCTGCACTGCTTAAACGACACCCTGAAACATGGAATTACCTTGTGGCAGGGCTTTATAATCAAGTCTGAATGATACCAGAAGATGAGTGCCTGAATGCCCTATCCCTGCCAACCGGAACAGGGGTTGCTCTATACCGCCGAGCAGACCCGTGAACTGGATCGACTTGCCATAGATGCCGGAACTCCCGGATTTGATCTGATGAAGTCCGCCGCCCGGGCTGCATATCGAGCCCTGCGCCGGCAGTGGCCGGAGGCCGGCAAACTCTGCATCCTCTGCGGCCCCGGCAACAACGGTGGCGATGGTCTGGTGATGGCCGCCCTGGCCCGGGAGCAGCATCTGCAGGTGGATGTGCGGCTGGTCGGCGATGAGTCTGCCGTCGAGCGACTGCGTGGGGAGGCTCGCGATGCCTGGGAGCTGGCGACGGAAAAAGGGGTGACCCTGACACCCTGCCGGCAGCCACTGCCGGATGATGCCGATGTCGTTGTTGATGCATTGCTGGGTACCGGCCTGCAGGGGCAGGTCCGTACGGATTATGCCTCGCTTATCGAAGCGGTAAACAAACTGGGTACTCCGGTACTGTCGGTGGATATTCCCTCCGGTCTCTGCAGCGATACCGGCGCAGTGCTGGGCTGTGCGATCAGAGCCGATATGACACTGAGCTTTATCGGCCTGAAACGCGGGCTGCTGACTCATCGGGGGCCAGATCACTGCGGCCGGTTGCTGTTTGCCGATCTGAATGTCGGAGCCGAAATATACCATCAGGTGCCCTCAGCGCTGAGCCTGATCGATCAGGCGTTGTTGCGACGAGTGCTGGCACCGAGACCCCGCGGCGCTCATAAGGGGGATTTCGGCCATCTGCTGGTGGTGGGTGGCGACTACGGAATGGCTGGTGCGGTGATCATGGCGGCCACAGCGGCGGCTCGCAGTGGTGCCGGGCTGGTGTCGGTGGCGACCCGTAATGAACATGTGACCGCCTGCAACATACATTGCCCGGAGGTCATGGCCCATGGCGTGCGTTCCGGACAGGATCTGGAGGTACTGCTGGATCGGGCGACCACGGTGCTGATCGGACCGGGGCTGGGGCAGAGCGCCTGGTCAGGACAGTTGCTGCGAGCCGTGCAGCAACGGCAGTTGCCGATGGTGCTGGATGCTGATGCCCTCAATCTGCTCAGCCAGGGAACCCTGATCGACGAGGCGCAGCGTGACAACTGGGTGCTGACGCCGCATCCCGGTGAAGCCGCGCGGTTGCTGGAAGCCGATACGGCCGGGGTTCAGCGGAACCGGTTTGCGGCCGTTATCAGTCTGCAGGCTCGATATGGCGGCGTCGCGGTATTGAAAGGGGCCGGTTCCCTGATCGCCGATGGTCAGCAGACCCGTCTCTGCAACCGGGGGAACCCGGGCATGGCCAGCGGCGGTATGGGGGATGTGCTGGCGGGGCTGCTGGGCGGACTGCTGGCCCAGCGACTGACACCGATGGATGCGGCCTGCACGGCGGTGCAGGTGCACGCCATGGCGGCCGACCGGGCAGCGGCGGCCAGCGGTGAACGGGGATTGCTGGCGACAGATCTGCTGGCCCATCTGAGAATTTTGCTTAACCTTGCTGCGGAGCTGGCTGATGACTGAACATAATAACTGTACCCTGAGCCTGGACGGTGAAGCGGCGATGGTCGCGTTCGGCCGCCGTCTCGGCAGAGTCAGCGGCGGTGATCTGACGGTGTTCCTGCATGGTAATCTGGGCATGGGAAAAACCACCCTGTGTCGTGGGGTGCTTCAGGCGTTCGGTCATTCAGGCGCAGTTAAGAGTCCCACTTATACCCTGGTGGAACCCTATGAGCTGGCAGAAGCAATGGTTTATCATTTTGATCTGTATCGCCTGGCTGATCCGGAAGAGCTTGAGTATCTGGGCATTCGGGATTACTTTTCCGAACCGGCGGTGCGTCTGCTGGAATGGCCGGACAGGGGGCGTGGTTTTCTGCCCCGGGCTGATCTGGCGGTCGAGATCACTCTCAACGGCACTGGTAGATCGCTCTGCTGCCGAAGTTTTACCGAACGTGGAAAAGACGTGCTGAAGCGGTTGCAGGAAGCGGGCAGCCGGGAGAAGACGGTGCAACTGCAGGACTGACACGGAACTGAGCGCCGTTACAACTAACCGGGAATAAGCAGATTGAGACACTGGATTGCCTTTATTGCGCTACTGCTGACAGGCTTCAGCAACTGGAGTCAGGCCGCCGAGGTCAGGAATGTGCGACTCTGGCTGGCACCGGATCATACCCGGCTGGTGTTCGATCTGTCGGCGCCGGTGAGACACAAGCTGTTCACCCTCAGCAACCCCCGGCGTATTGTGCTGGATATCCCCGACAGTTCCATGAAGGCGTCGCTTCGAAAACTCACCCTGAAAGGCAGCCCGGTAACTCGTATTCGCTCCGGTAAACGTAATGGCGATGATCTGAGGGTGGTGCTGGATCTTAATGCTCAGATTCAGCCCCGTAGTTTCGAGCTGAAACCTAATGATCAGTATGGTCACAGGCTGGTGGTCGACCTGGTGAAGTCGGGGCAGGCCAGAAAGAAAACCCTGACCAGCTCGGTGGCGGCGAAAAAGCGGGATGAGCGGCGGGATATCCTGATCGCTATCGATGCAGGCCATGGTGGAGAGGACCCCGGAGCTATCGGTCCCGGTGGGGTGCGGGAGAAACAGGTCGTACTGTCCATCGCTAAAGAACTGGCCCGACTACTGAAAAAAGAAAAGGGTTTTAAGCCGATACTGATCCGCAGCGGCGATTATTATGTGCCGCTGAGAAAGCGTACCCGCACCGCCCGGGCTAAACAGGCGGACCTGTTTGTCTCCATTCATGCCGATGCCTTTAAGAATCCACGGGCTCGGGGAGCCTCGGTCTGGGCTCTGTCCCAGCGCGGTGCCTCCGGTGAAATGGGCCGCTGGCTGGCGGGGCGGGAGAACAATACCGACCTGGTAGGGGGCGTCGGTACTCTCAGTCTTGGCGATAAAAATGATGTGCTGGCGGAGGTGTTGCTGGATATGTCGATGACCGCCAGTCTCCGTGACAGCCGGGAGATTGGCGGTTATGTACTGAAGAATATCGGTCGTATCGCTCATCTGCATAAGCGCCAGGTGCAGCATGCCGGCTTTGTGGTACTGAAGTCGCCGGATGTGCCTTCGATTCTGGTGGAGACCGGCTTTATCTCCAATCCCGGCGAAGCCCGTAAGCTGAAAACACGCAGTCATCAGCTGAAACTGGCGAAGGCGGTATTTAACGGTATCCGTCAGCACTTCACCCGCAAACCGCCGGCGATGAGCTGGCTGGCATGGAAAAAGCACGGTGGCGTGAATCCGTCAGCCCGTTATAAGGTGGTTGCCGGTGATACGCTGTCGATGATTGCCAGTCGTAATGGCGTATCTCTGGGGCAGCTGAAAAAAGCCAATAAGCTGAAATCCGACAGGATCAGGATTGGTCAGGTACTCCGAATCCCGACATCCTGATAAGCTGTCCTGAATGTAGCTCTGGTCCCCCTCTTTAAGAAAGAACTTCTGCGACTGACTGATGAATCGTATTGAACTGTTAACGCCGCGGCTGGCCAACCAGATCGCCGCCGGCGAGGTTGTTGAACGCCCGGCTTCGGTGGTGAAAGAACTGCTGGAAAACAGCCTGGATGCGGGCTCCAGCCGTATCGATCTGGATATCGAGAAAGGTGGTGTCAAACTGATCCGACTGCGCGACAACGGCGCCGGTATTCTTAAGGAGGATCTGGCGCTGGCGCTGAGCCGCCATGCTACCAGCAAGATAAAAATACTTGATGATCTGGAGGCGGTGGCGACCCTGGGATTTCGTGGCGAGGCGCTGGCCAGTATCAGCTCGGTTTCCCGCCTGACTCTGACGTCGCTGGCGGAAGGTCAGGATAACGGCTGGCAGGTGGCCAGTGAGGGCCGGGAAATGCAGGCGGTGGTGACACCGGCGGCCCATCCGCAGGGCACCACGGTGGAGGTGCGTGATCTGTTCTTCAACACTCCGGCCCGCCGAAAATTTCTACGCACCGAAAAAACCGAATTCAACCATCTCGAAGAGGTGGTCAAACGCATCGGCCTCAGTCGCTTCGACGTAGCGCTGTCGCTGCGCCATAACGGCCGGGTGATACAGCAGTTGCGTCCGGCCGCTACTCAGGTCGAGCAGGAACGGCGGGTGGCTGCTATCTGTGGCGCCCCCTTTATGGAGAACGCTATCGCTCTCGATGTGGAAGCGTCGGGGCTGAGGCTCTGGGGATGGGTCGGGTTGCCGACCTATTCCCGCAGCCAGGCTGATATGCAGTACTTTTTCGTTAACGGTCGGGCCATCCGTGACAAGCTGGTGGCTCATGCGGTCAGACAGGCGTACCGGGATGTGCTCTACAACGGTCGCCATCCGACCTTTGTGCTCTATCTGGAGCTGAATCCGGCTGATGTGGATGTTAACGTGCATCCTACCAAGCACGAAGTGCGTTTTCGGGACGGGCGGCTGGTCCATGATTTCCTGTTCAGGACTCTGCATCGCGGTCTGGCCGAGGTCAGTCCGGCCGATCAGCTGGCACCGACCGCTATGCAGCCGTCGCCTGCACCGGCTGTGGCCGGGGTTGAAGCCGGTGAGTTCCGGGGCCAGGAGGCGATGGCGTTCCGGCCACAGGCTGACCGACCCGCCGCTGGTCAGGTCCGTGAGCAGATCAGTGCCTACGCCAGCCTTCATCCGCAGCCGTCTGCAGGAGCTGTACCCGCCGCCTCGCCGTCGTTCGGTGTCGCTGCCGGTGGCGTTGCCGCATCTGTTGCCGGTTACGGCGGTCTGGCCGAAGCCGGTGCTGAGCCCGACAGCAGTGAAGCGCCGCCGCTGGGCTATGCGCTGGCGCAGTTGCACGGAATATATATTCTCTCCCAGAATCAGCAGGGGCTGGTGCTGGTGGATATGCATGCCGCCCATGAGCGAATTGTCTACGAACGGCTGAAGCAGGCGTACGCCGATGAGGGGGTGCGGTCTCAGCCCCTGCTGGTGCCGCTTTCCATGGCGGTCAGTCAGCGGGAAGCGGATTGCGCAGAATCTTCCGCCGACCAGTTTTCCCGGCTGGGATTCGGATTCTCCCGGATGGGGGCTGAAACCCTGGTGGTACGGGAGGTGCCGGCGCTGTTAAAGGACGGAGATATCGAGCAACTGGTTCGGGATGTGGTTTCCGATATTCTGGCACAGGGCAGCAGTGACCGTATTCAGGCGCAGCAGAACAGCCTGCTGGCCACCATGGCCTGCCACGGTTCGGTGCGGGCGAACAGGCAGCTGACGGTGCCGGAGATGAATGGGCTGTTGCGGGATATGGAAAGTACCGAGCGCAGTGGTCAGTGCAATCATGGCCGCCCCACCTGGACCCAGCTGGATATGAATGCTCTCGATAAGCTGTTTCTGAGGGGGCAGTGATGGAGACCCGTTCCGGCCAGCCGCTGGTTATCTGTCTGATGGGCGCTACGGCAGTGGGTAAGACAGAGCTGGCCATTGCCCTCACCGAGCGTTTACCCTGCGAGCTGATCAGCGTTGATTCCGCGCTGATCTACCGGGGGATGGATATCGGCACCGCCAAACCTTCGAAGGAGGAGCTGGCACGGGCGCCGCACCGGCTGATCGATATCCGCGATCCGGCGGAGAGCTACTCCGCCGCGGAGTTTCGCGCTGACGCCCTTCGGGAAATTGACGCCATCCATCACCAGGGGCGGATGCCGGTGCTGGTAGGCGGTACCATGCTTTATTACAAAGCGTTGCTGCAGGGCCTGGCGGAACTGCCGGCTGCCGATGAAGCGGTAAGAGCCAGGCTTTTATCGGACGCTCAGCGGCTGGGTTGGGAGCATCTGCACCAGCGACTGCAAAAGGTGGATCCGGTATCTGCGGAGCGTATCCACCCGAACGACCCTCAGCGTCTGCAGCGGGCTCTGGAGGTCTGGGAAATTACCGGTCGCTCACTGACCGAGCTCTGGCAGGAGCAGCAGCGTCAGCAGCAACTGCCCTTTGAGGTACTGCAACTGGCGGTGGAGCGGGAAGACCGGGCAGAGCTGCATCGGCGCATTGAGCGGCGTTTCCGACTGATGCTGGAGGCCGGATTTGAAGAGGAAGTTCGCCGCCTCTATGAGCGGGGGGATCTGCATAAAGGCTTGCCGTCAATCCGTTGCGTGGGCTATCGTCAGATGTGGGAGTATTTTGACGGCGATTATGATTACGAAGAGATGATTTGCCGTGGTATTATCTCCACCCGCCAGCTGGCCAAGCGTCAACTGACCTGGCTCAGAGGCTGGAAAGACCTGTACAGATTAAATGCAGAATCCGTTAATTTAACGGAGGATGCCTTGAAAATAGTTGATCGCTCCCTTATATAGGGTTCAAGGGTGCACGAGAAACGCCGGAACGCCTTGTTGTTCAAACAACTACGAATTTGTTGTTTATTGACGATTGAGTGAGCAGGCGCCAGATCGAATCGCCGTACAGAATAGATTCTTAACAATAACGCTTACCAGTGCTTCTAAGGAGTGCATAATGTCAAAAGGGCAAACATTACAAGACCCTTATTTAAATGTTTTACGTAAGGAAAGAGTTCCCGTTTCCATCTTTCTGGTGAACGGAATTAAACTCCAGGGACAGATCGAGTCGTTCGATCAGTTCGTTATTCTGCTGAAAAACACCGTCAGCCAGATGGTGTACAAGCATGCCATTTCCACTGTAGTACCTTCTCGCCCTGTCAAAACTCCGGTTGTCGCGCCAGAAGGTGAGTCCTGACCGAGGTTGATCGTTGTTTTTCGAGCGGCCTGAATCAGGCGAAATAGCTGTACTGGTCCATCTGGACCTGGCCAACGAAGAAGACCGGGAAGACCCAAAAGAGTTTGAAGAGCTGGCCTTGTCCGCGGGAGCGGACCCGGTCACTCTGGTTTCGGGCTCCCGTAGTGGTCCCAGCCCCAAATTCTTTGTGGGCGAGGGTAAGGTCGCTGAAATTGCCGAACTGGTGCGCTTTCATAAAGCCGAGCTGGTGCTGTTTAACCATGCGCTGTCTCCGGCTCAGGAGCGTAATCTGGAGCAGGAACTGCACTGTCGGGTGCTGGATCGCACCGGTCTGATTCTGGATATCTTTGCCCAGCGGGCCCGTACTTACGAAGGTAAGCTGCAGGTTGAGCTGGCTCAGCTTGAACACATGTCCACGCGGCTGGTTCGTGGCTGGACCCACCTGGAGCGTCAGAAAGGGGGGATCGGTCTGCGTGGGCCGGGTGAAACCCAGCTGGAAACCGACCGCCGTCTGCTGCGCGCCCGGATTAAGTCCATCCTGCGTCGCCTTAATAAGGTCCGCAAGCAGCGTGACCAGGGGCGCCGCTCACGTAAGCGAGCAGAGGTGCCGACATTGTCGCTGGTGGGGTACACCAACGCCGGCAAATCCACGTTGTTTAATCGTCTGACCAATTCCGAGGTTTATGCAGCCGATCAGCTGTTTGCGACCCTGGATCCGACCCTGAGGCGACTGGAGCTCAGTGACGTGGGGCCGGTTATTCTGGCCGATACTGTAGGCTTTATTCGTCACCTGCCTCACAAACTGGTGGAGGCCTTTCGCGCTACTCTGCAGGAGACCAGTGAAGCAAATCTGCTGCTTCATGTGATCGATGCCGATTCCGATGAGCGGCTGGAAAATGTCGATCAGGTTCAGGCGGTGCTGGAGGAAATCGGCGCTGAAACAATCCCGGCACTTGAGGTCTACAATAAGATTGACCTGATGGCCGGGGTTAAGCCCCGTATCGACAGGGATGACGATGGTAAGCCGGTTCGGGTCTGGATGTCGGCCCACAGTGGGGCGGGGGTTGAGTTGCTGCTGGAAGCGATAACGGAACTGGTGGGCACAGAGATTGTCCATCGTTGGCTGAAAATAGAACCTCGCGAAGGTCTGTTCCGTTCACAGCTGTATGCCCAGGGGGCAGTGCTGAATGAGCGTTCAGACGAGTGGGGTAACATGGAGCTGGAAGTTAGGCTGCAGAAGCGTGATTTCCTGCAACTGCTGAGTCGGGTGGGAATTGCGCCCGACCGCTATATCAAGGCTGCGCATTAGTATCGACTTCCCTTGCAAGGCAGGGGGTGGCTACCTACAATCGCAGGCACTTGCAACGTATTGATAACGGAGACTGTTATGGCCTGGAATGAACCGGGTGGAAACGGAAATAATCAGGATCCCTGGAGTGGTGGTGGTCGCGGAGGCGGCAACCGGGGTGACAATCAGGGGCCGCCTGATCTTGATGAAGCACTGAAGAAACTGCAGGAGAAGATGAATGGCATCTTCGGTGGCGGTGGTGGCAGTAAGCCGTCAGGATCCGGTAAAGGCAGTTCCGTCGGTGTCGGCTTTATTCTGCTGCTGGCCGGTGTGGTGCTGGCGGGCTGGGTGCTGATGGGCTTTTATACCGTCAACGAACAGGATCGCGTGGTTATTCTGCGACTCGGTAAGTATCAGGATACCGTGCAGCCGGGTCTGCGCTGGAATCCGTTGCTGATCGACGAGCGCTCCCAGGTGAATGTCACCCGGGTTGAGTCCAAAGACCACCGGGCGCTGATGCTGACCGAAGATGAGAACATCGTCGATGTGGCGCTTAAGGTTCAGTATAAGATCTCCGATCCGAAGGCTTACATTCTGCAGGTGCGGGATCCGGAATCGAGTCTCGCTCATGCCACCGAGAGTGCGCTGCGTCACGTGGTCGGTACCTCGGAAATGCACTTCGTCCTGACCGAAGGTCGGGCAACCCTGGGGGCCCAGGTTCAGGATCGTCTGCAGCGTTATATGGACGATTACGGCACCGGTCTGCTGATCTCCAAGGTCAACATCGAATCCACTTCGGCGCCCACTCAGGTGCAGGCGGCATTCGATGACGTGATCAAGGCGCGAGAGGATGAGCAGCGGGTTAAGAACGAAGCTGAGTCCTATGCCAACGGCATCGTTCCGGAAGCGCGTGGTCAGTCGCAGCGCCTGCTGGAAGAGGCCAACGCTTACCGTGAAGAGGTGATCGCCAGATCTGAGGGTGAGGCCAACCGCTTCCTGCAGCTGCTGGCTGAGTATCAGCGAGCACCTGAAGTGACCCGTGAACGGATGTATCTGGATGCAGTCGAAAATGTTATGTCCAGCTCCACTAAGGTGCTGATGGATGTTAAGGGCGGCAACAATATGATGTACCTGCCGCTGGATAAGATCGTCGGCAGCAACACTGCCGGTCGTTTCATCGGTCCCGACCAGCGTCTGGACGATGCCTCGGTTCAGGATGTCGCCGATGAGGTGATTGAGCGCCTGCGTCGTCGTCAGTCCGCCAGAAGAGAGGAGCGTTGATATGAGCGCCAGAGCATTTGCAATTCTCGCCGGTCTTCTGTTTGTGCTGATCATCGGCTCCAAGTCACTTTATATCGTCAAGCAGACAGAGCGGGCGATTCTGTTGCAGTTCGGTGAGGTGGTGGATCCGGATGTGGGTCCCGGTCTGCACTTTATGATTCCGCTGGTAAACCAGGTTCGTAAGTTTGACGGTCGTGTTCAGACCCTGGACGCCCGGCCTCAGGATTACCTGACCCTGGAGAAAAAGCGTCTGATCGTGGATTCGTTCCTGAAGTGGCGGATCTCCAATGTTAAGAGCTACTACACCGCGACCTCGGGTGACGAGTTCCGGGCTGGCGATATCATGGCATCCCGGGTTGATACCGGTCTCCGTAACCAGTTTGGTCAGCGTACCCTGAACGAGGTGGTCTCCGGTGAGCGTGAAGAGCTGATGGTGGAGCTGCGCCAGTCGCTGAGTAAGATCACCGAAGAAGAGCTGGGTATCGAGGTGATCGATATCCGGGTTAAGCGGATCGATCTGCCGCCGGAAGTCAGTCAGTCGGTATATGATCGGATGCGGGCCGAGCGGGAACGGGAAGCCCGGGAGCTGCGCTCTAAAGGTAAGGAGCTGGCTGAAGGTATCCGTGCCGATGCCGACCGTCAGAAGACCGTTCTGCTGGCCGAGGCCTTCCGCGAAGCGGAAACCCTGCGTGGTGAAGGTGACGCCGGTGCGGCTGCTATTTATGCCCGCGCTTACAATAAGGATCCGGAGTTCTACTCCTTCTACCGCAGTCTCGATGCCTATAAGAGCACCTTTGGCAGCAAAGGGGATGTTATGGTGGTTGAGCCGGACAGCGAGTTCTTCAAGTATCTGAAGAGCGCCACCGGCAACTAGCGGTCGGTCGCTGAGAAAGGGGTAACCGGAAAGAGCAGGGCTGCAGAAGTCCTGCTCTTTTTTTTACGCCCTCAGCAAAAACGTGTTAGTATTCGTCAACCGGGATTTTTCCCGGTTTTTTTTGGCTTGCCTGATTCGAAAAAGCAACCTTCTGATCAGGCAGTGCAGCAGGAGAAACAGGTGGATTTCTGGCGGGAGTTAGCGATTGCCTTCTGCCTGATGCTGGTGCTTGAGGGGATGCTTCCCTTTCTGTATCCGCAGCGCTGGCGCAATCTGGCAGAGCAGTTATCGGTGATCGATGACCGGGCGCTGCGGCTGATCGGTCTGGCCAGTATGCTGACCGGTACCGGGGTGCTGTATCTGATTCACTGAGTATCCTGAGTTACAGATACTGTTGCTGAACGAGGAGTTCAAAACACGATGTCCATAGCAGATCGCTGGTTGTTACCCGATGGCGTGAAGGAGATTCTGCCACCGGAGGCGCGGCAGGTTGAGGTATTGCGCCGACAACTGCTGGACCTGTTCCACAGCTGGGGTTATGACCTGGTCATGCCTCCGCTGATCGAATATCTGGATTCATTGCTGACCGGGACCGGCAATGACCTGGCGCTCAGTACCTACAAAGTCACCGACCAGCTCACCGGTCGGCTGATGGGGCTGCGGGCCGATACGACACCTCAGGTCGCACGTATTGATGCACACAGTCTGCCCCGTCAGGCATCGGCGCGATACTGTTACGTTAACTCCGTACTGCACACGGTGCCCGCCAATATGCTGGCCGGTCGCTCACCCATGCAGATCGGCGCCGAGCTGTATGGTCATGCCGGGGTTGACAGCGATATCGAAGTGATCTGTCTGATGCTGGAGTCCTTGCGGGCTGCCGGTATCGAGTCGCCGGTTACTCTCGACCTCGGTCATGTCGCTTTCTATCGGGCACTGATCGAAGAGGCGAATCTTTCCAGTGATGAAGAGACTCAGCTGTTCGAGCTGTTGCAGGGTAAGCGACTGACCGAGCTGGATGCGTTGCTTTCTACGCTGTCGCTGGCGCCGGAGCGCGCCGAATCTTTTCGTCAGCTGATCCATCTGAGTGGCGATCAGCAGGTGCTGGAGCGTGCCGAAAAACTGCTTGGCGGGCTGTCACCGGCGACGGATAAGGCGCTGCTGGATCTGAAGCGGGTCGCCGATGCGGTCAGTTCATGTTATCCCCATGTCTGCCTCTATTTTGATCTGAGCGAGCTGCGTGGATACAACTATCATACCGGTGTGGTCTTTGCCGCCTATGTGCCTGAATACGGTCAGGCGCTGGCCAAAGGCGGGCGTTACGACGAGATCGGTAAGGACTTCGGACGGGCGCGTCCAGCCACCGGATTCAGTGCCGATCTTAAGGTGATTGCTGAGATTTCCGGGCTTGCCGCGGCGGTTGCCGATGCGATTTTCGCACCGGCCGATGGCGACGTTTCGCTGCACGCCCGGGTTGCTGAATTACGAAAAGCCGGCGAGCGGGTGATCTGCGCATTGCCCGGCGAACAGAACGACGCCGCTGCCATGGGCTGTAACCGGCAGCTGGTCCACCGTAAGGGTGGCTGGGATATAGACGCGGTCTGAGCTGATCGCTGTTGTTGAATTTTGAAGACTAGAGACTTTCGATCTATGGGCAAGAACGTTGTTGTTTTGGGAACGCAATGGGGTGATGAAGGCAAGGGCAAGATTGTTGACCTGCTGACCGAAGAGGCCGCTGCGGTTGTTCGCTTTCAGGGCGGTCACAATGCCGGCCACACTCTGGTTATCGATGGTGAGAAGACGGTACTGCACCTGATCCCCTCCGGTATTCTGCGTGAGAATGTAACCTGTCTGATCGGCAACGGAGTGGTGCTGTCTCCCGAGGCGCTGCTGAAGGAGATTGCAGAGCTGGAGGCGCGTGACGTGCCGGTTCGTGAGCGCCTGCGCCTGAGCCCGGCCTCGCCGCTGATTCTGCCTTACCACATCGCCCTGGATCAGGCCCGTGAAGCGGCTCGCGGCAATGCTAAGATTGGTACCACCGGTCGCGGTATCGGCCCTGCTTATGAAGACAAGGTCGCTCGCCGCGGTCTGCGTCTGGGTGATATGCTGGATGAAAAGCGTTTCGCTGAGAAGCTGAAAGAGGTTATGGAATACCATAACTTTGCTCTGGTTAACTACTACAAGGCGGAAGCGGTTTCCTACGAGGAAACGCTGGAGCAGTCGCTGAAGATGGCGGAAGAGCTGAAGCCGATGGTGGCTGATGTTACCGCGATGCTGCATGAATACCGCAGAAACGGCGATAACATTCTGTTTGAAGGGGCTCAGGGTTCGCTGCTGGATATCGACCACGGCACCTATCCTTATGTGACTTCCTCCAATACCACCGCCGGCGGTACGGCGACCGGTAGTGGCTTCGGTCCGCTGTACCTGGATTACATTCTCGGGATCACCAAGGCTTACACTACCCGTGTCGGCTCCGGGCCTTTCCCGACTGAGCTGTTCTGTGAAGTGGGCGAGCATCTGGCCACTAAAGGTCATGAGCGCGGTGCTACCACCGGCCGTCCCCGTCGTTGTGGCTGGTTTGACGCCGTTGCGCTGAAGCATTCCATCCAGATCAACAGTGTGTCCGGCATCTGTCTGACCAAGCTGGATGTGCTGGATGGTCTGGAGTCTATCCGGATCTGTGTGGGTTATCGTGATGCGGATGGTAATGAGGTGGCTGTTCCTTCCGACAGCGAAGGTTACGAAGCGGCGCAGCCGGTTTACGAAGAGATGCCCGGCTGGAGCGAGAGCACTGTTGGTGCGCGCAGCCTTGAAGCGTTGCCTCAGGCGGCCCGGGACTATATCAACCGTCTCGAAGAGCTGGTGGGTGCGCCGGTCGATATCGTCTCCACCGGTCCTGACCGTAACGAAACCATCGTGTTGCGCGGAGCTTTCTGATCAGAACAGATTTGTTGTGAGCACTAAAAAGGCGATCATATGATCGCCTTTTTTGATTCTCCGGGAATCGCCGGGGCCTGTTGGGGTCGGCGTTGAGTGCGGAGTTTATCCCTGCAGTGCCGGTGTCAGTGCCGGTCTGATCGTTTGCAGCATCTGCTTGAACAGGCGCGGATTACCGGCTACCAGATTGCCGTTCTTCATGCTGTTGCTGCCGCCTGAGAAGTCGCCCATCAGGCCGCCTGCTTCCTGGATCAGTAGCATGCCTGCTTCCAGTTCCCAGTCGCTGAGGCTGAGCAGGCAGCAGCTGTCAATACGACCGGCGGCCAGATAGGCCATGGTCAGTGCTGCAGAGCCGTAGCTCTGGATCTGAGCGCCCTGGGTGCTGATCCGTCTGTAGATGTCCAGATAGGCTTCCAGGTGAGGGTGCTGGTTGCCGCTGTTGCTGTAACCGCTGCCGATCAGGGCTCCGTTCAGTTCGCGCAGATTGCTGACCCGGATGCGCTTGCCGTTGAGCTGGGCGCCGCGGCCGCGGCTGGCGGTGAACTCTTCACCGGTGATCGGATTGATGATAACGGCGTGCTCGCAGCGGCCCTTCTCTCGGCAGATCAGGCTGAAGGCGAACAGCGGCAGGCCATTGGCGAAATTAGTCAGGCCGTCGATGGGGCTGATCAGCCACTCGGCGTCTCCTTCCTGCTGCTCCGGCTCGAAAGCGCCGCCGTGCTGGCCGATCACGCGATGATGGGGGTTGGCCTTCTGAATATTGTAAGCGGCTGTTTTTTCAGCAGCCAGCGCGGTCTCGGCGATAAAGTCGCTGACACTCTGATGTTCTGCCTTGATGATGTCCAGTCGTTCGATGGCACGAGCGATCTGTTCGCTGGCAAGGCGTGCTGCCCTGAGGGCAATATTTAACGTGGGTTGCATGTTATCGCAGGTTTCCGGGAATAAGATCTTCAGGGATATAAACAGGGGCGAAGTATACCAAAGTTATTTTTGCCCTCCTAAGGTTTTAGCTGCGATGGCGTGAATCTGGTAGAATGCTGCGCTTTCGTAAGTTGCTGGAGTTGTATTGATGCTGAAGTCGGTTCGTATTGTTCTGGTTAACACCAGTCACCCGGGAAACATCGGGGGCGTTGCCCGGGCGATGAAGAATATGGGCTTCTCGCGTCTGTTTCTGGTTGATCCGAAAGAATTTCCCAGCGACAAGGCCGATGCGCGCTCCTCGGGTGCGGTGGATGTGTTGCAGCAGGCGCAGGTGGTGCCGACCCTGGATGAGGCGTTGAAGGGTTGTAGTTTTGTGGTGGGCGCCAGTGCTCGTGGCCGTCATATACCCTGGCCGGTGGTGGATCCCCGGGAGCTGGTTGAGCAGCATCTTCTGCCTCAGATTTCGGTGCCGGAGGAGCGGCGCCCGGAAGTCGCGCTGGTGTTCGGGCGGGAAGATCGGGGGTTGACCAATGAAGAGCTGCACCGTTGTCACAAGCACGTGCATATCCCCTCGGATCCGGGTTTTTCCTCTCTCAATCTTGCGGCGGCGGTTCAGGTGCTCTGTTATGAGTTGCGGATGGCGGTGCTGGCGCTGGAAAACGCGGATAAAGAGTCACATCAGTGGGGCACGGAATGGGATATAGAACTGGCTTCTGCTGACGAGTTGCAGCTGCTGTTCGAGCACATGGAGCGTACTCTGGTTGATATCGACTTCCTGGACCCCAATAATCCTCGTCAGCTGATGACCCGTTTGCGCCGGCTTTATCTGCGTAGTCATCCGGATAAAGTGGAAGTCAATGTGCTGCGGGGGATTCTCACGGCCACTCAGAAACTGATTAAAGAGCAGGACTAGGCAGGTTATGTTCAGAACACTGAAAGAGGACATCGGGTCGGTTTTCGATCGCGATCCGGCGGCCCGTAACGCTTTCGAAGTCTTTACCAACTATCCGGGGTTGCATGCGCTGCTGTTTCATCGGGTCAACCATAAGCTCTGGAACAGCGGCTTTAAGTGGCTGGCCAGAACGCTCTCCACCTTTGCTCGCTGGATCACCGGTGTAGAGATTCATCCCGGTGCGCAGATCGGTCGGCGCTTTTTTATCGATCATGGTATGGGTGTAGTGATCGGAGAGACCGCCGAGATCGGTAATGATGTGACCCTCTATCATGGGGTTACTCTGGGTGGAACCACCTGGAACAAGGGGAAGCGCCACCCAACCCTGGAGGATGGCGTGGTGGTCGGTGCCGGCGCCAAGATTCTTGGTCCCTTTACGGTCGGTGCCAATGCTCGTGTCGGTTCCAACGCGGTTGTCACGAAGGAAGTGCCGCCTGGAGCGACAGTGGTGGGTATTCCCGGTCGTATTATTCGTAAGCACCAGGAGGCTGATGGTAAGCAGCAGTTTCAGCAGATGGCTAACAAGCTGGGTTTCGATGCTTATGGTGTGACCAGTGAACTGCCTGACCCTGTGGCACATTCAATTAAAGCGCTGCTCAGTCATATGCATGCGGTCGATACCAAGATCGATACCATGTGCAAAGCCATGGAAGAGATGGGCGTGGACTACTGCAGTGAACAGCTGCCGGAGCTGAAGCCCGAGGATTTCGAAGGGGTTGAGGAAGATCAAGGCGAAGAGACTGTTAAGGCTTCAGAATCAGGAAGTTTATAAGTAGGCAGGGTGGTGTTATAGTGGCTTCCCGCCCGAGCAGATCTCCCCTTATTAATTCCGACCAAAATGCTAAGGTATTTACTTGACTGAAATAGTCGGGTATCGCATAATCCATGGCAGGAGTATATGAGGGGTGAGTTTTATGCGTTTAACAACAAAAGGTCGTTATGCGGTCACTGCCATGCTTGACCTGGCTCTCCACGAAGGACGAGGCCCGATCAGTCTGGCGGATATTTCCAGCCGCCAGAAGATCTCCCTGTCCTATCTGGAGCAACTTTTTGCCAAGTTGCGCCGCAATGATCTGGTAAAAAGTGTTCGTGGGCCCGGCGGTGGTTACCAGTTGAGCCGTGCTAAGGAAGGTATCTTTGTCGTTGAGGTAATCGATGCCGTCAACGAGTCAGTCGATGCAACCGGATGCAACAGCAATGGAGACTGTCTGGATGGTGAGGCCTGTCTGACGCATCACCTCTGGTGTGATCTCAGCAATCAGATTCATCAGTTTCTCAGTGAAATCAGCCTGGCTGATCTGGTTGCTCGTAAAGATGTGCAGGAAGTGTCCCGTCGTCAGGATCGTGCCCATCAAATGTTGAATACTATCGAAATGGAGGCTGTTGTTTAGGCACCCGGCCTGACAGCATGACCCCGGAGACTCATAGATGAAATTGCCGATTTATCTGGATTATTCAGCCACTACGCCTATCGATCCAAGAGTGGCGGAAAAGATGTCACAGTGTCTAACAATGGAAGGTAATTTCGGAAATCCGGCCTCCCGCTCCCATCAGTTCGGATGGAAAGCCGAAGAGGCCGTTGAAAATGCCCGCCGCCAGGTGGCTGACCTGTTGAACGCCGATCCTCGCGAGATCGTCTGGACCTCCGGTGCCACCGAGTCCGATAATCTGGCGATCAAGGGTGTGGCTCACTTTTACAGCAAAAAGGGTAAGCACATCATCACTTCAAAGATCGAGCACAAAGCCGTGCTGGATACCTGTCGCCAGCTGGAGCGTGAAGGTTTTGAAGTCACTTACCTGGAGCCTGACAACAAGGGTATTATCACCCCGGAAGCGGTTGCCGCGGCCCTGCGTGAAGACACTATTCTGGTTTCCATCATGCACGTTAACAACGAGATTGGCGTAATTAACGACATCGAGGCGATCGGTGAAGTGACCCGGGCCAACAAGGTGTTGTTCCATGTCGACGCTGCTCAGAGCGCCGGCAAGGTGAATATCGATCTCGAGCGATTTAAAGTCGACCTGATGTCCTTCTCCGGTCACAAGGTGTACGGGCCCAAAGGAATCGGCGCGCTCTACGTCCGTCGTAAGCCCCGTGTCCGCCTGGAAGCGCAGATGCACGGTGGCGGTCACGAGCGGGGTATGCGTTCGGGCACCCTGGCGACCCATCAGATCGTCGGGATGGGTGAGGCCTTTGCGCTGGCCAAAGACGAGATGCATGAAGAGAACAAGCGTCTGTTGAAGTTGCGTCAGCGCCTCTGGGAAGGTGTGCGTGGTATGGAAGAGGTCTACATCAACGGTGATGCCGATCAGCGGGTAGCCGGTAACCTCAATATCAGCTTCAACTTTGTCGAGGGTGAATCGCTGCTGATGGCGTTAAAGGATCTGGCCGTTTCGTCCGGTTCTGCCTGTACCTCAGCAAGCCTGGAGCCTTCTTATGTACTGCGCGCGCTCGGCATGAACGATGAGCTGGCACACAGCTCGATTCGATTTAGTTTTGGACGTTTTACCACTGAAGAAGAAGTGGATTATGCCATCGAGAAGATCAGTACCGCGGTTGGTAAACTGCGCGAGCTGTCTCCTCTGTGGGATATGTATAAAGACGGTGTTGATCTGGAAAAAGTGGAGTGGGTGCATCACTGAGCACTCATTCGGAGGAATGAATCATGGCATATAGTGAAGAAGTACTGGATCACTACGAAAATCCTCGTAATGTCGGCAAGATGGACGACAAGGACGAAAATGTTGGCACCGGTATGGTGGGGGCTCCCGCCTGTGGCGACGTGATGCGTCTGCAGATCAAAGTCAGTGATGACGGTGTTATCGAAGATGCGAAGTTCAAGACCTACGGTTGCGGTTCCGCCATCGCTTCCAGTTCGCTGGTAACCGAATGGGTAAAAGGCATGACCCTGGACCAGGCATCCGACATCAAGAACACGAAGATCTCTGAAGAGCTGGCGCTGCCGCCGGTCAAGATCCATTGCTCGGTACTGGCAGAGGATGCGATTAAAGCGGCGATCGATGATTATCGTAAGAAGCAGAAGTAACTGATCTGACAGCGTCGTCGCGCAGCGGCGGCCGGGACCCGGAGTAAGGTTGTAATATGGCCATCACAATGACGGATGCAGCGCTCAGCCACGTGAGCAAGTATCTCGAGAATCGCGGTAAGGGCACAGGCATTCGCGTTGCTGTGCGGACAACGGGTTGTTCCGGTATGGGTTACGTACTGGAATTTGCGGACGAAGTGGATGCTGACGATGAGGTTTTTGAAGTCAGCGGTATTCGTATTATCGTCGACCCTAAAAGTCTGGTTTACCTGGATGGTACCGAGCTCGACTTTGTTAAGGAAGGGCTGAACGAAGGGTTCAAGTTCAACAACCCCAACGCCCGCAGCGAGTGTGGCTGCGGCGAAAGTTTCAGCGTCTGATCCCCGGTTGTTGCGATAGATCCTTCGATCGTTATGAATTGCCGAGCCCCGCTGTCATTGTCACCGGGGCTTTTTTTGGGAACAAGCTGAATGCGCCTTGACCAGAATTTCTTTGAAATTTTTGATCTCCCCGAGAGCTATAACCTCGATCTTCACCAGCTCTCCGATCGCTACCGGGCTCTGCAGAAAGAGGTCCACCCTGACCGTTATGCCCATGCCGGTGAGCGCGAACAGCTGCGTGCGGTCCAGTACACCGCTCATATCAATGAGGGGCTGGAAACGCTTAAATCTCCGCTGAAACGTGCACAGTATCTGCTGAAGGTCCGTGGTCGGGAGCTCTGCCCGGAGTCCGGTGGCCGTATGGATCCGATGTTTCTGATGCAGCAGATGGAACTGCGGGAGCGACTGGAATCCGCCGCTGCCCACAGCGACCCTGAAGCCGAGCTGGAATCGATGCAGGATTCGGTGGAAGAGAGCTGGGACGAGCTGGTGGAACAGTTCTGCACCGCCCTCGACGGCGGAAGTGAGCAGGATCTGGAAGTGGCTTCAGAACTGGTTCGCAAAATGCAGTTTCTTGATAAGCTGCTGCGGGAAATCGAACAGGCCGAAGATGAACTGACGGATTACTGATACATGTTATTGCAGATTGCAGAACCGGGCCAGAGCGCCAAACCCCATCAACATAAGCTGGCGGTGGGGATCGACCTCGGAACCACAAATTCACTGGTGGCTTCCGTCCGCAGTGGTGAAGCTCAGACGCTGGCTGATAGCGACGGCTCCCACCTGTTGCCTTCAGCCGTTCGTTATGGTGCAGAAGGTGTGCTGGCGGTTGGTCAGGCGGCAAAACAGAGCGCCAGCGACGATCCTCTGAATACCATTCTCTCCGTCAAGCGGCTGATCGGCCGTGGCGTCGAGGATTACCATCGTCTGGGTGATCAGCTGCCCTACGACTTCAACACCGACAGCGGTGGTATGCCCTATATTCGCACAGTGGCCGGTGATAAAAGTCCGGTGGAAGTCTCTGCCGATATTCTGCGAGCACTGACTGAGCGGGGAATCGAAACTCTCGGCGGCGAGCTGGTGGGAGCGGTTATAACCGTACCGGCCTATTTTGATGAGGCTCAGCGGCAGGCAACTAAGGACGCCGCCCGGCTGGCCGGCATTAATGTGCTGCGGCTGCTGAACGAGCCTACGGCGGCGGCTGTAGCCTACGGTCTGGATAAAGAGGCGGAAGGGATCTTCGCGGTTTACGATCTGGGCGGCGGCACTTTTGATATCTCCGTGCTGCGTCTCAACCGGGGTGTTTTCGAAGTGCTCTCAACGGGCGGAGACAGCGCTCTTGGTGGTGATGATTTCGACCATGTTGTGGCCGAATGGCTGATCGACAAGCTCGGCGGTCCGCAGCTGGATCGAGGTCAGTTGCGTTCGGTGCTGGAAGCGGCCTGTGCCGCTAAAGAAACCCTGAGTGACGAGACGAAAGCGGAAATTTCGCTGCAGCTGGGAGAGCACAGCTGGAGTGGGGAACTGACTCTGGAGCAGTTCAATGCGCTGATTGAGCCGCTGGTTAAGAAAACCCTGCGTGCCTGTAAGCGGGCGCTGAAGGATGCTTCGGTCAAGGCCAGTTCGGTGCGTGAGGTGGTGATGGTTGGTGGCTCTACCCGTGTACAGCATGTCCGTACTCTGGTGGGCGACTATTTCGGTCGAAAGCCTCATGTCGAAATTGATCCCGACCGGGTGGTGGCTATCGGCGCGGCGATTCAGGCGGATGTGCTGGCCGGTAACAAGCCCGACGCCGACATGTTGCTGCTGGATGTGATTCCGCTGTCGCTGGGACTGGAAACCATGGGGGGGCTGGTCGAAAAGGTGATCGATCGCAACACCCCGATTCCGGTAGCCCGGGCTCAGGAGTTTACTACTTACAAAGACGGCCAGACCGGCATGATGATTCATGTGTTGCAGGGTGAGCGGGAACTGGTTGAGAACTGCCGTTCTCTGGCTCGCTTTGATCTGCAGGGCATTCCGCCGATGGCGGCGGGCGCGGCTAAGGTCCGGGTGACGTTCCAGGTGGATGCGGACGGTCTGCTGAATGTGGCGGCCCGGGAGCTGACCAGTGGTGTCGAAAGTGCTATCGAAGTGAAGCCCTCTTACGGTCTCAGCGACAGCGAGATCGCGGGTATGATTAAGGATTCTTTCTCCTATGCCCAGGAAGACCACGATGCCCGTACCCTGCGTGAGCAGCAGGTGGAAGCGGACCGACTGGTCGAGGCGCTGGAAAGTGCACTGGCCGCCGATGGTGAGCGGCTGCTGACGGCGGAGGATCTGGAAGCGCTGCGTCAGGGGCTTCAGCATCTTAAGCGCCTGCGTGATGGCGATGACCACAAGGCGATTGCAAAAGGTATAGAGGTTCTGAGTGCGGCGAGTGATGAGTTCGCTGCGCGACGGATGGATGATGGAGTGCGCCGGGCGCTGTCCGGTCACTCGGTGGACGAGGTTTAGTAATGCCCCAGATTATTTTTCTGCCCAACGACGAGCACTGCCCTGAAGGCCAGGTGATCGAGGTGGAGGCCGGTGTCAGTGTCTGTGATGCGGCGATTGCTCATGGTATTGAGATCGAGCACGCCTGCGAAAAGTCCTGTGCCTGTACCACCTGTCACGTGATTGTGCGGGAAGGCTTTGATTCGCTGGAAGAGGCCGATGAGCTGGAAGAGGATATGCTCGACAAGGCGTGGGGGCTGGAGCCGGAATCCCGTCTCAGCTGTCAGGCGATTGTTGGCGACGAAGATCTGGTGGTAGAAATTCCTAAATATACGATTAACCAGGTATCTGAAAACCACTGAACAAATCTGAGAGGTGAGTGATGGGATTAAAATGGATCGACAGTCTCGACATCGCCATTGAACTGAGCGAGAAGCATCCGGATGTGGATCCCCGCTATGTCCGCTTTACCGACCTGAGTGAGTGGATCATGGCGCTGGATGATTTTGATGATGATCCGAAACACTGTGGCGAGAAGATTCTCGAAGCGGTGCAGGCTGCCTGGATCTCAGAGATGGACTGACAGGTCCGGTACTCAGTAAAAACGCTGCTTTCGAGCGGCGTTTTTTTGTTGTGGGGGTCGTAAACGGAACCGATGGACAACACCAGATGTTGTGGTTGTTCGGGTCGGTGTGCCGCTATATAATGCTCCCTTTTTTCCTTCGACCGGAGAAGGCACAAAGTCATGTTGCGCATTGCACAAGAAGCTCTAACTTTTGATGATGTTCTGCTGGTTCCGGGCTACTCCGAGGTGCTTCCCAAGGATGTCAGCCTGAAAACCCGGCTGACCCGGGATATTCAACTGAATGTGCCTCTGGTTTCCGCCGCCATGGATACGGTAACCGAAGCCCGTCTGGCGATTGCCATGGCACAGGAAGGTGGTATCGGTATCGTCCATAAGAACATGACCATCGAAGAGCAGGCCGCAGAAGTGTTGAAGGTTAAGCGCTTTGAGAGCGGTATTGTTAAGGACCCGGTGATCTGTTCACCCGACATTACCGTCGGCGAGCTGCATCAGCTGGCCGACAAACACGGCTTTTCCGGCTTCCCTGTGGTCGATAACGGTGAGCTGGTCGGTATCGTTACCAGTCGCGACATGCGTTTCGAGCGCCATCTGCACGCCAAAGTCGCTTCCATCATGACACCCAAGGATCGTCTGGTGACGGTGGAAGAGGGTGTCGATGCCGAGAAGGTTCGCAATCTGCTGCGCAAGCACCGCATTGAGAAAATCCTCGTAGTTAATGATAAGTTCGAACTGCGTGGCATGATGACCGTAAAGGATATGAATAAGGCGAAGGCCTATCCGGACGCTGCCAAAGACGCAGAAGGTCGACTGATTGTCGGCGCAGCGGTCGGCACCGGCCCGGAAACTCCGGAGCGGGTCACAGCGCTGGTGGAAGCGGGCGTTGATGTGATTATCGTCGATACCGCTCATGGTCATTCAAAGGGCGTTATCGACCGCGTTCGCTGGGTTAAAGAAACCTATCCGCAGGTGCAGGTGATCGGCGGCAACATCGCCACTGCCGAAGCCGCGCTGGCGCTGGCCGATGCCGGTGCAGACGGCGTTAAGGTAGGAATCGGCCCGGGATCTATCTGTACCACTCGTATCGTTGCCGGAATTGGTGTGCCGCAGATCTCTGCCGTGGCCAACGTCGCCGGTGCTCTGGCTGAGCGTGGCATTCCGCTGATCGCCGATGGAGGTGTACGCTTCTCGGGCGATCTGGCCAAGGCGATCGCCGCCGGCGCCAGCGCGGTTATGGTCGGCAGCATGCTGGCCGGTACCGACGAAGCGCCCGGCGAAGTTGAGCTCTATCAGGGGCGTGCGTTCAAGGCCTACCGCGGCATGGGCTCGATCGGAGCTATGGCGCAGTCTCAGGGCTCATCGGACCGCTACTTCCAGGATGCCGACGCCGGCGCCGAGAAGCTGGTACCGGAAGGAATCGAGGGTCGGGTTCCCTGCAAGGGACCGATGGCCGCCGTGGTGCACCAGCTGATGGGCGGGCTGCGTTCCAGTATGGGCTACACCGGCAGCGCCGATATTGAAGAGATGAGAACAAAGCCTCAGTTTGTGAGAATCACCGGGGCGGGAATGAAAGAGAGTCATGTGCATGACGTGACCATTACCAAAGAGGCGCCCAACTATCGCGTTGGCTGACTCTGACCTGAGTTGAAGGGGGCTGTCGCGGGCAGCCCCTTTTTCGTTTTTGTGATGCTGTAAAATTGATGCCTCAGCCCCGGAACGGGAGCTTGCCAGGCAAAAAGCGGAGAGACGCCGTGACTAAAGATATTCATGAACAACGGATCCTGATCCTGGATTTTGGTTCTCAGTACACGCAGCTGATTGCGCGCCGTGTGCGTGAGTGTGGGGTTTATTCAGAAATTCGCGCATTCGATATGAGCGAAGCGGAAATCCGCGAATTTAGCCCGAAAGGCATCATTCTGGCCGGTGGTCCGGAATCGGTGACCGGCGACGATACCCCGCGGGCCCCGCAGGTAGTCTTTGAGCTGGGGGTTCCGGTACTCGGCATCTGTTACGGCATGCAGACGATGGCTGAGCAACTGGGCGGTAAGGTTGAGAGCTCGGATCTGCGTGAATTCGGCTATGCTCAGGTCCGCATCGAAGGCAGCAGTTCGCTGCTGGAAGGCATCGAAGATCATGTCGCCAACAACGGTGTGCTGCTGCTGGACGTGTGGATGAGTCACGGCGATAAGGTCGTGGAACTGCCCGAGGGCTTCCACCTGATGGCTGCAACCGAAAGTGCACCGATTGCCGGAATGTGCAACGAACAGAAGCGCTTCTACGGCGTTCAGTTCCACCCGGAGGTCACCCACACCAAGCAGGGTGAGCGCATTCTTTCCCGCTTCGTGCGTGATATTTGTGACTGTGAAGCGCTGTGGACACCGAGCAATATCGTCAGGGATGCCATCGAGCAGGTCCGTCAGCAGGTGGGGGATGACCATGTGCTGTTGGGGCTGTCCGGCGGGGTCGATTCTTCGGTTGTTGCGGCGTTGCTGCATAAGGCGATCGGTGATCAGCTGACCTGCGTATTTGTCGACAACGGTCTGCTGCGTAAGCATGAAGGCGATCAGGTGATGGACATGTTCGCTAAGAACATGGGGGTCAAGGTGATCCGCGCCAACGCCGAAGAACTGTTCCTCGGTAAGCTGAAGGGCGTCGCTGATCCGGAACAGAAGCGCAAGATTATCGGTAACACCTTTATCGAAGTTTTCGATGAAGAATCGACTAAGATCGACAACGTCAAATGGCTGGCTCAGGGCACTATTTATCCGGACGTGATTGAGTCGGCGGCGGCTAAGACTGGTAAGGCTCATGTGATCAAGTCTCACCATAACGTGGGTGGTCTGCCGGAAGATATGGCGCTGAAGCTGGTAGAGCCGCTGCGAGAACTGTTTAAGGACGAGGTGCGCAAAATCGGCCTTGAACTGGGACTGCCCTACGATATGGTCTACCGTCACCCGTTCCCGGGACCCGGACTGGGTGTCCGTATCCTCGGAGAAGTGAAGAAAGAGTACGCCGATATTCTGCGTGAAGCGGACGCGATCTTTATCGAGGAGCTGCATCGCTCCGGCTGGTATCACAAGACCAGTCAGGCGTTTGTGGTGTTCCTGCCGGTTAAGTCGGTTGGGGTGGTGGGCGACGGTCGCCGTTACGAATATGTGGTATCGCTGCGAGCCGTTGAAACCATCGATTTTATGACCGCGCGCTGGGCGCACCTGCCTTACGAGCTGCTGGAAACTGTATCCGGCCGCATCATCAACGAGATCTCCGGGATCTCCCGGGTTGCTTACGATGTCTCCAGCAAGCCGCCGGCCACTATCGAGTGGGAATAGGCGTTACTGTTCGGAAATCCGGCCCGCTCATATGAGCGGGCTTTTTTTTATCCGTCGATCCCTTCCCGGGTTGCTGTGGCCGCATCGGTTGCATCCTTATTCAGGATTCTCTACTCTCGGGTCTCCACTGGAGAGACCCTGTTTAAGAGACGGAAATATGCTCAAACGGATACTGATTGCAGTACTGCTGTGCTTGCCGGTAAAGGCAGTATGGGCAGTGGATGTCGCCGGTATTGTAGCCTGTAAGACCGAGGGGGAGACCTGGCTGTGTGCCGCCTACGAGAACGAGAAAATCCAGGTGTTTCGCTCTGAGCATTATATCTCTAAGGTGGTGTTTAAAGGTGCAACGGAGGCCTCGGAGCAGGCTTTGTCGGCGGCCCGGCCCGGGGCCGCAGAAAAAATGGCGCCCGGGATGGAAATGCCGCCGGGTGCAGGTGCTGAAGACAGCCTGCCGGCGGGTCGCTATACCCTGCAGTTGCTGGCCTGCAATGCACCGCTCTGTCGAGACAGGATGAAGCAGCTGGGGAGCATCCCCGGTGGTCAGATTGTGGAAATTCGCAATCAGGGCAAGCTCTGGGAGGTGCTGTTAGTCGGCGGTTATCAGACCCGTAAATCTGCCGAGCAGGCGGCTGCCGGGCTGATCAAACGGTATCGTCTGCGTGATAAACCCTGGGTGCGCAGTGTCGAGTCGATCCGCAGCCGGCTGGTCAGAGGCTGAGTCAGTCCCGCGCGGATTCAGCGGGACCATAAGCTGCTGTAACAGAGGGTTCTGCCGACGCAAAAAACGGTTCCATTCGTGGAACAAATATGAGAAATTGGCGCGTCTTTTTTTAGGGGCCTGCAGAGTGCAGGTCGATTGAAGTGTTCCCCTGAAATGGTGTACGGCTGGGTGGTTCTGTTTCCGGAATTCCTGGTGGTTTTTATCCTCTGAATTCCTTTCCCTGCTGTACCTTTCTCTACGTGGAGGCGTCCCGCCTTGAATCAGTCTGTCGATAACTCATGGACCATTGATAACTCCGCCGACCTCTACGGCATCAGAGACTGGGGCGCGGGTTATTTTGATCTGTCTGAGCAGGGCGAAGTGACCGTGCTGGTACGATTCCCGTCCGGTGAAGTACGGGTATCGCTGATGGAGATCCTGTCCGGGATCCGTCAGCGCGGCGTGCCCCTGCCAATGATTCTGCGTATCGAGAATCTGCTGGATTCTCAGATTGCCCTGCTCAATGATACCTTCAATCGGGCCATTGAGAACTCCGGTTACGGTGGTCAGTACCGGGGCGTATTTCCCATCAAGGTCAACCAGCAGTGTCAGGTGATCGAGGAACTGGCGCAGTTCGGCGAGCGTTACAACCATGGCCTGGAGGCCGGCAGCAAGGCGGAACTGATCATTGCGCTGTCGTCGCTGAAGCCCGATGGCCGACTGATCGTCTGCAACGGCTATAAAGATGAAGAATTTATCGATCTGGCTTTGCGGGCCCAGCGTCTCGGTTATCACTGTGTATTCGTCATCGAGACCCCGACGGAACTGCCGATCATTATCGAGCGCAGCAAGGCGCTGGGTATCCGGCCGAAAATCGGCGTCAGGGTCAAGCTCTCCTCTCGGGTCAGCGGTCTGTGGAACGACACCAGTGGAGACAGGAGTATCTTTGGCCTGACCACCAATCAGCTGGTGGATGTCGTCGACAGCCTGAAACAACACGGCATGCTCGATTGCCTGGAGCTGCTGCACTACCACCTGGGGTCTCAGATCCCCAATATTCGTGATATCCGCAGCGGGGTGATGGAAGCCTGCCGCTACTATGTTGATCTGGTGCGGGAGGGGGCCTCCATGGGCTACCTGGATCTTGGTGGTGGGCTTGCGGTGGACTATATGGGATCGCGCAGCAACCATGAACATTCCCGTAATTACTCGCTGGATGAGTACTGCAACGATGTGGTCGAGGTGGTGATGAGCACCCTTGATGCCCATCAGATCCCTCATCCCCATATTGTCACCGAGTCCGGCCGGGCGACCATCGCCTATTCATCGATGCTGCTGTTCGATGTGCTGGACGTCACCCATTTTGAAGCGGCACCGCTGCCGGTGCCGTTCCCTGCCGATGTCCATGAGCTGATCACCAGTCTCTATCAGGTGCTGGACAGCGTCTCGCCGAAGGCTCTGCAGGAATGCTATAACGATGCCACCTATTACCGGGACGAGATCGGCGAGCTGTTCAAGCGTGGGCAGATCACCCTGCGTGATCGTTCGCTGGCTGAAAACGTGTTCCTGGAAATTCTGCAGCGGATCAAAACGGAGCTGAAAAAGGTGCGTCGTATGCCCCCGGAGCTGCAGGGGCTGAAGGAGTATCTGGCCGATATCTATTACGGCAACTTCAGCGTCTTCCAGTCGCTGCCGGATATCTGGGCCATTGATCAGGTGTTCCCGGTGCTGCCCCTTCACCGTCATCATCAGCGGCCCTGTCGCGAGGCGATTCTGGCGGATATCACCTGCGATTGCGATGGCAAAATAGACCGTTTTATCGACACCGAGAACCATGATGTGCGACCGACCCTGCCACTGCATCCATTGCGGGAAGGGGAGGACTATATCCTCGGTGTGTTCCTGGTAGGGGCCTACCAGGAAACTCTGGGGGATCTGCATAACCTGCTGGGTGATACGGCGGTGGCCAGCGTGCGAATCAATGAAGACGGCAGCTTTGATCTGATGAAGGAGCTGGGCGGCGACAGCATTGCTGATGTGCTGAGTTACGTCGAGTATCAGCCCCAGATGATCCGGGAGAATTTCCGCAGGATCGCCGAGAAAGCGGTGCGTGACGGCAGGATCACCGCCACCGAACGGCGTGAGTTGCTGGAGAGTTTTTCCGACAGTCTCCAGGGTTATACCTACTACGAGAATTAACAGGACCGTTTGCGGTCATTTACTGCTGCTGAAGGATGCTGCGATGACGGCTTCCCGGCAATGTCAGAACGGAGAGTAATAACATGTCCAGAGTACTGATTATTGGTGCCGGTGGTGTGGGTGCGGTGGTTGTTCACAAGTGCGCTCAGGTCGCCGAAGTTTTCTCTGAGATTGTGCTGGCCAGCCGCACCGAGGAGAAGTGCAGAAAGATCGCTGCACAGGTGGAAGAGGCGACCGGCCGCAGGGTCGAAACCGCTCAGGTTGACGCCGACAACGTCCCCGAACTGGTGGTGCTGATCAATCGGGTGAAACCGGAACTTGTGATTAATGTGGCGCTGCCCTACCAGGATCTGACCATTATGGATGCCTGCCTCGAGACGGGTGTCCACTACATGGACACCGCCAACTACGAGCCGGAAGATACGGCAAAATTTGAATACAAGTGGCAGTGGGCGTACCAGGAGAAGTTTGAAAAAGCCGGGCTGATGGCGCTGCTGGGCTCGGGCTTCGATCCCGGCACCACCAATGTCTTCACCGCCTATGCCGCCAAGCACTATTTCGACGAGATTCATTACCTCGATATCGTCGATGTTAACGGCGGTGATCACGGCTATCCCTTTGCGACCAACTTCAATCCGGAGATCAATATCCGGGAGGTGACCGCGGAGTGCCGGCACTGGGAAGACGGCCGCTTTGTGGAGACGCCGGCGATGTCGCTGAAGCAGTCCTTTACCTGTCCGGAAGAGGTGGGCACTTACAACATCTACCGGATGTATCACGAAGAGCTGGAGTCGCTGACCAGACACTATCCGACCATTAAGCGAGCTCAGTTCTGGATGAGTTTCGGCGACAGCTATCTCAAGCACCTGGAGGTGCTGGGCAATGTCGGCATGACCGGCATCGAACCGGTGGAGTTCAACGGTCAGCAGATCGTGCCGATTCAGTTCCTCAAGCAACTGCTGCCGGATCCGGCCAGTCTCGGCCCGCGCACCACCGGCCGCACCTGCATCGGCTGTATCGTTCGTGGCGTGAAAGACGGTAAAGAGAAGACCGTCTATGTCTATAACACCTGTGATCATCAGGCCTGCTACCGGGAGGTGAAGTCCCAGGCGGTCTCCTATACCACCGGGGTGCCGGCGATGATCGGCGCCAAGATGATGCTGGAAGGACGCTGGATGAAGCCGGGTGTCTGGAATATGGAGCAGCTGGATCCGGATGCCTTTATGGATGATCTCAACAGGTACGGCCTGCCCTGGAAAGTGGTCGAAGAGCCCGGTTACGATCTGGCTCACTGAACCCGGGGCTGTTCCGGTGCGTCACCCCGGGTGGCTGGCGCACCCCGCAGCTTAATCATGATGTACGTGGCCGATTACAGTCATCAGGTATCTGTCCTTGAACAGCAAGAGTTTTTTCAGTTTTGATCCCCGTCGGGTTCCTTCCCCCTGTTTTGTGATCGATGAGGTAGCGATCGAGAATAATCTTCGGATTCTCGAGCGGGTGCAGCGAGAGAGCGGCGCAAAGGTGCTTGGCGCGCTGAAGGCTTTTTCCTGCTGGCGGCTGGGGCCGCTGACGGCGCGCTACCTGAGCGGTACCTGTGCCAGCGGTCTGCATGAGGCGCGGCTGGGGCGGGAGGAGTATGGTGCCGGAGCGGGTGAGGTGCATGTTTTTTCCGCCGGCTATTCCGAAGCCGATCTGCGGGAGATCCTCAGGATCGCCGATCATCTGGTGTTTAACTCCTTCAGCCAGTGGCAGCGTTTTCAGTCCCTGATTCGGGAGGCTGCAGCACAGCGACCGCAGCTCAGGTTCGGTCTGCGTATCAATCCCGAGCATTCTGAGGGCGAGGTGGCGATCTACGATCCCTGTGCGCCGGGCTCCCGGCTGGGTATTCCGCTGTCGCAGTTTGAGGGACAGTCGCTGGAAGGGATCAGTGGGCTGCATTTTCATACCCTTTGCGAGCAGGATCTGCAGCCGCTACAGCGCACCCTGGCGGCGGTGGAGAAGACATTTGGCCATCTGATTCCACAGATGGAGTGGATCAATTTTGGCGGTGGCCATCATATCAGCCGCCCTGATTATGACGTTGAGGGGCTGATCCGGCTGATCCGGGATTTTCGTGCCCGTTACGACGTTCAGGTGTACCTGGAGCCGGGGGAGGCGATGGCCATCCGCAGCGGGGTATTGGTGGCCGAGGTACTGGATGTCCTGCACACCGACCGGGATCAGGCGATCCTCGATACCTCCGCCACCTGTCATATGCCGGACACCCTGGAGATGCCCTACAGGGCCGATATCTTCGGTGCAGGTCAGCCCGGCGAGAAGAAACACAGCTATCGGCTCGGTGGCATGACCTGTCTGGCCGGCGATGTGATCGGCGATTACAGTTTTGATCAGCCGCTGCAGCCGGGGCAGCGGCTGATCTTTGACGATATGTCGCACTATACGATGGTTAAGACGACCACCTTCAATGGTATCGGTCTGCCGGCCATCGCGGTCTGGAATTCCGAGACCGACGAATTGCAATTAGTCAGAGAGTTTGGCTATGAAGATTTTAAGAATCGCCTGTCCTGATCGCCGGCAGCAGGTGGTGAGTCAGAGGTGATGCCGTAATGGACGAATTTGATCAGCTGGTAGCTCCCGGTTATCCGGTGTTCCTGGGATCGGAAATCCGCCAGCCGGAGCCGGAAGGCGCACGCTTTCATATTATCCCGGTGCCCTATGAGGAGAGCGTTTCATATGGCGGAGGCACCGGCCTGGGACCTGCGGAGATCCTTAAAGCCTCCTGGCAGCTGGAAACCTGGGAGGGTAAAAGCAGTCCCTGCGACCAGGGGATTTATACCCGTGCCCCGGTGGATACCCGGGGCCGTGCGGAAAGCGTGGTCCGACGTATTGCCGATGCGACCCGGGAAGTAGTGGAGCAGGGCGCTATGCCGGTGGTGCTGGGTGGCGAGCACACGGTAACCATCGGGGTGATTCGAGGGCTGCTGGATGCGGGTATCCGGGATTTCGGGGTGGTCCAGATCGATGCTCATGCCGATCTGCGCGATGCTTACGAGGGTAATCCCTACAGTCATGCCAGCGTGATGAAGCGGGTGGTGGACGAAGGCATCCCGTTGTTTCAGCTGGGCATCCGGGCCTGTTGTCCGGAGGAGGTCGAGACTCGCCGACGCTGTGGGGTGCATTACCTGGATGCCGATGAGCTGGTGCCGCAACAGATCAGCAGTATCGAGCTGCCGGTGGATTTTCCGCAGCGGGTGTTTTTTACCGTCGATGTCGATGGTCTTGATCCGTCGGTGTTTCCTTCAACCGGTACCCCGGTGCCGGGAGGGCTGGGCTGGTATCAGACGCTGGGGCTGTTTGAATCGGTGGCCCGGCAGCGGCAGATTATCGGTTTCGACCTGATGGAACATGCACCGATCCCCGGTTTTCATGCCTACGATTTTGCCGCTTCGATGCTGGTCTATAAACTGATGGGCATTGTTCAGCGCAATGACCGGACTATTTCCAGCTGACAACCGATTCTGACAGACAGGCTCGACAATGACTGAACTTCCTACCGATGAACACTGGATGCGGCATGCGCTGAAGCTGGCGGAACGGGCCGAATCGCTGGGAGAGGTCCCGGTAGGGGCGGTGGTGGTGCTCGACGGTCAGGTGATCGGTGAAGGCTGGAATCAGCCGATCTCCGGTCATGATCCTACCGCCCATGCCGAAGTTATGGCGCTGCGTGATGCTGCAGCCCGGATTCAGAACTACCGGCTGGTGGGCGCGACTATCTACGTCACCATCGAACCCTGTTCCATGTGCGCCGGTGCGCTGGTGCATTCCCGGATTCAGCGGCTGGTGTTCGGTGCCACAGAGCCCAAAGCCGGTGCCGTCGGCAGTGCCAGCAACCTGCTGGACAGTCCCTGGATGAACTATCGGATCAGCTATCAGGGCGGGGTGCTGGCCGAGACCTGCAGTGCCAGAATCAGCGCTTTTTTTCAGCGTCGTCGGGAGCAGAAGCGATTGTTGAAACAGGCTGCTGCGGATAGTAACGATCAGTCCGTCTGAAGCATCACTGTTCAGGCGGGGGGCAGGCACGCCGAGCAGGAATCAGCGCCGAGTCCGGCTATAAAATGCGTATCAGAGGGTTTCAGGCAGCTGTTCCGGTGATTGCATAATCGCTTCCTGCTGTGACTCTGCAGCTTCAGCCTGCTCCGTTGCTTCCTGAACCGCCTGGTTCTCCTGCACCGCCTGCAGGCGGGTCTCCAGTTCCAGTTGTTCCAGATAGCGGCGAATATTTCTCACATAGGTTACCGGTTCGCGACCGCGGGCGTAGCCGTGTCTGACGGTTTTATACCAGCGTGCCTGGCTCAGCAGCGGCAGGTGTTTCGCGACGTTCTCCCATTTGTCGGGATCCTGCCCCGCCCGCTGGGTCAGCACCCGGGCATCTTCCAGGTGGCCGCGACCAACATTGTAGGTGGCCAGGGCCAGCCAGGTGCGGTCCGGGTTTTCAATCCGTTCCGGGATCCGGGATATCTGGCTGGCAAAGTAGCGGGCGCCGCCGAAGATGCTCTGCTTTGGGTCGGTACGCTTTTTCACGCCCACCTCTTTTGCGGTCTGCTGAGTCAGCATCATCAGCCCGCGGACGCCGGTGGGAGACACGGCTTTCGGATTCCAGTGGGACTCCTGGTAGCCGATGGCGGCCAGCAACCGCCAGTCGATGCCGGTCTCCTCGGACGCCTGCTGAAACCAGTCCAGATAGCGCGGCAGGCGCTCATTAAAATGCTTACGAAAGGTCAGGTTATCCACCAGGTTGAGACGCTGGTTGTTTTCAAAGTACTTCTGTCTGAGGCGGGCGATCTCATTACGGGTGTGAGGGATGGCAAAGAATTTGTCGAGGCTGCGCCGGATGCTGCCATCACCGCTCTTTTTCAGCATCCAGGCGATGGGCTGGGGTTCGGAGAAGGAAAATGCCACTTCAAGCCTGGGGAAAAATGAACGATTGGCGGTGAATTCGGCAGAATCGACCAGGGTGTAATCCAGCTTACCGCGGTGAACCTGTTCCAGCAGATCCAGTACTTCCAGATCCCGCGTTTCCTGCCAGCCGGGCAGACCGGGGTCGAGACTTCGCAGCAGTTCGGCATGGCTGCTGTCCGCCATTACCGTCAGGGTGCTGCCAGCGAGATCCTGATAGGTTTTTGGTGCTTTATTGCCCTTTTTTTTCAGATATACCAGCTGGGTCTGGCCGTCAAGGTAGGGGGGGGAGAAGCCAAACCGCTGCTGGCGTTGTGGGGTACGGGTCAGGCCGGCGGTGGCGATGTGGGCATTGTTGAGGCGGAGGGCTTCGTAGATCTGATCGATATCGGAAGCGGCGCTGATTTTCAGGTCTACGCCGAGGTAAGTGGCGTAAAGTTGCGCCAGCTCATATTCGAAGCCGCCGGGCTGTTTATCGGCAATAAAATAGGTGGTCGGGCTGAGGCGGGTGATCACCTTCAGCTCACCCCGTTGCTGGATAACATCCAGTTGAGAACTGGGGTTGTAGCTGGCCAGAATGGGGATGCAGAACAGCACCAGTACCACCAGTACAAAGAGTCCGTCTCTGGGTTTAAAGAGGTTGTCGATCAGCATCATTTATCAGTGTCCAGGCGTGGTATACACCGCCTGAATCCAGTATCATTCGGGCTTTAAAAATCCTGGCTTATCGCCTTCCCAGACCTGCTTTCGAGAGGCTCATTTCCGACATGCTCAAGTTGCGTGGCGCCCCCGCCCTTTCCGCTTTCCGTCGCCAGAAACTGCTCTCTGCCTTACAGGAAAAAGTTCCTGTAGTTTCAGGAGTATATGCTGAATTCATTCACTTTGCAGAGCTTAAATCCGAGCTTGACGACGCGGCACTGAACGTGCTGGAGGCCATTCTTCGCTACGGTCCTAAAGCCGAGGTTGAGGACCGTCAGGGCATCCAGGTGCTGGTGGTTCCTCGTCCGGGTACCATCTCTCCCTGGTCCAGTAAGGCGACTGATATTGCCCGCAATTGCGGTCTCGAACAGGTCGAGCGGCTGGAACGCGGTATCGCTTACTATGTGACTGCGACCGCAGAGCTGGACGAAAGTGCCCTGGAGGCTGTGAAGGCACAGCTGCATGACCGTATGGTCGAAAGCGTGCTGAGCGATGTCGATGAAGCGGAAGCGCTGTTCAGTCACGCTACACCGAAACCGATCACCACTGTCGATGTGCTGGACGGGGGGCGTGAGGCGCTGGTTGCAGCTAACAGTGCACTGGGGCTGGCGCTGGCTGAGGATGAGATCGATTATCTGGTGAAGAGCTTCACCGAGCTGGGGCGCAACCCGGTGGATGTGGAGCTGATGATGTTTGCCCAGGCCAACTCCGAACACTGTCGCCACAAGATCTTCAACGCCTCCTGGGATATCGATGGTGAAGCCCAGGAAAAGTCGTTGTTCCAGATGATCAAGAACACCAACGAACTGGGTGGCGACAACGTACTGTCGGCCTATTCCGATAATGCGGCGGTTATCAGCGGCAGTGAAGCCGGGCGTTTCTTCCCGAACCCGGCAACACGGGAGTACGGCTACAGTCAGGAAGCCATTCAGATTCTGATGAAGGTGGAAACCCACAACCATCCCACCGCCATTGCTCCCCACCCCGGTGCATCCACCGGCTCCGGCGGCGAGATTCGCGACGAGGGGGCTACCGGTCGTGGCGGCAAACCCAAAGCCGGCCTGAACGGCTTTACCGTTTCCGATCTGAAAATCCCCGGCTTTGAGCAGCCCTGGGAATCCGCTTACGGTAAGCCTGACCGTATTGTCTCCGCTCTCGATATCATGATCGAAGGTCCGATCGGTGGCGCCGCCTTTAACAACGAGTTTGGTCGTCCCAACCTGAATGGCTATTTCCGTACTTTTGAGCAGTCGGTTAACGGTGCCGGCGGTGAAGAGGTTCGGGGTTATCACAAGCCGATCATGATCGCCGGCGGCATGGGTAATATTCGCGCCGATCATGTCGAGAAGGGCGGTATCGAAGTCGGCTCTAAACTGATCTGTCTGGGTGGACCGGCGATGCTGATCGGTCTTGGTGGCGGCGCTGCTTCTTCGATGTCATCCGGCTCCAGTTCCGCGGATCTCGATTTCGCTTCCGTGCAGCGTGATAACCCCGAGATGGAACGCCGCTGTCAGGAAGTGATCGATCAGTGCTGGCAGCTGGGCGACAGCAACCCCATCGAGTTTATCCATGACGTCGGTGCCGGTGGCCTTTCCAACGCCTTCCCGGAGCTGGTCAAGGATGGTGGCCGTGGTGGTGATTTTGAACTCCGCAACGTCAACAACGACGAGCCGGGGATGTCACCGCTGGAGATCTGGTGTAATGAGGCCCAGGAGCGTTATGTGCTGGCGGTTAAGCCAGAGGATATGGAGCGATTTGAAGCGATCTGTGCTCGCGAGCGTTGCCCCTATGCCGTGGTTGGTGAGGCGACCGAAGAGCACCACCTGACTCTGGCGGACAAGCACTTCGACAACAAGCCGGTGGACCTGCCGATGAGTGTGCTGTTCGGTAAGCCTCCGAAAATGCACCGCAGTGTCGAGCGCAAAAGCTACCAGGTACCGGCGTTCGACAGTTCGGCAATTGAGCTGAATGATGCTGCAGAGCGCGTGCTGAAGCTGCCAGCGGTGGCCAGCAAGAGTTTCCTGATCACCATCGGTGACCGTACCATCACCGGTCAGGTCGCCCGTGACCAGATGGTCGGTCCCTGGCAGGTGCCGGTTGCCGACTGTGCGGTGACCACGGCCGCTTACGATACCTGGGCCGGTGAGGCGATGGCGATGGGCGAGCGCACTCCGCTGGCGCTGGTGGACGGTCCCGCTTCCGGCCGTATGGCGATCGGTGAAGTGATCACCAATATGGCCTCGGCCCGGATCGAGAAGCTCAGCGATATCAAGCTCTCTGCCAACTGGATGTGCGCCGCCGGTCATGACGGCGAAGATGAAAAACTGTACGACACCGTCAGGGCGGTGGGTATGGAGCTCTGCCCGGAGCTGGGCATTACCGTGCCGGTGGGCAAGGATTCCATGTCCATGCGCACGGTCTGGAACGATGAAGGGGAAAACAAGAGTGTGACAGCGCCGCTGTCGCTGATTATTTCCGGATTTGCGCCGGTGGTCGATGCCCGCCGCAGTCTGACTCCGCAGCTGCGCACCGATCAGGGTGACAGCGATCTTATCCTGCTGGATCTGGGTAACGGCCAGAACCGGCTGGGTCTGTCGGCGCTGGCTCAGGTGTACAATCAGGTGGGTGTCGATGTCCCGGACGTGGACGATGCCGCTCAGTTGAAGACCTTCTTCGCCGCGATTCAGGAACTTAATGCTCAGGGCCTGATTCAGGCCTACCATGACCGTTCTGACGGCGGTCTGTTTACTACGCTGGTGGAAATGGCTTTTGCCGGCCATACCGGTATCGACGTCGATCTGGACCTGCTGGCGGCGGACAGCAGCGAGTTTGCTGCCGCCCTGTTTGCCGAGGAGCTGGGAGCGGTTATTCAAGTGAAGCGGGAGCAGACTGAACAGGTGCTGACCGAGCTGAATGCGGCCGGACTGGGTGATTGCTGCAAAGTAATCGGCAGTCTCAACAGTGATGATCGTATCAATATCAGCTTTGACGACGAAGCCGTCTACAGCGAGAGCCGGATTCAGTTGCAGCGCTGGTGGGCGGAAACCAGTTATCGCATTCAGGCGCTGCGGGATAATGCAGATTGTGCCGGGCAGGAGTTTGAGAGCCTGCTGGATGCCGACAATCCCGGCCTTCATGCTGAACTCAGCTTTGATCTGAACGAAGATGTGGCCGCACCCTATATCGCCACCGGTGCTCGTCCGCAGATCGCGGTACTGCGGGAGCAGGGGGTCAATGGTCAGATCGAAATGGCGGCTGCCTTCGATCGCGCCGGTTTTACCGCGGTGGACGTCCATATGAGCGACCTGCTCAGTGGTCGCCGTACCCTGGATCAGTTCCGTGGTCTGGTGGCCTGTGGCGGATTCTCATACGGGGATGTGCTGGGCGCCGGTGAAGGCTGGGCCAAGTCGATCCTGTTCAACAGCCGGGCTCGTGATCAGTTCCAGCAGTTCTTCAATCGCAACGACAGCTTCGCGCTGGGGGTCTGCAACGGCTGTCAGATGCTGTCCAACCTTCATGAGCTGATTCCGGGGGCTGAGCTCTGGCCGCATTTTGTTCGCAATATGTCCGAGCAGTTCGAAGCCCGGGTGGCGATGGTTGAGGTTCAGGAGAGCGCGTCGATCCTGTTGCAGGGAATGACAGGTTCGCGGATGCCGATTGCCGTGGCTCACGGCGAGGGCCGTGCGGAGTTTTCCGGGCAGCAGCACTTTGAGAATCTTCAGCAGTCCGGGGCTGTGGCACTGCGTTACGTTGATAACCGTGGTGGCGTAACAGAAAGCTATCCGGCCAACCCGAACGGTTCTCCGGCGGGAATTACCGGAGTCACTACGCCGGATGGTCGGGTGACCATTATGATGCCGCATCCGGAGAGGGTCTTCCGTGCGATCCAGAACTCCTGGGCACCGGAGGGCTGGGAAGAAGATGGTCCCTGGCTGCGGATGTTCCGTAACGCCAGAGTCTGGGTCGACTGATCCGCTGAGAACCGACTTGCTGATTCCGGCCCGGGTGAGCCGGAATCAGTGAAGGTCATCAGCTGGAATTCAGCTGGAATAAAAAACGGGAAGCAAAGGCTTCCCGTTTCTGTTTCGTTGCCAGACGAAATCAGTACCACATGGAGAAAGACAGGGTGTAGGTGTCGATACCATCATTGGGATCTTCCAGGCCGGCGTTGGAGTAATGAAAGAAATTGGCCGACAGCTCATAGCGCTGATTCTGTCCGAACATCATACCGACTGAAAATTTGTTCTCGAACTGGAAATTGCCGCCCAGATCCGAGCCGCTGACGGTATCATTGCTGAGCTTATCCTCGCTCAGATAAGCGGCGCCGATGCCGTATTCGATAAAGGGGGTGATACCGTTGCTGTAGGGGTTGCGCTGATAGCGAAGAACCGGGGCAAAGGAGAGGCCGTAGAGGTCGTCTGCGGTGCCGCTGGTGAGGGTATCATCGCTGTCGGTTTCCATATAAAACAGGCTCAGTTCATAATGTCCGGTCAGAAACCAGTTGCCGTCGTTATCCAGCCAGCGCCTGTCCCAGTCAAACCGGGCTGCGGCCCGAATCATATCAATATCGTCATCGCTGCTGCCGACAGTGAGACTGAAGCCATCAACGGCCTGAGCAGGTGCTGCTGATACCGCGCTGAACAGACATGCAGAAATCATCAGCGGCTTGAATTTCATCGGTACTCCTCCTGGTTATTTTCCTTTCCGACCGGCATGTTAGCCTGGTTGCCACAAGATCCTGTGATACTATATTTTTATTTGCCGCAGATATCTAAGGGATTCTCTATGTCCGTCCGCCAGTCACCGGTCTGGAAACAGCTAGAAAAACACTATGTGGCTGAAATTAAAGATAAAAATCTCTGTCAGATGTTCCAGGAAGATGATCGGCGATTCGATCGTTTTTCGCTGCAGCAGGGCGAGTTTCTGTACGACTATTCCAAGCAGCGAATCAACAGCCGGACACGGGAGTTGCTGCTGAATCTGGTTGAGCAGCAGGGGCTGAAGAGCTGGATAGAAAAGCTGTTCTCGGGAAGTCCGGTCAACAGCTCAGAGAATCGACCGGCGCTGCATACTGCATTGCGGGCCCCAGAGAATCTGACGACCCGCGTTGAAGGCACAAAAATAGCTGATGATGTTCATCGAAGTCTGGCGAAGATGGCGGGAATGGTCCAGCGGATTCATTCCGGCCAGTGGCGCGGTTACAGCGGCAAGGCCATCACCGATGTCGTTAATCTTGGTGTTGGTGGGTCCGACCTGGGACCGCTGATGGCCTGCCACGCGCTGGAGGAATTCAGAGCACCGGAGGCCGCAGGGATAAGGCTGCACTTCGTTTCGTCTATTGACGGAAGCCAGTTAGCAGAGTGTCTGAAGTATCTGAGTCAGGAAACCACCCTGTTTGTGCTTTCCTCAAAATCATTTACTACTATCGATACTCTGGCTAACGCGGAAGTGGCGAAACGCTGGCTGGGGGAGAAAATCTCTTCCCACAAGATCCTGCTGAATCAGCATTTCATCGGTTGCTCGGCCAGTCCTGAAAAGATGACGGAAATGGGGCTGCCCGAGCAGAATCAGCTGCGATTCTGGGACTGGGTGGGGGGGCGATACTCCATGTGGTCAGTGATCGGCCTGCCCATTGCGTTGCTGTTGGGCATGGCGGGTTTCCGACAGATGCTGGCAGGTGCTCATGCCATGGATGAGCACTTCAGGGAAGATCCTTTTGAGCGAAATATTCCGGTGTTGATGGCGCTGACCGGGATGTGGGCCAGCAACTTTCTGGGTGTTAAGGGGCAGGCCATACTGCCTTATGATGGAAGACTCAGGTTTTTCCCAGCCTACCTGGGGCAGCTTGAGATGGAGAGCAACGGTAAGTCGGTCAATCGGAATGGTCAGCGTATTGATTACGATACCTGTCCGATCATCTGGGGGGAGGTGGGCCCTAATGCCCAGCATGCTTTCTATCAGTTATTGCATCAGGGTACTCAGCCGGTGAATTGCGATTTTATCGCTCCTGTGGTCCGGTACCGCAACAGTCAGGCTGCGGGTACCCGGGAACAGCTGCAGGCTCAGCAGCAGCTGACGCTGGCAAATTGTCTGGCGCAGTCCCGGGTACTGATGATGGGCGATCATGCGGTTTCTGCCGAGGATGGCCGGGAGCGCCCCAGTGAGCAACGTTATGAAGGTAACCAGAGCTCCTCCACGCTGCTGATCAGGGAGCTGACACCTCATACGTTTGGTGGTCTGATTGCAGCCTATGAGCACAAGGTGTTTGTACAGTCGGTGATCTGGGAGATCAATCCGTTCGATCAGTGGGGGGTTGAGCTGGGCAAGCAGATTGCCAAAGAGACGGGAAGCGCCATTGATTCTGCTGACCGGCATTTTGATGACAGCTCCACGGAGGGGTTGCTGGCGTACGTTCGGCAGCAACTTTCATCCCCTGAGTAGGATAACAACGTGAAAGTATCTGTATATGGGTGTGGTCTTACAGGGCTTGTTACGGCCTGGGCACTGGCCGATGTAGGCAACGACGTAGTGGTTGCCTGCTGTGAGGGGCAATGCCGGCATGACCTTGAGCGGGGGAACCCCGGGTTCGAAGAGCCTGGGTTGGGCGAGAAACTGCAGGCTGAACTGGTCAGCGGTCGTTTGCAGATTGGAGTTGATACAGAGCAGGCATTCGGGCACGGCCAGGTTCATTTCCTCGCGCTGGCATCGGACCGCTTGCCTCTGGCCAGAGATATTTTATCGCAGCTGGCGGAAGCAGCTACCGGTGCAGTTACGGTCGTTAACCAGAGTACATTTCCGGTAGGGTCTGCGAGTAAGCTGGCGGCGATGATGACTGAGGTGCAACAAGGCCAGGGTAAGGAAGCCGATATACACATGCTGGCACTGCCCAGTTTTCTTCAGGAAGGGGCCGCAATCAGTAACTTTGTCCGACCCGAGCGAATTCTGGTAGGAGCCGATGATGAATGGGGGCTGCAGTTGTTGACCGAGTTGCTGCGGCCTTTCAGCCGCAAGCATGACCAGCTGATGATAATGACCACAAGGGCTGCTGAGTTCACAAAGTATGCGATCAACGGCATGCTGGCTACCAAGCTCAGTTTTATGAACGAGATGGCCAACTTAGCTGATCAGCTGCAGGTAGATATTGAGCAGGTTCGTAAGGGGGTCGGCTCAGATCCCCGTATCGGTTACGACTATATCTACCCCGGTTGCGGTTTCGGCGGGCTGAGTTTTTCCGAAGATGTTATCCGGTTGGCGGAGGCTGTAGAAGAGCAGGTTGAAGATTCCTTTTTGCTGAAAACGGTACTGGATACCAATCAGCAGCAGAAGGAGGTGCTGTTTCGAAAGCTCTGGCGCCACTGGGATACCGAGCTCAGGGGCAAGACCGTCGCTGTCTGGGGGGGAGCTTTTAAGCCCAATACAGACAGTATCGATAATGCTCCCAGCCTGCTGTTGATGGAGACGCTCTGGGCCCAGGGGGTCAGGGTTCGGTTCTACGATCCTAAGGCGCAGGCAAAGATTAAGGAGTACTTTGGTGATCGGAATGATCTTGAACTTTGTGAGACTGCTTACGATGCGGTTGAGGGGGCCGATGCTCTGATGATCGTTACCGAGTGGAAAGAGTTCTGGAGTCCTGATTTCGGGCGGCTGGCCCGACTGATGAATGAGCCGCTTATTTTTGATGGCCGTAACCTTTATGATCCGCTGTATATGAAGCAGCTGGGGTTTCGCTATTTCGGTGTTGGCCGTTCAAGCGAGTACGTCTGATCTCTGTTTAAACTTCAGTCAGGAATTTGGATTTGATGAGTAAGATTACTACCTGTGTTTTCCCTGTTGCCGGTTTCGGCAGTCGTTTTCTGCCGGCGACCAAAGCCGTACCTAAAGAGATGCTGCCGGTGGTGGATAAGCCGCTGATTCAGTATGGAGTAGAAGAAGCAGTGGCCGCAGGACTCAGTCGTGCCTGTTTCGTTAACGGTCGTCATAAGCAGGCGATTGAGAACCACTTCGACCGCAATTTTGAGCTGGAGGATTCGGTACGGGGCACCAGCAAGGAAGGATTGCTGGCCGGCGTCAATGAGCTGATGGAGCGCTGCTCGTTCACATCCGTGCGTCAGGTTGTCGCCAATGGTCTTGGCCACGCTATTGGCTGTTCCGAGCCGGTCGTGGGGGAGCAACCTTTTGCGGTTATCCTGCCGGATGATCTTTGTGTTAATCCCGATGGGGAAACGGTTCTGGCTCAGATGGTTGCATTATATGAGCAGTACCGCTGCAGTATCGTCGCTGTTGAGGAGGTGCCGCAGGAACAGGTACACAAGTACGGAGTGATCGCCGGTGATGAGGTGGTGGACGGTATTTACCGGGTCAACACTATGGTTGAAAAACCGGCGGCTTCGGAAGCACCCAGCAATCTGGCAATTATCGGGCGCTATATCCTGACACCGGATATCTTCGACCTGATTGCAGAAACGGAGCCAGGTAAAGGTGGAGAGATTCAGATTACTGATGCGTTGATGAAGCAGGCGGCTGAGGGGCAGGTGATTGCGTATCGCTTTAAAGGGCAGCGTTTTGATTGTGGCAGCGTACCCGGTTATGTGGAAGCAACTCGCTTTTGCTTTGAGCACTTTTATAAGGCTTAACTTATAATTCAGACTGCAATGGGGGCTGAAATTAGAAAAGGGAATATCTGATTTATGAAACTACTGGTCACTGGTGGTGCGGGGTTTATTGGTAGTGCTGTTGTTCGTCATGTGCTGACCAATACCGAAGATGACGTAATTAATGTCGATTGTTTAACGTATGCAGGCAACCTGGAATCGATCCCCGCTGCTGAGAGGAGTAGCCATTACGTATTTGAGAAGGTAGATATCTGTGATGTCGGGGAGTTACAGAGGGTATTTGAGCAGTATCAACCTGATGCGGTGATGCATCTGGCGGCGGAATCCCATGTGGATCGATCTATTGATGGTCCGGGTGCTTTTATTCAGACCAATATAGTTGGTACCTATAATCTGCTGGATGTGGCCTGTCAGTACTGGATGGCACTGGATTCTCACCGAAAGACCAATTTTCGATTTCACCATGTTTCCACCGACGAGGTCTATGGTGACCTGGAAAATACGGATACGCTGTTTACCGAAACCACCCCCTACGCCCCCAGTTCTCCCTATTCTGCCAGTAAAGCCAGTTCCGACCATCTGGTTCGGGCCTGGCAGCGAACCTACGGCTTTCCGACCCTGATCACCAATTGTTCCAATAACTATGGGCCTTACCATTTTCCGGAAAAACTGATTCCCCACATTATCCTGAATGCATTGCACGGCAAGCCACTGCCGGTCTACGGTGACGGATCTCAGGTCCGGGACTGGTTATATGTGGAAGACCATGCCCGGGCTTTGTACCGAGTGGTCAGTAAAGGAGAGGTGGGTGAAACTTACAATATTGGAGGCCATAACGAAAAGACCAACCTTGAGGTTGTAAAGGCTGTCTGTGACCTGTTGGAGGAACTGGCCCCGGATAAGCCGGCCGGAGTTGAGAGTTATCAGCAACTTATCGAGTTTGTTAAGGATCGGCCGGGTCATGATCTTCGTTATGCGATTGATGCTTCGAAGATTGCTGATGAGCTGGGCTGGCAGCCGGAAGAAACTTTTGAAAGTGGTATTCGAAAGACTGTGGAGTGGTATCTGAGTAACCGCCAGTGGTGGCAACGGGTCTTGTCTGGCGCCTATTCTCTTAATCGTATTGGTGATTCAGTGTGAGGAAAGAGCATGAAACCCTATAAAGGCATAATTCTGGCCGGCGGTTCTGGTACGCGACTACACCCGATCACCCGGGGTGTATCCAAACAGATGTTGCCGATCTACGATAAACCGATGATCTATTATCCGCTTTCGGTGTTGATGCTGGCTGGTATTCGCGAGGTGCTGGTAATCTCCACTCCAGAGGATCTGGGTAGCTATCAGCGCTTGTTGGGGGACGGTTCTCTGTTTGGTATATCCATCTCCTATGCCGAGCAGCCCCGGCCTGAGGGTCTGGCTCAGGCGTTTCTGATCGGGGAGGAGTTTATCGGCGACCATCCGGTCAGTCTGGTTCTGGGGGACAATATTTTCTATGGCCAGCACTTCTCCGACAAGTTGTTATCGGCCGTTAATCGAGACAGTGGTGCGACTGTTTTTGGTTACCATGTGACCGACCCGGAACGTTTCGGAGTCGTTGAATTTGACGCATCCGGTAAGGCTGTCAGTATCGAAGAGAAGCCGGAGCAACCAAAATCCAATTATGCCGTAACCGGTCTCTATTTCTACGACAACGATGTTATTGAGATCGCAAGGGCTGTCCTGCCTTCGGCAAGGGGGGAGCTGGAAATTACCGATGTGAATATGGCCTATCTGGAGCGAGGTAAGCTTAACGTTGAATTGCTTGGTCGCGGTTTTGCCTGGCTGGATACCGGTACTCATGATTCCCTGTTGGATGCGGGACAGTTCGTCGCCACCCTGGAGAATCGCCAGGGTTTGAAGGTGGCTTGCCTGGAGGAGATCGGATTCCGCAATGGTTGGTTGAATGCTGGTGAACTGTCGCTACAGGCGGAAGCGCTCGCAAAAACTGGATATGGGCAGTATCTGCTCAGGATCGTCGAGGAAAACAGTTGATGGAGGTCCGGGAAACCCGAATCAACGGTGCCAGAATCATCGAACCCAGGGTTTTTGGTGATGCCAGGGGGTTTTTCCTGGAAACCTTTCAGGCTGAGCGTTATGCCCAGTGCGGAATTGATCTTCCCTTTGTTCAGGACAACCATTCTCGTTCAACTAAAGGTGTGCTTAGGGGGCTGCATTTTCAGAAGGCCAGACCTCAGGGGAAGCTGGTTCGGGTCGTTCGGGGTGAGGTGTTCGACGTGGCTGTAGATATTCGTCCCGATTCGCCGACTTTTGGACAGTGGGAGGGTGTCGTGCTGTCGGAGGAGAATAAGCGTCAGTTCTGGGTCCCGCCGGGGCTGGCTCATGGCTTTCAGGTGCTTTCGGACACGGCGGACTTTGAATACAAATGCACAGATTACTATGATCCCGCCGATGAAGGCTGTCTGATCTGGAATGACCCCATGATTGGTATCGAATGGCCTCTGCCCGATCCCCTGTTATCGGAAAAGGATCAGCAGGGTCAGACCCTGGAGTGCCTGAAACAGATGGGGTTAGTGTTGTGAGAATTCTGCTGACCGGCGCCAATGGACAGGTCGGGCGTTGTATCAGAGACCGGGCGGGCCCTCATTCACTTTGCAGTCTTACCCGAGAGCAACTGGATATCGCTGATCTTCAGCAGGTCAGATCGACGCTTATTGAATATCGGCCCGAGGTCGTGGTCAACGCCGCGGCCTATACCGCCGTGGACAAGGCGGAGCAGGAGGCAGATAAAGCTTACGCAGTCAATGCCGAGGGGCCGGAAAATCTGGCTCGGATTTGTGCAGAGTTGCAGATGCCATTGATTCATCTATCGACTGACTATGTATTTGATGGCCAGGCCACTATTCCCTATGCAGAGGATGCGGTTACCAATCCGATCGGCGTCTATGGCAGCAGTAAGCTGGCGGGGGAGCAGGCGATTCGAGCTTGTCTGGATCAGCACCTTATTATACGCACTGCGTGGGTCTTTTCTGAATACGGTAATAACTTCGTGAAAACCATGCTGAGGATAGGTCGGGAGCGGGAGCAACTTTCCATTGTCGAGGATCAGGTTGGCTGTCCCACCTATGCAGGGCATATCGCGGCGATGATTTTGCGACTGGCCGAGAGGTCGGCGGGATCACAATTTGCTCACTGGGGGACTTACCATTTCTGTGGTGATCAGGCGGTGAGCTGGTTTCAGTTTGCTCGGGCGATTTTTCAGGTCGCAACAGAAGAATCCTTGCTTGCTGATAGTCCGGAGCTGAAGGCTGTTACAACCACAGAGTATCCGACTCCGGCAGCACGCCCTGCCTATTCAGTGCTGGACAATCACCGACTGATGGATGTCCTTGGTGCTAATGTTGAAAGGAGCTGGATGCAGGGATTGTCGCAAGTCCTGGCCAGGCTTTGAGCTGCGAAGAGTCATTCCCGCCTGTGTGGAGGGAATGACCATGAGTTTGCACCCTGAAGTGATCAGGGCAGAACTTTCTTGTAAGGTTTAACTACAACTTTTGCGTAGACGCCGGCGTCGATATAGGGGTCGGCATCCGCCCAACCCTGTGCCGCTTCCAGCGATTCAAACTCTGCCACTACCAGGCTGCCGCTGAACCCCGCTTCGCCCGGATCTTCGCTGTCGATAGCAGGGTGGGGGCCGGCAATCAGCAGTCGTCCCTGCTCTTTAAGGGCTACCAGGCGTGCCAGGTGGTCCGGTCGGGCCTTCAGACGCTGCTCCAGACTGTTCTCTACATCTTCGCTGATAATGGCGTAGTACATACTTGGTTACCGTGTCGTTTTAGTGAGTGATTTGGATTGTTTAACGGAAGAAATCAGTCGTTGGCCGGATTCTCATCGCCGCTCTCTTTCAGGTGGCGGGTCAGATAAAGTCCCTGAAGGACAATAAACACCAGTGTCAGTCCGAGCATGCCGAACAGTTTGAAATTCACCCAGGTTTCCTCGCTCATGGTGTAGGCGACAAACAGGTTCAGCGCTCCCATCAGCATGAAGAAGGCAACCCAGGCCCAACTGAGTCGGTGCCAGATCGGGGATGTTAATTCAATCTGGCTTTCCATCATGCGCTGGACCAGCGGTTTGGCACCAATAAACTGACTGCCCAGGAAAGCCACGCCAAACAGCCAGTTCACCACGGTGGGTTTCCACTGGATAAAGGCCTTGTCCTGAAAAAGTACGGTCGCGCCACCGAGCACGATGACCAGCCCCAGCGTGACCAGTTGCATCTTCTCCACCTTGTGGGTGCGGAACCAGGTGTAGCCGATCTGAATAGCGGTGGCCGGAATCAGAATCGCTGTGGCGATGATGATATCCCCCGTATACTTATAGACGGCAAAGAAAATAGCGATTGGCAGGAAATCGAAAAGCAGTTTCATAGTATTATCCGGTTTGTGGTGCCCACTGCCTGGCCGTAATGCTGATCGCTACAATTGTCCTGCCAGGCTCTGGCCACAGTATAAAGGCTTCATGCGGTATAAAGAATGCCGTGAACATAAATTGCCGCAGGGTATAAGCTGATTCTCCGATGACCCCGAAAGTTGACTTACACACCCATACCCGGGCCTCTGACGGCGCGCTTGCTCCCGCTGAGCTGGTGGCCCGTGCCGCGAGATTTGGCGTGGAGTGTCTCGCCGTTACCGATCATGATACCTGTGCGGGGCTGAATGAGGCGCGAGCCGCTGCAGAGGCCCTGAATTTACGGCTGATATCGGGCATTGAGCTGTCTACGGTCTGGAAGGGGATCGGCATTCATATCGTTGGTCTGGATATCGATCCCGATCATCAGGCGATGCAGAATGCTGTGGGTTGCCAGACCCGAGCCCGCAGTAGTCGTGCCGAGCAGATCGGCGATAAACTCCGCAAGCTTAAGATGGCCGGGGTTTATGAACGGGCTGCTATGGAGGCGGATGGTGCTCAGATAGGTCGCCCGCATTTCGCCAGAGTCATGGTCGAGATGGGCTATGTTGCCAGCGAGCAGGAGGCCTTCGAGCGCTATCTGGGGGCGGGCAAAGTAGGCGATGTTAGATGCCACTGGCCACCGCTTGGGGAAGTGATCGGCTGGATTATCGATTCCGGTGGCATTCCGGTGCTCGCCCATCCCGGCAAGTACGATATGACCTGGACAAAGTTACGATCGTTTCTGGATACTTTTGTTGCCGAAGGTGGCCGGGCAATTGAGATCAGCTACGGCGGTGAAAATCCGGACCGCCTTCATGAGTTGACGAGGATGGCCGCCAAATACAAATTACTGGCATCCGCAGGCAGCGATTTTCACAGCCCGCGATACCACTGGACCGAGGTGGGAAAATACCCGCCATTACGGGGAGACTATGAGCCGGTGTGGTCACGCTGGTTCTGACTTGCAGATATTCGAGACTGGATGTCTGGCACGTGGATATGAAAAAAACCTGATGTTACAGGGAGAGGCTTAGATGACAGTTCTGGTTACCGGAGGCGCTGGCTATATCGGCAGCCATACATGTGTTCAGCTGCTGGAAGCGGGATACGACGTGCTGGTGTTGGATAATCTCTGCAATAGCAGCCCGGTTGCTCTGCAGCGGGTTGAGCAGATTGCGGGTAAAACCGTTAAGTTTGTTAAGGGAGATATTCGGGATCGGGAGTGCCTGGACCGGATTTTCGAAAGCTATTCGATTGATTCTGTTATCCATTTTGCCGGATTGAAGGCGGTTGGAGAGTCCTGCCAGCTGCCGCTGATGTACTACGAGAATAACGTTTCCGGCACACTGGCGTTGTGCCAGGCGATGCAGGCCGCAGGTGTTCACAAGCTGGTTTTCAGCTCCTCTGCTACTGTCTATGGTGACCCTGCATCGGTCCCTATTCGGGAAGACTTCCCAACCAGCGCCACCAATCCCTATGGTCGTTCCAAGCTGATGATTGAGGAAATGCTGCGTGACCTGGAGGTTTCTGACAGCCGCTGGAGAGTAGCGCTACTGAGGTATTTTAATCCGGTAGGTGCTCATGAATCAGGACTGATTGGTGAAGATCCCAATGGCATTCCCAATAACCTGTTGCCCTATATCTCCCAGGTGGCTATCGGCAAACTGAATCAACTGTCGGTGTTCGGTGGAGACTACCCAACACCAGATGGTACCGGTGTCCGTGACTATATCCATGTGGTAGACCTGGCCGACGGCCACCTGAAAGCGCTTGCTGCGTTGGACCGGACTGAAGGTGTACTCACCTGCAATCTCGGCACTGGTTGTGGCTACAGCGTGCTTGAAATGGTCAGGGAATTTGAGCGGGTTTCAGACAAACAGGTGCCATATCAGGTCGTAGATCGCCGGGCAGGGGATATCGCCGAATGTTATGCAGACGCCTCCTTTGCCAGGCAGCAACTTGGCTGGCAGGCTGTCCGTGACCTGCGTCAAATGATATCCGATTCCTGGCGTTGGCAGTTACAGAATCCGGAGGGTTTTGGTGGGCAATAGCGACCGATAACAGGTATAATTCTGCCTTTTCGGACCGGAGTTTCGACTCCGAGTTTGGCAGGGATAAGCAGTGAGTCAGTTCTTTCAGATACACCCCGACAACCCCCAACCACGACTAATCAGGCAGGCCGTTGAGATAATCAACAAAGGTGGTGTGATCGTCTATCCGACCGATTGCGCCTACGCGCTGGGTTGTCATATAGGCGATAAATCAGCTCTGGAGCGGATTAAGCAGATCCGCAAGCTGGGTGACAAGCATAACTTTACTCTGGTCTGCCGAGATCTGTCTGAACTTGCCGTCTATGCCAAAGTGGATAATACGGCTTATCGCTTGCTGAAGCATAACACACCAGGTGCTTACACCTTTATTCTCAAGGGAACCGCAGAGGTGCCCCGACGACTGATGCATCCGAAACGTCGTCAGATTGGTATTCGGGTACCGGATAACAGCATTGCGCTGGCGCTGATGGAAGAGTTGGGTGAGCCGATAATGAGCACTTCTCTGATTTTGCCTGGTGAGTTACATCCTCTGACAGACCCCTATGATATACGTGACTCTCTGCAACACCTGGTCGACCTGGTGATTGATGGAGGGTATTGCGGGATGGAGGCCACAACCGTTATCAATATGGCGGATGATGTTCCGCTTGTAGTGCGGGAAGGCGCTGGTGATGTAACTCCTTTTCGAAACTGAATTTCAATTCATAAGGACGATGTAATGATGGAACAGCGGCCAGCCAGAGCCTTTGCGCAGCAAGCTTCAGCTGTCGATCTGCGTAATGACGAAATTGATCTTTCAGCACTGTTTACCAAGGCTTGGCGGCGTAAATGGTGGGTGGCGGGTATCACCTTTATTGCTACAAGTCTAGCAGTGCTTTACGCATTGATGGCCGAGCCAACCTATGAATTGAGAGCCTCCTTCCGGCCTGTGCTAAGCGATCAGTTTATCGAAATTAATGAGTCAGGTGTCCTTTCGTTAAGCTCGGAAGCGGCATTTGATCGTTTTCGTAAAAACCTGGAATCCCGGGCAGTGCGGCGGTCTTTTTTTGATCAGCCAGGGATTCGGAAAGAGTTTGTCGATAACCCGTCAGATCAAACGACAGATCAGTTATTCGCTGAGTTTGATGGGCGGTTAGTATTATATGTTCCAGTGGAGAAAAAGAATCAGGTGTTGGTGTCTGATGCCAATTACCTGACATTCCAGCACTTTAATCCAGATTATGGGGTTAAGGTTGTCAATCAGCTGTTGGCAGAGGTTAATCACCAGGCTGTAGAAGAGTTCAAATCTGAGTTTAGTCTTAAGAAAACCCAGCGTATAGAGTTCCTTCAGCGAAAAATTTCGGAAAAGCTGTCATTAGCTAAAGCAGCCCGGATGCTAAAAATTGAAGAGTTAACCGAGTGGAATAATCTCAATATCAAAAACGTGCAGGATAAATTGGATGTCGCACGTACTACAGCCAGGGCGAAGAGATTTGACCGTATTGAGAGGGTTAAAGAGGCAATCTCTATTGCCAGTGCTCTTGAAATCGTATTCCCTACGACGCTGGGTCGACTGACACAACAGCCCAGCTCTGCTAACCAAATGGAAATTAATAACGAAATTGGAAGCCGCAATGAACCTTTGTATTTGCGCGGTACCAGGTTGTTGGGTGCCGAATTGACTACGCTGGAAAATCGTAGAAATGATGATTTTGAAGATCCAGAAATTCGGGAGCTGGAGGCTGAGCTTGAACTGCTTCAGCGTCATCGGGAGGTGGAAGTTCTTCAGGCACGTGATGATGACAGGGCTTTTATTTTGGAGCAGGTGCGGCCGTTACTTGATGAAATAGAAGGGTTAAAAAACCATCAGGTTGATTTCGAAAAGGTTGGTTTTAGTAGAGTTGATCAGTTTGCAATACTTCCAGATAAACCGGTTAAACCCAGGAAGAGGTTGATAGTTGTGATTTCTGGCGTATCGGGATTCGGGTTAGGGTTGTTTCTTGTTTTGTTAATCCCTGGAAGAAGAAAGTTGTAATGGTTAATAATTGAATGGTAATTCAGCGGTTGTTTATGAAGAAGGGATGAGTGAAGTTCTGACGATTTCTTGCTTCTATAGATTTGGTTCTCTCTTCGGGTTTTATTCTGGTCAGCTAGGGTCGCTTAAAATAAAGAGTTTGAAGTTTGTTAAAGGGAAATGTTATTTATGTTCAGTAATAAGTCGATCCTGATTACCGGGGGAACCGGTTCTTTTGGGAAGCAATACACCAAGACGATTTTGTCTCGCTATAAGCCAAGACGCCTGATTATTTATTCGCGTGATGAGCTCAAGCAGTTCGAAATGCAGCAGACCTATAATGATCCTTGCATGCGCTATTTTATTGGTGATGTTCGTGATGCGGATCGCTTAATGCAAGCTATGAATGGAGTGGATTTTGTCATTCATGCAGCTGCACAAAAGCAGGTCCCTGCGGCTGAATACAATCCTATGGAGTGCATTAAGACAAACATCCATGGAGCCGAGAACGTCATCCAGGCAGCATTAGCGAATAACGTCGAGAAAGTGATTGCGTTATCGACGGACAAGGCTGCTAACCCAATCAACTTATATGGCGCTACCAAGCTAGCATCCGATAAACTCTTCGTAGCTGCTAATAACATGGCTGGCGGCAAGCAGACCCGTTTTGCTGTCGTCCGATACGGAAACGTGGTTGGTTCCAGAGGCTCGGTTGTTCCGTTCTTTAAGAAGCTCCTTGCCGATGGCGCTGGGGAGCTGCCAGTAACCGATGAACGTATGACGCGCTTCTGGATCACTCTGCAGCAGGGTGTTGACTTTGTACTGAAGAACTTTGAAAGAATGTATGGCGGTGAAATCTTTGTTCCTAAGATTCCTTCTATGCTTATTGGCGACCTCTGTGAATCGCTGGCTCCTAGTGTTCCTATAAAGATAATCGGCATTCGTCCAGGTGAAAAGCTTCACGAGATAATGTGCCCGGCTGATGACTCCCATTTAACCTTGGAGTTTGACGATCATTTTGTATTACGACCCACGATCAAGTTCCACCACCAGGAGGTGGATTACACCATCAATGCTATTGGCGAGACCGGCAAATCGGTAGAACAAGGTTACGAATACAACTCCGGAACCAATCCGCTCTTCCTGACTGTCGAAGAACTGCGTGAATTCGATAAGCTAGCGCAGCTATGATCCCTTACGGCAGACAGTCCATTTCAGAGGAAGATATTCAGGCCGTAGTCGATGTATTGCGATCTGACTATCTTACCCAGGGGCCAAAAGTTCCTGCGTTTGAGCAAGCGCTGGCAGATTATTGTGGAGCTAGTCACGCAGTGGCTGCCAACAGTGCAACCTCTGCGCTGCACTTAGCATGTCGTGCTCTGGGGCTTGGTGAGGGTGATTGGCTATGGACGTCCCCCATTACCTTCGTTGCCTCTGCAAACTGCGCTCTGTATTGTGGTGCCCGGGTTGATTTTGTCGATATCGATCCGAGTACTTACAACCTCAGCGTTGCGGCGCTAAAGACAAAGTTGGAGAAGGCTGCGAAAGAACAGCGCTTGCCCAAGGTGGTGGTGCCGGTACATCTTTGTGGGCAGCCCTGTGAGATGGCCGCTATCCATGAACTTTCCGCGCAGTACGGTTTCCGGATTGTCGAAGATGCTTCACATGCGGTCGGTGGTAGCTATCGGGGGGAGCCGATTGGCAATTGCCGCTTTTCCGATATCGCCATCTTCAGTTTTCACCCGGTAAAGATCATAACTTCTGCAGAAGGCGGCATGGCGCTGACCAATGATCCTAAGCTGGCGCAGAAAATGGAATTGTTACGCAGTCACGGGATTACCCGCGATCCCAGTCTGATGACCCATGAGCCCGACGGAGACTGGTACTACCAACAGGTTGAGCTGGGCTTCAACTATCGGATGACAGAGTTGCAGGCAGCCTTGGGGCTAAGCCAACTGAAACGTTTGGATAATTTTGTTACTCGTCGTCATCTCTTGGCAGAACGTTACAATAAACTACTGGCAGATCTTCCAGTGGTGGTTCCCTATCAGCATCCTGATAGTTATTCCGGTTTGCATCTATATGTAATCAGGTTGCAGTTAGAGAGCATTCAGAGGAGCCATAGAGATATTTTTGGTTTGTTGCGGGAAAGAGGGGTCGGGGTCAATCTCCACTACATTCCCGTGCATACTCAACCTTATTACCAGAATTTTGGCTTTAAGGAGGGAGAGTATCCGGAGGCAGAAAGGTATTACTCAGAAGCTATCAGCCTGCCTATGTACCCTGATCTTTCTGAGAAGGACCAGGATACGGTGGTTGAAACGCTTCGCCGTGTCCTACAGGTATAGGTAGCTATGCATTTATCGGCACCCATTGTAGGTGAGCGGATCTATTTAAAAGAATTGGATTTGGTGGACGTCACGCCTTCCTATGTCCAGTGGATGAATGACCCTGAGGTCAATCAGTATCTGGAATCCCGCTTCGTTACCCACTCCGCAGCCTCCATACGAGACTTCGTTAAAGCGATGCGAAATAGTTCTCAGGACCTGTTCTGTGGGGTTTTTCTCAATGATAGCGAAAGGCATATTGGCAACATAAAGCTTGGCCCTGTCGTATCAGAGCATAAGCGTGCCACCATAGGTTTGCTTATCGGCGATAAAAGTGTATGGGGCCAAGGATTTGCTACAGAGGCCATCAGCCTTATTACAGATTATGGCTTTCGGGAATTGGGCTTGGAAAAAATTGATGCTGGCTGCTACCAACGAAATATTGGTTCGAAGCAGGCATTCGTTAAAGCGGGCTATCAGGTCGAGGGTCTGCTGCGCTCACACGCGTGCTTTGGTGTTGAACGAGAAGGCTGCTATCAGCTGGGAGCCGTTAAGAGTGAGTTTGAAGGCAAATGAAAATTGGGTTGGGTTCCGTACAATTTGGCCTGGACTACGGCATCAGCAACACTCATGGGATGACCTCAAATGAAGAAGTCGGTCGCATCCTGAAGCTAGCCAAAGGGCATGGAATCTCTGTAATCGACACTGCGTCCCAGTATGGCAAAAGCGAAGCGGTTCTGGGTCAGCATTTGTCATTGAATTCGCCTTTTAAAGTGGTGACGAAAACACCGCATTTTTCAACAGACCAGATTACCCTCACGGATAAACGAAGAGTCAAAGAGGTTTTTTCAGGTTCTCTGTCACTGATAGGCCAGCAAGTCGGCTATGGTCTTCTCACTCACAACTGCAATGATCTGCTCAAACCCGGCGGGGAGTTTCTTTTCGAAGGGCTAGAGGAGCTCAAACAGGATGGAGTGGCAGAGAAAATCGGCACGTCGGTCTACAGCCCTGCGCAGCTGGAGGTCGTTCTCAAGAGGTATGCGATTGATATTGTTCAACTCCCCTTCAGTATTTTTGACCAACGATTCTTAAATAGCGGGCTGCTGGCTGAACTCAAGCAGCAGGGAGTTGAGGTGCACGCGAGAAGCGCGTTTCTCCAAGGGGTGCTGCTGATGGAAACTGTGCAACTGCCCGACTATCTGACTTCTTTAAGGCCCGTGCATCAGGAGTTAACCGCGCTGCTGTCAGAGCAAAGCCTTAGCACACTTGAAGCCGCCCTTGGGTTTGTGCAGGCGCAGGATGAAATTGATGTGGTTGTCTGCGGTGTCAATACTGCGAGTCAACTTAGTGAGATTGTTGCAGCAGCAAAGGTGGATGTTGAGCCCAGTTTGTTCGGCCGGTTCGCGATATCGAACGAGCGTTTGGTTGATCCATCTCAGTGGATAACAAAATGAAAGTATTAGCTGTATTACAGGCGCGTGTGTCCTCGTCACGCTTACCCGAAAAAGTGCTGAAGCCCATTATGGGGAAGCCCATGCTGGTTCAGCAGGTGGAGCGAGTAAGCCGATCTGAGTTGATAGACAAGCTTGTAGTTGCGACGAGTAACCAGGCGTCTGACGACCCCATCGAACAACTGTGCGAAGAGCATGGGCTTGCTGTCTATCGAGGAAGCCTGGATGATGTGCTCGACCGATACTACCAAGCCGTAAAGAACTATCAGCCATTACATGTTGTTCGGCTTACCGGAGACTGCCCCGTGGCAGATCCAGGGGTGATTGATCAGGTCATCGCGCAGCATCTTGGCCAACAAAATGATTATACCGCCAACATATTGGAGCCAACCTACCCCGATGGGTTGGATGTGGAGGTAATGACCTTCGCAGCTTTAGAAAAAGCATGGCAGAACGCGGATTTACCTTCAGAGCGGGAGCACGTCACGCCCTATATTCGAAACCGATCTGATTCGTTTCGTTTAGCAAATGTTGGCAACGATCAAGACATCTCTCATCACAGATGGACGGTGGATGAACCTGAGGATTTTGAACTGATTGTTCGCATCTATAAGGAATTACTCCCTAAAAATAGGGATTTCAGGATGAGTGATATTTTAGATCTGATTGCTTCTAAACCCGAATTAGGGAATATAAACAATGATTTTGAACGAAATGCCGGCATGAATAAGTCATTCGAAGCTGACAAAGAGTATGTGGCAACTAAGGAGCAAGCCGATGGCTAGTCGATATCACCGCTCAGAAGAGCTGCTGGAAAGAGCGTTGAAAACGATTCCCCTCGGTTCACAGACTTTTAGTAAGAGTAAAACTCAGTTTCCGTTTGGGGTTTCTCCCTATTTCATAGAGCGCGGTGAAGGTGCGCACGTATGGGATGTCGATGGGAACAAATACATCGATTTTATGAACGGTTTGCTGTCAGTGTCACTGGGATATAACGACCCCGATGTCACTGCCGCAGTGAAGGAACAATTTGAATCGGGTGTTACTTTCTCACTGCCACACCGCTTGGAAATGGAAGTGTCCGAACTGCTGGTTGATATGATTCCCTGTGCGGAGATGGTGCGGTTTGGTAAGAATGGTACCGATGCGACTTCAGGCGCGATCCGCCTGGCTAGAGCCTATACGGATCGAGACCATGTGGCAGTTTGCGGCTATCACGGATGGCAGGACTGGTACATCGGTACTACCTCGAGAAATAAAGGGGTTCCCAAGGCTGTCCAGGGACTTAGCCACGTTTTCCAATATAACGATCTGGACTCCCTTCGGAAAATTTTTGAATCCCTTCCTAATCAAGTAGCGGCCGTGATGATGGAACCGATGAACATTGAATACCCCAATGAAGGGTATCTTGCCGCAGTAAAGGCGCTAGCCCATGAAAACGGTGCCCTTCTTATATTTGACGAGACGATTACCGGTTGCCGGTTTGCGCAGGGGGGCGCGCAGGAGCTTTTTAACGTTACACCTGACCTGGCGACCTTTGGAAAGGGTTTGGGCAATGGGTTCCCTCTTTCTGCTGTGGTGGGGCGTGCCGAAGTAATGAAGGTGATGGAGGAGGTCTTTTTCTCCGGTACCTTTGCGGGTGAGACCGCTTCTCTAGCGGCGGCTAGAACCGTTTTACACAAGATTCGCTCAGAATCTGTTCCAGAGAAACTGGAGCGGCAAGGGAAGAAGATTATCGAGGGTGTAGAGAGACTCATTGCTAAGCATGATTTAGCCGACGTACTTTCCATCTCAGGGCACCCTTCCTGGTCAATCTTCAACTTTAAAGACGTGGAACCATACAGCCTTTGGGATATTAAAACCCTCTTCTTCCAGGAAGTTTTTCAGCGTGGAATTATCACGATTGGTACTCATAACATGAGTTACGCCCACACCGACGACCACATCGCTTATTTGCTTGACGTGTACGACGAGGTGTTCCCTATTATTGCAACGGCGGTGAAGCAACAAACATTGCTAGAGCTACTTCGTACCGAGCCATTAGAGCCGCTGTTTAAGGTCAGGTGAACGGATTGAAATTAGCGGTTCGAGCGGATGCAGGCGTGGCTATAGGAATCGGCCATGTAATGCGTTGCCTGACTTTGTTGGATGGACTCCGGAAGTTAAGCGGTGACATTGAGGTTTTATTTGTTTGCCGAGCCCATTCCGGCCATTTGGCGGATTCGATTCGAGAGCGTGGGTACCATGTGGAACTGTTACCTTCCGGTAGCTCTTTAAACCTAAGCGAGGTTAAGGGAGAGCATGCTAGTTGGTTAGGAGAGCTTAGTTGTATAGATGCCGACCAGACTAGCAATGCCATTCAGGCTCATTTTGGTGCTAAAGCTGACTGGCTGATTGTAGACCATTACGGTATTGATAAAGACTGGCACCGACAGCTGCGTGATCGAACCAACCACCTAATGGTGATTGACGACCTTGCTAATCGACAGTATGACTGCGATCTCTTGCTAGATCAGACCTACGGACAAGACGAAAGAGCTTATAAACCACTTGTCCCAGAGCACTGCAAATTACTTATCGGAGCGCGATATGCGCTGTTGCGACCGGAGTTTGAAAGGGCTCGGTATGAGAGTTTGAAGTGGAGGGACCAGCCTAGGTTGAACAATATATTGATTACCATGGGCGGCGTAGATAAAGACAACGCTACTGGTAGGCTACTGGACGCTCTGAAAGTAAGTTGCATGCCCTGTGACACCACTATCACTGTTGTCATGGGGGCTGCGGCACCATGGCTTAAATCTGTTAGACAGCAAGCGGCCGCCTTGCGCTGGCCCGTGTCTGTTAGAGTTAATGTCTCTAATATGGCGCAGTTAATGGCGGGCTGTGATTTAGCAATCGGTGCAGCAGGAAGCACAGCATGGGAGAGATGTGTCCTGGGCGTACCAACACTAATGCTAGTTTTGGCCGACAATCAACGAAAGATTGCGGAAGGTCTGGAGTGTGCAAAAGCTGCGATGCTGATAGAAAATGGAGCATCATTTGACTCTAGACACTTGGTTAATGTTTTAAGTGATTTGGAAATGAATCCATTAAAGTTGATGGAAATGAGTTTAGCTGCTCGTGAAATCTGTCATGGTGACGGTGTTTCAAAGGTGGCTAGGTGTTTTGAAACAGGTGTGTTATGAATATTTCCATTATCTGTTCTTCGAAAGACCATCCTATCTACCCGTTACTGAAGAGATGGGAGAAAAAATATACTTCTCACGTAATTAATATTGTTAATAGCGTGTCGGAGTTAGAAGGAGGCGACCTCCTTTTTCTTATTTCCTGCAACGAGATAGTAACTAAAGATGTACGGGAGCTATATAAGAAATCGTTGGTTATACACGCAAGCGATCTTCCTAATGGCCGGGGATGGAGCCCCCATATTTGGAGGATTTTAGAGGGCGAAAAAAACATTACGGTCACTCTTCTGGAAGCTGAAGATAACGTTGACTCTGGTGACATATGGTCTCAGACCCAGTTTGATCTGGAAGGGCATGAGCTTTATGATGAGATAAATGCTTTATTATTCGACGCAGAATTGTCACTAATGGATTATGCAGTTGAGGAGTGGGGGAAAGTTGTACCAATAAGCCAGAGTCGAGAAGAGCCTAGCTACTATCCTAAGCGTACGCCAGAAGATAGTGAAATAGACCCCAGTAAATCTATTTCTGAGCAGTTTGACCTTATTCGTGTAGCAGACCCAAATAGGTTTCCAAGTTTTTTCTACCATCAAGGTAAAAGATATATTTTGAAAGTTGAAAAGTATTAATGATATGAAAAATGTAATTTCTATTGATGGGCGAGAAATTGGTTCTGGTAATCCACCCTATATAATTGCTGAAATGTCGGCCAATCATAATGGATGTATTGAAAACGCCTTCAAAATTATAGAAGACGCCAAAAGGGCTGGTGCGGATGCTATCAAGATACAAACCTATAGGCCAGATACCATCACTATAGATAGCGACAAACCTGATTTTAAAATTAGGGGTGGTCTATGGGATGGAAAAACACTCTATGAACTTTATGAATGGGCTCATACACCCTGGGACTGGCACAAGAGCCTTTTTGAAAAAGCCCGAGGACTGGGAATAACCATGTTCAGCTCCCCTTTTGATACTACAGCTGTAGACCTCCTCGAGGACCTAAACGCGCCTGCATACAAGATAGCTTCCTTTGAAGCGATTGATCTAGCCTTGATCAAGTACGTGGCAAGCACGGGAAAGCCCATGATTATCTCAACCGGCATGGCTGATGCTGATGAAATTCAAGAGGCAATAGAAGCTGCGAGAGATGGGGGGGGGGGAGAGCTTGCGGTGCTGCATTGCGTAAGCGGATATCCCGCTCCAGCGGAAGATTATAACCTTAAGACCATTCCAGATATGTCAGAGCGATTCGGGTTAGTTACCGGTCTTTCTGACCACACTTTGGACAATACCACAGCTATCGCAAGCGTAGCCATGGGAGCCTCGATAATTGAAAAACACTTTACGTTGGACAGGAATGGTGGTGGGCCGGATGATAGTTTTTCTCTAGAGCCTAAAGAGTTACAACAATTATGCAATGGAGCTAAAACTGCTTGGCTCTCCCTCGGAAAGGTTGATTACGGTAGAAAATCAAGCGAAAAGGGAAATGTTCAATTTCGGCGTTCTCTATACTTTGTAAAGAAGTTAAATAAAGATCAAGTTATAACACCCGATTGTGTAAAAAGCGTCCGTCCAGGTTATGGTTTAGCACCAAAGTTCTTGAGTGACGTTATTGGAAAGAGAGTGGCATGTGATGTTGATGTTGGAACCCCTGTTAATCGTAGTAAGTTCTATTAATTGAGATAATCCAATCAATTGGATTATTGAATGATATTTTCGGCGTGTTAATTCAGATTTAGTGATTTTCTATATGGAATATGTCATCTTCTTTCCAATAGACCCATTTAAGAAGGGTTCCGGTGGTACAGAAAGTTTTATTGACGGATTTATTAAAAATATGCCGTCAGATGTAAGATTAAAGGTGATTGGGGCTACATTGGATTCGTCAGCAAGACCTGTTGGAAAATGGACTTGTTCGACATTGTATGGGAAGGAAGTGTCTTTTTTTCCTGTGTTTTCCTTGAAAGAAGGTAAAAAAAGGCATCGGATACCTTTAGTCTTAAAGTATACTTTTTTTGTTTTAATGAATATTTTTAAGCTAAAGTTAAAAAATAGTTTCTTGGCTTTTCATAGGGTTGAATCTGCTGTTTTATTTCTTGGGTACAAAAATATAAAGGTTGTTTTTGTTCACTCTGATTTGAATGAGATTAATACTTCTCGTTGTTCGGATTCCAGGTGGCGATTTTTTCCTTTTTTGGCGGAAGTAACAGAAAAAACTATTTTGTCAAAAATGGCACATGTATACGCAATAGGAAATAAGAATCTAAAAGGTATTTTAACTAAATATCCTGAGCTGAAAAATAAAAGCTCATCCCTTAGTACTTGGTATGATGAAGATGTATTTTATCCGAAAACAGATGAAGAAAAATCTTCATTGCGCGATGAAATGTCGCAAAATGATTTCGAAATCGGTGCAAGTCAACTGGTAACCTTTGTCGGTCGGCTTGAAGAGCCAAAAGATCCAGTTTTGGCAGTAAAAGCATTCTCATTACTTAATCAAACAAACCCAGATTCTAGAATGATCGTGGTTGGTGATGGTTCGTTAAGAAACAAGCTAATAGAGACCATTGAGACGCTTGGCCTGAACCAAAAAGTCCTACTATTAGGGGAAAGGTCGAGTGATGAAGTTGCCGCAGTACTACAGATGTCGGACCTTTATCTAATGTCTTCTAAAACGGAAGGGATGCCCTTTAGCGTTATAGAAGCTTTGGCGTGCGGCGTTCCAGTAATTTCAACAGACGTTGGTAGTGTTTCGGAAGTTGTTTTGTTAAATAAAAATGGGCTTATAAGTAACACAAGAGAACCAGAAGAGCTTTCGAAATGCATGGAAGATTTGCTATCTGGGAACAGAGTAGACAGGTTTTGCGTAAGTGAATCTATGAGGGACAGAAGCTCAAAGTCGATCGTGACGGAAATAAAAAAGCATCATGATTCCCTTGAGGCATGCTTCTAAGTATGGGGGATCAGATGACTAATATTTTTGATGCAAAGCCAGTGCATGAGTCTGAAACTCTTTTTTTCTTTGTGGCAACAGAATATCAAGCATTACAGGCACATCTAATACGGTATGAAGCGTTAAGAAATAAGCGCGAAAAAAAGGTAATTCTGGCGATACTCGATGATGGAAGGATATCACCAGATTGCGTTGATACGAAGGTGTGGGATCAGATATTCTACTTCCCGCGAGCCCGGGATGGCAGTTTTATAAAAAAAATCATAGGGAAGGAATATCTGTCAATTAGTAGGCGCTATAAAAATATCTTGAAGAAGGTTGATTGTAGTCAGTCGGTTTGCCTTTTTTATGGTAATGATGAAAAAATAGAGACTGGAATTCTTATTCACCATCTTAAGCCTAAATCTGAGCTCGGTTTGGAAGATGGTTATGGTAACTATCATCGAACACCTCCGGGCATTTATCATCATCTGAAATATTATCTAAGAAAAATTGTCTCAAGAGTTTATGTTTCAAAAGATATTGAGTTTTCAGTATGGCTTGGTGATAAGAAATTTGAATATTCATGTCGTAGCCGGCCAGACCTAATTACTGATGGCTTTGCTTTTGATATAGCTGAAATGATGAGTTCCTTTGGTGCTTATTACGCAGAACAAATTAGAAAAAACTATGATATAGAGAATGCGCTTGATTTTAGTGCGTTGTGTATTGCAAGAGACTTTGATTCTGAAAAGTTAAAAAAGCTAAATGGTATATCTGAATGTCTCGTTAAGCCGCATCCAGTAACTAAACTTCAGTTTGAGAAGGAAGTGAGAAGTAATTCAGAGTTTTCTGGTTTGAAATTAATGCGACCCAATATAAGCGCTGAACTAATCCCTTACTTTTATCCAAAAATAAGAGATGTATATCTGCTATACCCTACCACACTGGCTTTCACTATGTCGGCTTTCCATCCAGAAATTAATATCCATACAGTGTGATAAGGTTGATATTAAGATGGTTCTTTATTTTGGACACTAAAAAATTTGCTTTCGGCGCGCTGTTCTTATCGTCTACAACCTATATTGTTGCAGTTGTAGGCGTCCTGCGATCATTGATTTTTGCAAAATATATGTCTCCCAGTGAGCTTGGACTCATCGGGACGATTTTGGTTATTATCGACTATTGTAGCTTTTTGCACTTTGGGCTCTTATGGACTTTTGATAGAAAATATCCTGAACTTAAAGGCGCAGGTAAAGATGGCGAATGTTTTGGGTTGCTGCATATATGCTCAATATTTCACGCCTTTATTACTTTGCTGGTAATCGCTTCAACTTTATGTTATTCGTTTGTATTTAACTACGGTGAATTAGATTTTTATATTTGGTTAATGGTTGGTTTAACCGTTGGTCTTCAAATAGTGTATTTGTTCGGTAACGATGTGTACCGGGTTCAAAGACGTCCGTTTCATTATGCGTTTAGCCAAATGATAAGCCCGTTGGTTAGCTTCTTTTTTATTCTTGTGATTGTGTTTTGGGGAGATCTTACTGTATGGCTAGTAGCGGCTTCTCTTGTTTTAGGACGGCTTTGTGGTGTTGCTTATTCTGGAAGAAATATTATTCTGTCTCTAGCGGAGTATAAAGATCGTATTATTAGAATATCCGTATCAATAAAGGATCTTGCTCCTACTGCTATTAACCTTCTTCTTTATAATCTCGTTGTGCTGTTAAGTAACTCAATGGACCGGTTGTTCGGTGCTTTGTTGTTGACACAGAGTCAGTTTGGTTACTACACCCTTGCACTTTTCGTATTCCGAGCTGGTGCAATTCCTTTCAATGCACTTTTTTCTCTATTTTATCCTGAGCTAGTAAGGAAAAATTCCAAGGATAAGATGAACAAAGAGGAACTTCTAATTCTTGTTAGGCAAATTAATTCCGCCCTGTCGATTATCACACCGGTTATCATTGTAGGAGGGACGGCTATACTTCCAGTTATTATTAATAACTTTTTTACTGAATATGTCGAAAGTATCAGAATAATTGAGATTATTCTTCCCGCATTGAACTTCTCGGCAATGTATGTTGCATCCTCATCATATATGCTGGCGATGGAAAAAGAGAGATTGATGGTGCGCCTGGTTATGTATGTCGTCGGTATTGTTCTTATACTGTACGCTATTTTGTACTTACTTACAGGTGGGGTAGCGTTAAATCAGTTAGCAATCATGTTTGTCTTTTCTATGTTTTTGACTAATACCGTTCTATTGGCTGTCGCTTTGAGGATGTTGGAGACGAGGTGGATAATAGAGGCTCTGGATTTTAATAGAGCTTTGATCATTGCAGGAATCGCTTGGTGGAGTGTTAAGTACCACTTTTATGTAGAAGAACCCTTTTTCAGTCTGACTTTGTTTTTTGTGATGTATACTTTTGGGAACTTTATGTTTAATCGAAAGAGCCTTATATGTTGTATAACTTTTTCGTTTCAAATGTTTTCTAGAAAACAAAAGGGCTACTCATAGATCGAAGAGGCTTTGTAAAATTGGATTTAACTTTTTTGACATTGAGTTTCGTTTTTGGATTTTGCTTTTTTGCCTTTTTAGGTCTCAGATCTCTTAATGATCCATATTGGTTACTGATGCCGTCGACAGCTTTTGTTGGTGGCTTTGTCATGTCTTTCTATCTGGCTTTCGTTTTGTATGAGCTCTTTGTTCGGGAATATTACGATTATGTGTTCGTGTTAGACAGAGAATTTTGGCTGGGCAGTTTTTGTATTTTTGCTTTCTGTTGCTTTAATGCTGTTGGAAGAAGAGCTTTTTTGTATCGGAAAAAGTTAAAGATTGCAAAAATTCGGGGAGGTCTTATTAGTGAGTTGTTGAAAGATGTCTCCATAATAAGATTGAAGTACTTTCTTATTGTTACTTTTTTATTAGGTAGTGGCGTTTCTGCTGTTATTTTTTGGATATACGGAGGGGTTTTTCTCTTTGCTGAAAATCACCTTCTAAAGTCGGTGTACATTCCTGGTATGACTTGGCTTGGTATGATTAAGAATAATCTGATCTTTATCGTGTCGTTAACTCTTTCTCTCTGTCCTTTTTTGTCGAGAAAAAAATGGGTAAAGATATTCTGGATTTTGATTGGGCTTTGCGCGTTGTTAGTTTTAGCGTTGTTTAATAGTCGTGGGATATTGCTTTTTTCTTTGTTGTGGGCTATGGCTCTAATATTTTTGTTTTTGCCTAAGGTTAAGAAGTATATTCCTTCCTTATTATTCGGAGTAGTGTTTTTATGGGCTGCTTTGGGTTATTTGCGTGTTAGTGAAGAGGGGAAGCAAAAAATCGAGGTGAATTACAGCTCTGTTTTGCAGTGGCAAGTTGTAAGTAACCTTTATCCCCCCGTGCTCAATTATTTTCGAATTAGAGACGTGGTTGGTGAGGAAGTTTATAGCGTAGACGTAAGTGTTAGAAACTATCTTGATCTGATTCCAAGCTATTTTCTCTCGCCGCTTGGGTTTTCTAAATCAAGCTTGGAAGGAAATAATGAATATCTATTGTCTGGCTCTTCTGAATTTAAGTCATCCGGTGTTGCGGTTTCCTTCTGGGGTGAAGCGCGGCTCATGCATGGACCTTATGTAGTTGTTTTGCTATTTTCGCTGTTGGGATTATTTTATGCTTTTCTTGACACTTGTTTTATAAAGGCTGTTGCAAATTCAAGTGTGTACTTGTTATTGTTTCCGATGGTTTCGATTCTCACTCTATATGGAATGTATTATAATTTATTCTATACTCCGAGGCTTCTTGTTACTTATCTGGCGGTAAGTTTTCTCGGGATTTTGTTTTTTAAAAAAAGAAAATATGAGTGCCGGCAAAGGTTGGTTTATTGATAATGATTTCGGACACTCTGGTAACCGTTGCTTAGCAACGGTGGTTCGGGTACTCTGACCTGTCCATTCGTAAGTGTGGCCTGGTTTTTGACTGGTTATATAAGTTTCGGTTTGTCTATGTCTGAGTTTATTGAAATACAAGGGGTTAGCTATGTTAAGGGCGACTACCCCCAAGCAATAAGGTTGTTGTCTCAGGGCAGGCTCATGGTTGTTCCTGCTGCTCCGGCTCTGGCTACTATCGATGATGATAAGGAGTATCATCAGGCGTTGCTTGATGCCGATTTCGCCATTCCCGATAGTGGGTTTATGCTATTGGTACTAAGACTATTTAAAAGGGTTTCGCTAAAAAAACTATCTGGGTTGGAGTTTCTTAGGAAGTTCTTAGGCGATAAGAATTTGGATCTCAATAAAAATCTTTTTCTAATTGATCCCAGTGCTGATGATCAGGCTGCAAATAGAGAGTATCTTAAATCGATCGGAATTGAACTCGGCGAGGGGGATTCTTATATTGCACCTTTCTATAAAGGTGACTATAAGGACTTTAAGTTGCTTGGAATACTCAATGAGCGCAGACCGAAGTTTATCATGATCAACTTGGGTGGAGGAGTTCAGGAAAAACTAGGAGCGTTTTTGAAGGCGAACCTTGATGAACCATCGGGGATCATTTGTACCGGGGCCGCGATCGCATTTTTAACGGGACGTCAAGCTCCTATCCCAGATATTGTGGATAAGCTATACCTTGGGTGGTTTTATAGGTGTGTATCTGATTATCGTGTGTTTGTCCCACGTTATTTATCGGCTTTTAGGCTTTTTGGTAAACTATTGAAGGAAGAAGTTAGGAGAGACGTATGAAAACCGCAGTTGTTTGTGGGGCAGGTGGCTTTATCGGTAGTCATTTGGTTAAGCGTTTAAAAAAGGATGGTTTTTGGGTTCGAGGAGTTGACCTTAAATTTCCAGAGTTCAATGAAACCCAAGCAGACGATTTTATTAAAGCAGATTTGAGGGATCCAAGTGTATGCAAGGAGGTTTTCAATCAACCGTTTGATGAGGTATATCAACTAGCTGCAGACATGGGGGGGGCGGGGTTTGTATTCACCGGTGAGAACGATGCCGATATAATGCATAACTCAGCACTGATAAATCTCAATGTACTGGAAGCATGTCATCGTCGTAATATTAAGCGAGTTTTTTACTCTTCTTCGGCTTGCATGTACCCAGAACATAATCAGCTTGATCCTAACAATCCTTTGTGTTCTGAAGATTCAGCTTATCCAGCAAACCCTGATAGCGAATATGGTTGGGAAAAACTGTTTAGTGAGCGTTTATATCTCGCTTTTGGACGGAATTATGGAATGGAGGTTCGAGTCGCACGCTTCCATAATATTTTTGGAGAAGAAGGCACTTGGGACGGGGGCCGTGAAAAAGCGCCTGCTGCTTTCTGTAGAAAAGTTGCAATGGCCAAAGATGGTGGTGAAATAGAAATGTGGGGAGATGGAGAACAGACCAGATCATTCCTACATGTCGATGAGTGTGTCGAAGGGGTCTTGCGTTTAATGAGATCTGATTGGGAGGGACCTGTTAATATTGGTTCTGAAGAGATGGTTTCTATTAATGAGCTGGCGAAGATGGTTATGACCATTGCGGGAAAAGATATTTCCATAAAGCACATTCCTGGGCCGTTAGGAGTCAGGGGTAGAAACTCAGATAATAAACTTATTAAAGAAAAGTTGGGCTGGCAGCCAGCTGAGCCACTTGTTTCTGGTCTGAAGAGGACATACGACTGGATCCTCTCGGAAGTGGAAAGGACTAAGTAGCAAAAGGAGTTGGCGAATTGCATATCGGAGTTTTGTGCTTCGCTCAGAGAAGGCTATTGAATACGATGCTTATCTTGAGTTGTTGGCTTTTATTAAGTAGGCATTAGTTTTTGGAGCCTACATGCTGGTTACCTCGGCATGTAGGCTTGTTTATTATCGCTTTGCTCGGTTTCAATGACCAGGTTTTTGCCCTTAGGATGATGCAGATGGATTTTGTTTAATATTCGGGCTGATTTCGAGGAACTTCAGGTTGCGTAAATAGATGGTCAGCATATTGGCTTCACTATTTGATGGTTTCTCTCAAATAACTGGGTTTCAGGATTTGAGAGTGACAGTATTCTGTATTCCCGTTGGTTTTTGCTTGGTTGTTTTATTGTATTTTTGTTGTTAGCCCATAATCAATAAGTGAGGAAGAAGCACGTTAACACTTGGTTTCAGGTGGAGTTGTGGTTTGATCTAGTGCGGATCATGTTGAGAGCAACTGTGGGTTGTCTTTAACAGTATTTTTAGTTGTCTATTTCTGTTTTGTTAGGCTTAATCGTAGATATCTGGTGCTGTTTTTGTTGCGCTACAATACAAATGTTTATTAAAGAAATTCAATGAAATACTCCGGTTTTTTAAAAGAACACTCTCAATTGTTAATGTGGTCATTGCGAGTTCAGGACTGGTTAGTCCTTGTTTTGTCGGGCTGGGTCGCCATGGGGCTGGCTATTGATACTTGGACATTCCATCGAGCGTATACCATTGCTATTGTTGTGGGCTCTTTGGCCTCGTTTTCCGTCTATCCCTTCTTGTCCGTGTATCGGGCTTGGCGGGGGGCTACGAAGATGGAGGAAGTGCGCACGCTTTTTTTTGCTTGGACTTCTCTATTTGCTTGCCTTGCCCTTCTTTCAGTATTGACTAAAACATCTGCTGACTATTCCCGAATCTGGTTTGGTACTTGGTACATGATAGGTCTAGTAGGACTGGTTGTTTCCAGGCTGTTACTCCGATCATTACTGGCCTATATCCGAGAGAATGGTCTTAATACTCGACGTATAGTTATCGTGGGCGCCTCACAGTTGGGTCAGCGGGTAGCAACGACTCTCAAACAGGAGCGTTGGACCGGGCTTCAGTTAGAAGGGTTTTTTACCGATGTAAAGGATGTTTCTCTTGCAGCTTATTTAGACGATACGCCTATATTAGGGAAGCTTGCAGAATGCCCTGATTACGTAAGAAACAATGGCGTAGATCAGGTTTGGATAGCGCTTTCGCTGGCAAAAGAAGCTGAGATGAAACAGCTCTTTGAGAAAATGGATGATATTCCCGTTGAGATTCGTTTCGTTCCGGATATTTTCGGATTTCAACTACTTAACCATTCCATGAGTGAAATTGCTGGGATGCCGGTGATTAACCTATCGGCTTCACCAATGGATGGCATCCACCGAATCCTAAAAGCAATAGAGGACCGTGTGCTTGCAGCCGTTATTTTGGGGCTGATCAGTCCCTTATTGATAGCCATTACGATCGCGATAAGAAGCACCTCTCCGGGACCGGCCATCTTTAAACAACGTCGCTATGGAATTAATGGTGAAGAAATCAAGGTATATAAATTCCGCTCTATGAATGTACAGGATAATGGGGCTGTTGTTCAGCAAGCGCAAAAAAATGATGTTCGGATCACACCTTTAGGTGCTTTTTTACGCCGGACTTCGTTAGACGAACTACCGCAGTTCTTTAATGTACTGCAAGGCCGTATGTCCATTGTTGGCCCTAGACCCCACGCTGTAGCTCATAATGAGGAATATAAAGGGTTGATTGGTGGCTATATGAAGCGGCATCTGGTTAAGCCCGGTATTACAGGATGGGCTCAAATAAATGGCTGGCGGGGTGAAACAGATACCTTGGATAAGATGGAAAAGAGAGTCGAATATGATCTCTATTATATTGAGAACTGGTCGTTGTGGTTCGATCTTAAGATAATTTTTCTGACTGTTTTTAAAGGGTTTGTGCATAGGAATGCATATTGACTCCGCTCCTTAGCTTTTTCTTCCTCTACAAGCAGAGAGGCCATTATCCTAATCGCATCTAAATGTGTAACGGTTCTCGCGCTTAGAAAACTGCGAATAAGTGCAGTGTCTTCTCTGCGGGCTATAAAGCGGCCAGATGCACGAAATGCAGAGCAGTGAAACATCTGGACCTTTTCAAACTGTCTGACAAAGCAGATGGCCGTTCCAGAGCTCGCCCTTTGAGGCTTTCAGGGCGATCAGATCTCAGTGTTACCGATTTTCGACAGACAACCAGTATGTCTGTAATTGTTGCCTTGATCTCTGATTGTTCTGAAAAACAGAGGCGCAAGGGACTTGATGGCAGGTTCCCTAAGTGTCATGCGTAGATCATGATTCATGCATTTCATTTTGAATTGAATGTGCCATCACCATGGTGTGCCGTGCTAATCTTAGCCTAGTTTAAATTTTGTACTCTGATTGGGGTTTAAAAGGAGATGACCGAGGAGATGGGCAACCAGAAACTTCTACCAGTGATAATGTCCGGTGGATCAGGAACACGGTTATGGCCGGCTTCTCGTAGCAGCTGTCCTAAGCAATTTTTGCCTTTAGTGAACGGTACTTCGATGATTCAGGATACCGTACAGCGGCTAGATAAGTTGAAGGGGGCGCTCTCCCCGCTGATTATTTGCAACGATTCTCATCGCTTTCTGGTGGCAGAACAGTTACGTCAGATCGACCAGGATCACAATGGCATCATTCTGGAACCGGCAGGCCGAAATACTGCTCCCGCTGTCGCATTAGCTGCAATACATGCAATGCGTAGTGGTAATGATCCATTATTACTGGTACTGGCAGCAGATCATGTTATTCAAGACCGTGCCGCATTCCATTGTGCCATCGACTCTGCTCGCCTGGCTGCTTATTCCGGCAGCCTTGTGACCTTTGGAATAGTGCCCACACATGCAGAGACAGGATACGGCTATATTCGCGCCCGTGTAGGGGGAAAGGAAGATCATAGTTTGCCTGTTTCTGAGTTTGTGGAAAAACCAGAGTTAGAAACTGCTCGGGAGTATGTGAACTCAGGAGAGTATTACTGGAACAGTGGAATGTTTTTGTTTTCTGCTTCCCGATATCTGGAAGAGCTTAATAAATTCAGTCCGGATATTCTTAAAGCTTGTAGTGAGGCTCTGGACAAAGAACACTCGGATCTGGACTTTATCCGACTTGATGAGAAAGCGTTTGCGGCATGCCCGGATGATTCCATCGACTACGCGGTGATGGAAAAAACAAAGGCAGCTCGAGTAGTTCCGCTGGACGCAGGCTGGAGTGACGTTGGTGCGTGGTCGGCACTATGGGAAGTTTCCGATAAAGATGACAGTGGTAACGTACTGAAAGGCGATGTGGTTGTTTCTGAAGTCAAAGACAGTTACCTGAACTCTTCCTCCCGGCTTATTGGTGTTGTTGGAGTCGATAATTTGGTGGTAGTGGAGACTCCAGACGCGGTTCTGGTGGCAGATAAAGATCGAGTGCAGGAGGTCAAGCAGATAGTAAACGAGCTAAAAGCAGTTCAGCGGAAGGAAACTGTTGACCAGGTCGAGGTCTATCGCCCATGGGGAAGCTACCAGTCCATTGACGATGGTGAGCGATTTCAGGTCAAGCACATCCGAGTAAAGCCCGGAGAAAAGCTGTCACTACAAAAGCACCATCATCGAGCTGAGCACTGGATCGTCGTTCAGGGAACTGCAAAGGTAACTCGGGGTGAAGAAACATTCCTGATCAGTGAAAATCAGTCCACTTATATTCCGATTGGCGATGTTCATCGTCTGGAAAATCCGGGTAAGATTCCTCTGGATCTGATTGAGGTACAGACTGGTAGCTATCTTGGAGAGGATGACATTGTCCGGCTGGAAGATACTTATGGCCGTAAGTGAGGGCGCGTTCGCTAACAAAAGTGGGCTAATGCACGCAAAAGTTCGGGACCGCGATGGATGGGCTGAAAGTGTTATTTATGGATTCGAATAGAGTAATTTTGGCTGATTTTTATTCCTCGATCATGAAGACAGCGAGAGGATCCCATTTATGAAGCAGATGAAACTGCTTCTTGTATTCGGTACGCGCCCTGAGGCCATTAAAATGGCTCCTCTCGTCAAAGAGCTGATCAGTCATCCGGCGTTTGATGCTCGTGTCTGCGTGACGGCTCAACATCGGGAGATGCTGGATCAGGTGCTGGATCTGTTTAATATACAGCCGGATTTTGATCTTAATCTGATGAAAGCAGGACAGACTCTCAGCGATATCACCTGCTCTGTATTGAAAGGGCTGGAGTCGGTATTCAGTGACTTTCTTCCCGATCGAATCCTGGTTCACGGGGATACTACGACTACCCTTGCCAGTAGTCTGGCTGCTTACTATCACAAGATACCGGTTGGACATGTAGAAGCCGGGTTACGAACCGGTAATATCTATTCACCCTGGCCCGAAGAGATTAATCGTAAGTTGACGAGTAGTATTACCGATCTGCATTTTGCCCCGACAGACAGATCCCGACAGAACCTGGTAAGTGAAGGTTGCAGCGAAGCTCAGATATACGTGACCGGCAATACGGTGATTGATGCGCTGCTATATGTTAACCGCAAAATCGAGTCAGATAAGTCTTTTCGAGGCGCTTTCACAGATCGCTTTGATTATCTCAATCCTGACAAAAAGCTGATATTGGTGACGGGTCACCGGCGAGAAAGTTTTGGTGCAGGGTTTGAGAATATCTGTAGGGCGTTGGCCACTCTTTCTGAAAGGGATGACGTTCAGATTCTTTACCCTGTCCATTTGAACCCCAATGTCCAGGAGCCAGTCAATCGAATTCTAGGCGAAAATAGCAACGTTATTCTGATCTCTCCGCAGGACTATTTGCCTTTTGTCTACCTTATGGGACGTTCCTGTTTGATACTCACTGATTCGGGTGGAATCCAGGAGGAGGCTCCTTCGCTCGGTAAACCGGTGCTTGTTATGCGTGATACTACTGAACGTCCCGAGGCGGTGGACGCAGGGACCGTGTTGCTGGTGGGTTCCAGCTATAAACGAATCGTTGAAGAAACTAGCCGGTTACTGGATGATGATGACCTGTATCGAAGGATGAGCATTGCGCATAACCCCTACGGTGATGGCCTGGCCTGCGAGCGGATCGTTAAAGCACTGGAATCGCTGGTGCAGATTTAATTACGAGTAGTTCAGTCCTTGAGGGAAAAGTAACGTCCTGCATATGCTTGTCAAGGTATAGGGCGGCTTAAACGAATTAGGTAAGGGATACAAATGGCATACAGTAAGGTTTCGGTAGTTGGTCTTGGTTATATCGGGTTGCCTACAGCTGCCGTCCTGGCTTCGCGCGGGGTAGATGTCGTAGGTGTAGATGTCACACCGAATGCGGTAGAAACCATCAATCGTGGTGAGGTCCATATTGTTGAGCCGGATCTGGATATCGTTGTTAAAGCAGTGGTTACTACGGGTAAGCTCCGTGCGACCCTGGAGCCGGAGTCTGCTGATGCTTTTATGATCGCGGTCCCGACTCCCTTTAAAGATGGCCATCAACCAGATCTCTCCTATATTCGGCAGGCTGCAGAAGCGATAGCACCGGTGCTGCGGGCGGGGAATCTGGTGGTACTGGAGTCTACTTCACCTGTTGGGGCAACAGAACAGTTGTCCCACTGGCTGGCTGAATATCGTAGGGATCTTCACTTTCCCCACCAGCACAAAGATAAGCCGGATATCCATGTTGCTCACTGTCCTGAGCGAGTGCTTCCGGGGCAGGTATTGCAGGAGCTGGTAGCCAATGATCGGGTGATTGGTGGCCTGACATCGGCCTGTGCCGAGCAGGCCAGAGAGCTCTACCAGACCTTTGTCCGCGGTGAGTGTATTACCACCGATGCCCGGACAGCAGAATTGAGCAAGCTGACCGAAAACGCCTTCCGTGACGTTAATATTGCCTTTGCTAACGAGTTGTCGATTGTTGCCGACAAACTGAATGTGAACGTCTGGGAACTGATAGCGCTGGCCAACCGCCATCCTCGGGTCAACATTCTGAATCCCGGGCCGGGTGTTGGCGGCCACTGCATAGCGGTTGACCCCTGGTTTATTGTCAGTAGCGCTCCGGAGCAGGCGCGATTAATTCGCATGGCCCGGGAGGTTAATGACAGTAAACCGGACTATGTGATCGAGAAGGTTCGTAACGCAGCCGACGAATTCAAACGCCCGGTTATTGCTTGTCTGGGACTTGCTTTCAAAGCGGATATCGATGACTTGCGTGAGAGCCCTGCGTTGGAAATTGTTAAAACCATTGCCAGCGAGGGGCTGGGCCGGGTGCTGGCGGTGGAACCCCATATCGATACATTACCGGCTGAGCTGGCAGAAGCCGGGGTTGAGCTGATGGAGCTGGATGCGGCCCTGGCGGAGGCTAATACCCTTGTTGCACTAGTTGATCATAAGGCGTTTAAAGGTATTCCTCTGTCAAAAATCACCAGCAAGGTAGTTATTGATACTCGGGGACTGTGGTAAACATTACAGGTGGGTAGTTGATCACTGTCGAAACCGGCCATCAGCAATCCAGGCTGCTGAGGGGCAAGTGTCACTGGCTCCAGGCAGTGTTTGGCTGAAACAAAATGTCAGGATTCGTACATATATTCTGGCGTCGAATTGGTAGTAAAAGCAGGACAAACGTTTTATGAGAGTATCGATTTTTGGTACCGGGTATGTGGGATTGGTTACGGGGGCCTGCCTGGCTGAATCGGGACACCATGTATGCTGTGTTGACGTAGATGAATCTAAAATCGACGCCCTGAAAGCCGGTGAAATACCAATCTATGAACCGGGCTTGAAGCGCTACGTGGAGGACGGTCTTGAAGGTAAACGACTGTCTTTTACCACTTCTGCAGAAGAAGCGGTAGCCGATAGTGATCTGATCTTTATTGCAGTAGGTACTCCTCCGGATGAGGATGGGTCAGCAGACCTGAAGTATGTTCTGGAAGTGGCCCGTACAGTCGGTCAATTAATGGAAAATCCCAAGACCGTTATTACTAAGTCCACCGTACCGGTCGGAACAGCGGATAAGGTTCAGGAGGCGATAAAGGGCGAGCTGGATAAACGTACCGTAGAGATTGCGTTTGATGTGGCGTCTAATCCAGAGTTTCTGAAAGAGGGGAACGCCGTTGCTGACTTTATGAAGCCGGACCGCATTATTGTGGGTACCGCCTCAGAGAGGGTCATGGAGCAGATGCGCGAGCTCTACAGTCCTTTTAACCGTCAGCGGGATAAGCTGATCTTTATGGATATCCGTTCGGCAGAGCTGACGAAATATGCCGCCAACGCAATGCTGGCTACCAAGATCAGCTTTATGAACGAGATGGCCAATCTGGCGGAACGTTTGGGTGCGGATATCGAGAGTGTTCGTAACGGTATTGGCTCCGATCCCCGTATCGGTTACCACTTCATCTATCCTGGCTGTGGCTACGGTGGATCCTGTTTTCCAAAAGATGTCCAGGCGCTGGAGCGTACTGCCCGTGAGTGTGGCTATGAGGCGGAATTGCTCACTGCAGTGGAGGTGATTAACAGGCGACAGAAAGATAAGCTGTTCGAGCTGATTTCTGCTCATTATGGTGGAGACCTCCTGGGAAAAACGATCGCCTTGTGGGGGCTGGCTTTTAAGCCTAATACCGATGATATGCGTGAAGCTCCCAGCCGTGTGCTGATGGAATCCTTGTGGCAGGCCGGAGCGAAGGTTCGGGCCTATGACCCTGAAGCCAGTCAGGAGACTCGCCGCATCTACGGCGATCGCCCTGATCTGGAACTGGTGGAGAATCAGCAGGAGGCGCTGACTGGTGCCGATGCGCTGGCAATCTGTACAGAGTGGAAGAGCTTCTGGGCACCGGAGTTTGAGCTGATCGAGCAGCAGCTCAGCGAGCCGGTCATTTTTGATGGTCGTAATCTGTTCGATCCGCAGCAGCTGGACGAGCGGGGGATCACCTACTATGCCATCGGTCGTGGTAAGAGCGTCGAGAATCACTGATTTCATTTTGTACTCCGGCAGCACTTCTCGATGCTAAAGCAGCTTCTGGGACTGGACCGGCTCTATAAGGCTTCGCTGGTAGCGCTGCTGGATACCGGGCTCGTACTGGTTTCTCTGTGGCTGGCGTTTTCCTTACGGCTGGGTGAATGGTACCAACCTGGTGGCGGCCAGTGGTTCCTATTTGGGGTGGCACCGCTGGTCGCCATTCCTATATTTGTTCGGATGGGGCTTTACCGGGCGGTGATCCGCTATATCGGCCATCGGGCGATGCTGACCATCGCCTGGGCAAACGGTATTGCCGCGCTGATATGGTCTCTTTTTCCGTTCTATCTGCCGCAATTTCTTAATATCGACCTGTTCGCGCCTCGTTCTTTGCCCTTTATTTTCTGGATGGTGCTCTGCATTACCATCGGTGGTAGTCGCCAGGTGGCCCGCTGGTTTATTGCCGATCTCTTTCGAACTGAAAAGCGAAAGCACCTGCTGATCTATGGTGCCGGTGAGGCCGGGGTTCAGCTTGCTTCCTCTCTGGGTCTCAGCAGTGAAGTTCGGTTACTGGGGTTTATCGACGATAAAGCGGCCTTACACGGTCACCAGGTGGCGGGCCTGCAGGTGCTGGGTGACTGGACTGCCATATCCGGGTTGAAGGAGGAGTATGAATCGCTGGAGGTTCTGCTGGCGATGCCGAGTGCCAGCCGGGCGGATCGGCGATGTATTCTCGACCGCCTGGAAAAAGTAGCGGTTGCTGTGCGGAGTATGCCGTCACTGGATGATATTGCCCTGGGTCGCGCAGATCTGACCGAACTCTATGAGATCGACATGACTGATCTGTTAGGGCGTCAGGAAATTCCCCCTCATCCGGATCTGTTGCACCGCTGTGTTCGTGGCAAAACGGTGATGGTAACCGGGGCGGGCGGAACGATTGGTTCCGAACTCTGTCGGCAGATCCTGAATCTGGAAGCCGATCGTTTGATTCTGCTGGAACACTCCGAATTTCAGCTGTTCAGTATCGTTGAGGAACTGAATAAACGGGTTGGACAGTACTGTCTGGATATACGTGTGGTTCCCATCCTCGGTACTGTATTAGACCGGGGCCTGGTGGCTAAACTGCTTCAGGTCTATAACATCACCACCATTTATCACGCCGCAGCCTATAAGCATGTTCCAATCGTTGAGCACAACGTTCTTGCGGGCGTGCGAAACAACGTGATCGGGACCTTCAATATTGCCATCGAAGCGGTAAGAATGGGGGTGGAGCATTTTGTACTGGTGTCCACTGATAAAGCGGTGCGCCCGACGAATACCATGGGAGCCAGTAAACGGATGGCTGAGATGGTGTTGCAGGGGCTGCAGCTGAGTCAGGCAAACCGGCGGACCTGTTTTTCGATGGTGCGCTTCGGCAATGTGCTGGGGTCATCGGGTTCAGTTATTCCACTGTTTAAGGAGCAGATCGCCCGAGGAGGCCCGGTGACCGTCACCCATCCGGATATCATTCGCTACTTTATGACGATTCCGGAAGCTGCATCGCTGGTGATCCAGGCTGGCTCCATGGGGCGGGGGGGAGACCTGTTTGTACTGGATATGGGGGGGCCGGTAAAGATTGCCGATCTTGCCCGGCGGATGATACGTTTGTCCGGCTACCAGGTGGGAGAGGGGGATGGAAAAAATTCGGGGAGTGGCATCCCGATCTGCTATACCGGTCTCCGTCATGGTGAGAAACTTTATGAGGAGCTGTTGATCGGTGACAATGTATCTGGCACAGAGCACCCGCTTATAATGGTAGCGGATGAGCAGGGCCCGGAGTGTGAGGATATCTGCCAACTGGTTGCCAGCCTTGATGACCTTCTCAGGCAACAGGAAGTGATGGCTGTGCGACAATTTTTGCTCGATCAGATCAGCGGATATCAGCCTCAATGTGAGATGGAAGATACTTTGTGGCTTGAGATGCACCTCGAGCTACAATCAGACCGGCACGTCCAGTGAGCGCCGGAACTCGGAACAATTCGGAAGGACATCAGAGATATGGATCTTGCAGATCGTTTTAACCAGCTCAGAATTGCGGTCATTGGACTGGGTTATGTGGGGTTGCCGTTGGCGGTCTCTTTTGGGCGCCGCTATGACACAGTTGGTTTTGACATCAGGGCTGCACGGGTTGAGGAGCTGCTGGAGGGACGAGACTCTACCCAGGAAGTGACATCGGAGGAACTCGGAGAGTCATCGCAGCTCCGCTTCAGTTGTGACAAAACTGATCTGGTGAGTTGTAACGTCTTTATCGTCACCGTCCCGACTCCTATCGATGAGTATAAACAACCGGATCTGACGCCGCTGATCAGGGCCTCGGAGATGATTGGCTCGGTGTTATCCGCTGGTGACGCCGTGGTCTACGAGTCTACTGTCTATCCCGGTGCCACCGAAGAGGTCTGTGTCCCGATTCTGGAAGAGATATCCGGGTTGATTTTTAATGAAGGCTTTTCAGTCGGCTACAGTCCGGAGCGGATCAATCCCGGTGACAAGGAGCATCGGCTGGAAACCATTCTCAAGGTAACCTCGGGTTCCAATGCCCCAACTGCAGAGTTTGTGGACCAGCTTTACGGCTCCATCGTGACTGCAGGGACCCATAAAGCCAGCTCCATCAAAGTGGCGGAAGCGGCCAAGGTGATCGAAAATACACAGCGTGATCTGAATATCGCGCTGATCAATGAGCTGGCGATTATTTTCGACAAGCTGGATATAGATACCGGTGAAGTGTTAGCGGCGGCCGGCACCAAGTGGAACTTTCTGCCGTTCCGCCCCGGACTGGTGGGGGGGCACTGCATCAGTATCGATCCCTACTACCTGACCCATAAAGCGCAGTCTATTGGTTACCATCCGGAGATTATCCTTGCCGGTCGACGTCTGAATGATGGCATGGGTGCTTTTGTGGTCTCCACAGTGATCAAGCTGATGACTCAGCGTAAGATCCAGGTGGTGGACAGCCGGGTATTGATTATGGGGCTGACCTTTAAAGAGAATTGCCCGGATCTGCGTAATACTCGAGTGATAGATATGATCCGGGAGCTCAACGAATATCATGCTCAGGTGGATGTTTATGATCCCTGGGCTGACGCTGAGGAGGCGAAGGCAGAATATGGCATCGATCTGGTTCCGGACCTGGAGGACGAGCAATACGATGCCATTATTCTGGCGGTGGGTCATGGTCAGTTTGCTGAAATGTCTGCGAAGGAGATTCGCGCACTTGGTAAATCTGAGCACGTCCTCTATGACATTAAACATTTGTTACCTGCCGAACTGGTCGACGGTCGGCTGTAATCCGAATACAGGCTGAGAATCAGGCCAAAGAGATCAGGAATTTAAAATGAAGGTACTCGTAACCGGAGCTGCAGGGTTTATCGGTTCTCATGTTTGTGAAGTATTGCTCAGACGTGGTGATGACGTCGTTGGTCTTGATAATATCAATGACTACTATGATGTCTCCCTGAAGTATGCCCGTCTTGACCGACTGAAAGATCTGCAAAGCGACGGTTGTTTCCGGTTCGTTAAAATAGATGTGGCTGATCAGGCGGCGATGGAAAAGCTATTTGCTGATGAGCAATTCGATCGGGTCGTTCATCTAGCGGCTCAGGCAGGTGTTCGCTATAGCATTGAGAATCCAAGAGCCTATATCGACAGTAATATTGTTGGCTTCCTGAATATTCTGGAAGGGTGCCGCTACAACAGGGTCGAGAATCTGGTTTACGCCTCCTCCAGTTCTGTTTACGGTGCTAATGAAACTATGCCGTTTTCAGAGCATGACAATGTTGACCATCCCCTTTCTTTATATGCCGCTTCGAAAAAGTCCAATGAGCTGATGGCCCATACGTATAGTCATCTCTACGGATTACCCACTATCGGCCTGCGGTTTTTCACTGTCTACGGTCCCTGGGGTCGCCCGGATATGGCCTTGTTTCTGTTTACGAAGGCGATTCTGGCCGGTGAGCCAATCAATGTGTTCAATTACGGTAAACACCGCCGTGATTTCACCTACATCGACGACATTGTTGAAGGCATCATACGGACCCTGGATCGCCCGGCAGAACCTGACGAGCAGTGGACGGGTATCAAACCGGATCCTGCCACCAGTAAAGCTCCGTGGAGGGTATTCAACATTGGCAACCAGAGACCGGTCGAGTTGTTGACTTATATCGAGCTGCTGGAGAAAAACCTTGGTAAGACTGCCGAAAAGAACTTGCTACCGCTACAACCTGGTGATGTTCCGGATACCTATGCGGATGTGCAGTCATTGGTGGACTGGGCGGATTACAAACCGTCGATCCCAGTGGAAGAGGGTATCCGTAAATTTGTGGGATGGTATCAGGAATACTATCAGGTATAGATACTCGTCAGATTAGCTTTATTCTTTAGGTGCATACCGGTTATTTGAAGGCCTAAAAAATTATATATTTTTGATGATTCCGGTTAATAGCGGGAACGTATATGGCGAATTTTATCTCCATTTGTGAATCTTTTTTACCAACCTTCCAGAAAATTCTTGAGGAAACAGGAGAATTTGAATCAAAGGGTATTTTTCATAGTGAAATGTTGATGTTTTGTGCGTTATGTGATCACTATGGTATTGAGCATATAATTGAATCTGGCAGGGCTCGAGCACAGAGTACGGAGATGATCGCTCGATTTGTATCCGGTCGTGATAATTTAGAATTTGATAGCATTGAATATGATGCTGCATCTCCAGATGTCGAAATTGCTTCTCGTCGAATGGCTGCTCTGGGTAAGTGGGCTAATTTGCATTTTGGAGATTCTTTCAAGCTGATTCCTGATTTAGTAAACGATAGAAAGTGTATCCTGCTTGTTGATGGTCCCAAGGGACCCTCTGCGCTCAAGTTAATTCTTGAAACGCTGCTGCAGAGAGAGATTTCGGGGGCTTTTATACATGACGTACATAAAGATGCACGTAACATTAGGCCTATAATCGAAAAGTTTTTTCCTGAAAGTGTTTTTTCTGATCAGCCTGAATTTGTTAGAAGGTTCGAGTTTTTAGATAAGGAATGCTGGTCTATACAAGAAAAATCGGAAGGCTGCGCCGGATGGCGGCCTTATTATAGAGGAAAAACAAAAATGAAAAGCTATTCCGCTACTTTGGGGTTCATACCATTTGACGAGAAGGTCGACCAGAGTAAGGTTGAACATTGTCTTAGAGTCGTTCAAGAACAGGAACGAAAAGATCGATCTATATTTCAGCGTTTAATAAACAAAATTCGCCGATCTATTGAGCTCTAAATTTGAAATACTTATGGCTGATTCTGGAACGTGCGCACGGCGCTTGTTTTGGATTGTTGGCGTCAATTATTCTGGCACGAACACTTGATGTAAATGACTTTGGTGTTTACAAGACCCTTCTTTCATATTCCACGATAGTATCTCTTCTTTTTTATTTCTCATTCGGGGATGTTCTGGTTCGCTTTTTACCAGAGATAAAGAGGAATCAAAGTTCTTCCGCGATAGGACTGTTGATTTGCCTTGCCGTTTTAAGAATTTTGACCTTTTCAGCATTGATTTTTGTGTTGTGGGTCAACAGAGAATTTGTGCTCGCAATTATTAATATTCAACTTTCGGATTTGCTGTTTGCGATTTTTGCAGCCTATATGCTGTTGCTTGCCTATAATAATCTTATTGGTCGATCCTTTATGACCGCAGACTCCAGGCGGCCATTCTTGTCGATTGTACTGATGATTAAGGAGTCAGTTAGAGTACTTGGCTTTGTTGTAATTCTTTTGCTGAACTGTTTTAGCCTTGAGAATGTACTTGTCGTTATAGTTATAACAGAGCTTATCTTTGCTTTTTATTACAGTTCTGATTTTGCATCCAGGTTTCGAGAATTTATCAACTTCTCCGGAGCTAAGCTTGCTTTGCTTGGTAGAGTGAGTAGATATGGTCTGTCAAATTACTTCAGGCAGTCGGCGTACTCGATGAGAGATGTCAGTGTTGACATGGCAGTCATTACTTCAATGAGTTCTACCATAGGTGTCGGCTACTACGGTGTGGCGGCCGCTGTTTCTGGATTTTTTAGAAACGTTTCTTTCTTCAGGATTTTCTATGGAATATTACTTCCTGAAACTGTAGCAAAATACGATCTGATGAAGTCTGAAGATAGAGAAACAGTCCAGGCCTTGTTCAAGAGAATTGATAGGGTTCAGTTTGTTATAGTTGTTCCTGTTTTTTTATCGTTGGGCGCGTTGTTGAGTGAATTTATTGTTATTCTTTACGGCTATGATTATTCTCCGGCAGTTATGGCTTCGTTTCTTCTCTTTTTAGGTGTTTTTTTTGTTAATGCTTCTGATGCCTATTTTATGCTTATAAGTATTTTGGAACTCAATAGGGTATCGGCGTTGTTAGCTATATCAGCAGGTTTTCTTAATCTTTTTTTTGATATTGTATTGGTATATTTTTTCGGATTTCTGGGGGCTGCGATAGCTACTGTTATTGTTTCAGTAGTTAGCTATTTATTTCTTATTTATTATTTCTATCGTCTGAATATTTCTATTATTCAGGATGGTAGATATTACTATCTAACGCTCTTATGTAACTTGCCGCTTCTGATAGGAGGGGTTGCTTTAAATATGAACGATATAGGTTGGGTGTTAAAATTCGGATCTTCCTTTTTGTTGTTGCTCGTCTCTGTGCTTCTTGGCATGTTTTATGTGATTGATAGACAGGATCGAAAATTAATATATAGTTTGATGAGGAAGTGATTAATGCCTGCCAATTTTTTAATCATGTCAGATGAAAAATACTTTCACACCATTGTAAAATCTATAGGTAGGTTGAATCTTATTTATCCTCGTAGTCAGATTTATTTTTATGACTGGGGAGTTGGTAAAAAAAACATTGAGTACCTTAGGGAAAACTTCAAAAATATTATCGTTGTAGATTGGGCAAAAAATGTTAATAAAGTTCTTAGTGGCGAGACTTGCTATATTTCAGATAACTTAAGTAAAGATCAGCTTGATGATCTGATCATTGGGTTCAGAAACCCACGTTGGTTTATAAAGCTATTTGATAAATTCAGATTGACTGTGCTTAAATCGACTTCCATGAAGAAAAGAGTGGCACGTGGAATTGTATTGGAGAATTTGTACTTAACGAAAATACAATGTCAGATGGATATGAGTAAGCGAGTTGGAAATTCTGAATTTGTATTTCTGGACGCTGATGCGTTATTGATAGATCGAATAGATGAAGTATATGATGAATCTTTTGATTTTGCATTTACTTTGAGAAGAGAGAAAGAGATAAACTTTACGCATAACTTGTGCACTGTTATCAATGTGGGTGTTGTTTTCTTTGGTGATAATCAGAAGAGGAGAGATCTTTTCCTAGAGAAATGGTGGGATTCTACAAAAGTTACGCTTGAGTGGATAAGGGAGCAAACAGCTTTAACACGTTACTTATCACAGTTTGATTGCTTTTCTTTTAAGAGCAATTCTACCTACTCTATAGTAATTGACGGTGAGGAAGTTAATGTTCGACTGTTACCTTGCGAAATCTACAACTACAATTGGATAGAGGATGTTATTTCTAATAAAGACCTTCTCAAAAAAATCAAAGTCTTGCACTTTAAAGGAAACAGGCATGATGAAAAAACTTTTTCAAAGCTTCTTTCTAAACTAGATTTGTAATCAATATTTGTAGGGGGATCAATGTCAGTTTCAGATTTTATTAATATGGATGTGCCATCAGATGCGGTAAGTGTACTTATTAGGCAAGGCGGTTATCAGGATCTTATTAGAAAATACTTCTTTCTTAACAGATTTTTTTTGAGGTGGCCGCTTGATGAGAAGAAAGTGTTGTCTAATCATGGCTTCGTTTCTGAATTTATAGAAAGAAAACGGATCGAAGTAAACGAATATGCTGCGAGCATCTTATCCTGTTGTCAGGGGGATGTGGCTAGTGTACTAGATGTTGGCGCCGGTTTAGGCCTGGTAGATCTGGTGTTGTATAAAAAAATGAAATCAATGCCGTCGATTTATCTATTGGATAAAAAAAATGAACACTCGCCCTTGAGTCCTGTTAAGGGCGGATTTAAAGATAGGTATATATTTACTGCGGACTTTGACTTGACTCGTCAAATATTCAAATCAAATGGAGTAGACGACGATAAGCTCATCTTTGTAGATCCAAGTAATAGCGCTATATCGAAACTTCCCAAAATTGACCTCGTCCTATCATTGACATCCTGGGGGTTTCATTACCCTATTGAGACTTACTGGGATTCGGTAAAAGAAATACTGCATGATCGCTCTGTCCTGTATATAGATCTCAGGAAAAACAAGGGAGGCTTTGATTTTTTGAAAGAAAATTTCAAATATTACTCAGTGGTAAAGAGTACCGCTAGCTATGACCGAGTCGCATTTTCAGATTCGGAATTCGATAAACTGGTATCCAGTTAGTAGCTATTGTGAACGTCATTCATCTCATTAGTGACCTTGACCCCATTGGAGGTGCTCAACGGCTGGTTGTGAATTTGTGTCGCCTTAAAAAGAGTTACCAGCCGTATGTCCTAACTATCAGGGTGCCAGAGGGAGAGTTGGTTGATATTCTCCACAAATCATCGATCCATACTCAGATGTTCAGAATGGGGATGTGTGCTGGAGAAATCGTACTGGATAATGGCGAGAAGCTGCGGCCGGAAGACACTATTTTTCATGTTCACTTATTTCCTGCCTTATATTTTGGGGCAATGATTTTCAAATATCAGCGCATCTATACAGAGCATAGTACCTCCAACAGAAGGCGAAATCTTTCGTTTGTAAGACCTTTAGAAAAGATCATTTATTCTCGTTATGATCATGTTGTCGGTATCAGTCCGGGCGTACGTCGCTGCCTGTCTGAATGGCTGGGCGAAGGTGTGAATGTATCCATTGTTGAAAATGGGATTGATCTATCACGCTTTAACTCCATCAAAAATACTTCCGTCAGACTTCCCTCCGCTGCTTCTGGATTTATTATTGGCATGGTTGGTCGATTTTCTAAGCAGAAGGATCAGGGGCTGTTGATAAAGATCCTTCCCTACTTGCCGGGACATGTAAAGGTAAGATTAGCTGGTAATGGTCACAATTTTGCTGCGCTTAGAGAATTGGCAAATGCTTTAGATGTTTCTGAGCGAGTAGAATTTGTTGGTTACTGCACAGATGTTCCCGAATTCTTATCTTCAATTGATCTCTATATTCAGTCGTCTGTTGTAGAGGGTTTTGGTTTGGCCGCTGTAGAGGCGATGGCCGCTGGAATCCCAGTTTTAGCTACCAATATAGACGGTCTGTCAGAAATTGTCGGTAGAGACGATAGTTTATTCCCATCAGGTGATGTAAACACAGCTGTAGCTCTTGTGAAAAGATATCTGAACGATCCCTTATATTATTCTGAATCTGTACGGTATAGTTTAAATCGTGCGAAACTATTTTCTCTCGAGAAGACCTTAGACAGCTATGAATCAATATATGAACGTCTGTTAACGGGTAAGCAAAGGTAAGTTTATAGTGGCCACAAATCCTTCGTCTATTTTGAGGCGCGTGTTTCCTACTGCAAGAAGGCTGTTATTAGAAAAGTCACTATTGAAAATTTCTGGAAATCATCATCGTGTGCTCGTTGTGGGAGCTGGTGCCGATCCCTATAAAGGTCTTTTTAAGTCTGCAGATCTTTATATTTCAATGGACATCGACAATAACTATGGTTCTTTAGATGTTGTAGCAGATGCACTTAATTTGCCGTTTCCAGAAGAAGTATTTGATTGCGTTGTTGCTATTGAAGTGATGGAGCACGTCAGAGATCCTTGGTTGTTCGTTGAGGAAGTAAGAAGAGTAATAAAACCTGGTGGCCAGCTTGTTTTGACCGTACCCTTTATGTTTCATATACATGGCGACCCTGAGGACTATTGGAGACCAACAGAATCAGGATTGAGGTTTATTCTTAGAGGATTCGGTGATCTTAAGATTAGTCGCCAGGGAAACAGGGTTCATGTTATTGCAGATTTGATTTTCACTGCAGCATGGCTGAGGGTGCTGTTGTTCCCTTTTCGTATTTTAAATCATGTAGTGGTTGCGCTCACTCATTACTGGCTCAAGGAATCTGATAGTTCAGCACCAAGCGGTTTTCTTGTTATTGCAGAAAAGTGAGTTCTTTATTTTGAGAATTTTATCTAGCGGTTAATAGAATAGATGCCTGAAAAGTCACCAAAGCTTATTTTGTTTGCAACCTATTGGAACGCAGTAGACTGGATATATCCATCCCTCAATCAAATTGAGCAGTTATCTCCGGATGAAGTCATTATTTGTGATGGTTGCTTTGATGATAATTATCCGGTCGCGTCAGACGATGGTACCCGCGAAATTATACAGGAGTATGTTGATCGGAATAAAGGTTGGAAATTCGTTGAAGCTGTGCGCCGATCAAAAATTCACGGCTTGTATAGCTTATTCAGAGGTAGTCCTAGAAAGAAAACTGTGAAGCTTTTTTCACCAGTAAGCATCTATGAACTACTTCGCGCATTCCGCTGTCACAAATATAGGATTAATCAGGCTCTCACTTTTAATTATATGATTTCTATTTCATCTGTATGGTCAGAAGGGCATTGGTTTATGACCTATGATGCAGATCAATTTTATGATGATGATGTGGTAGATGCAATTTTTAACAGGCGATATTTTGATGAAGATATTAGTTTGTTGACTGCCAGGGAGAGAACATTTTTTGAGGGTTTCGACACTTACACGACAGAATATGAGAAGAGGAATTACAACAATCTTCCTCACAGGATTCTACCAAATACGGCAATAATACCTACACGTGATCTTGTGATAGAGCAGGGTTTCAGGCCTAAGCGCTACTTAGAACAGGTAAAAAGCAAGGAGCTTGGCTGGTATAATCATTATAAGATCGTATCAATGAAAAGATATAGCGAAACCTATAGGGTTGGGGATAGAAAAGAGCCGGATTATATGGGATACCATTTTAATAAATATAATAGAGATCACCCAGCAGTGGTCAGTTCTTTGATTATAAACTCAAAAAAAATTGGTGGGTGAAAATATCGTGCCTGTAATATCCGTTTTGTTTCCATATAAAAACGAATCGACTTATATCGAAGAGTCATTGAGAAGCGTGTTGGAACAAACCTTTGACGACATAGAGGTTCTAGCTCTTGATGACGGATCAACCGATGACAGTACCGCTATAGTACGTAGAATTGACGATTCTCGTGTAAAAATTATAAATACTGGAGGTGTCGGTCTGCCTCTGGCCTTAAATATTGGGATTTCCGAAGCCAGTGGTGATTTTATTGCCAGAATGGACGCTGATGATATAGCTTTACCTGAGCGCTTTGAGTCTCAGTTGCAATTTATGATTGAAAACCCGTCTGTCGATTTGGTCGGGTGCCAGGCTCGGTTAATAAATGATAAGGGCGAAGTACTTGGAAACAAGAATAAGCCTGTTGGTGTTATTCGATGTACAGCATATGCTCGTTATGCCACACCGATTATACATCCTTCATTTTTTGGACGCCTTTCCTTATTTCGCAGATTGGAAGGATACAAGAATCTTATGCCGGGACAGGATTATGAGTTCGTCGTTCGAGCATTACGGAGTGGGGCCATAATTGATAATCTAAATGAAGTTCTAATATTATACCGGGTCACACAAAAGGGGGTGTGTCAGCGAAATCCAAGAAAAACTATATATATAAGCAACTGGATTAGAAAAAATTCTTGTAGTAGTAATTTTGATATAGCCAGGCTGACAGATGATAGGATGTATTCTGGGTCGACTAGTGATTCATATTTTATGAAGTTGTATGCGTTACGTAATAAAAGTGTTGATGTTATCCGAAGAGGCGCGCTATGGCGTAAGTTTTTTGCTTTTGTAGCACTTTTTTTCGTCGTGTTGCTCAGTCCGCAGCTGCGTCAGGATAGTTTGTCTGGATATCGCTCAATGAAAATATTGAACTCTGATGCTGGGAATAAAATAGTTTTATAGTGGCTGTATTGAAATACAAAAGTACGTTGAGAAGGTTAATAAGAAACGGGGTAAGGTGTCATTAATACCAGAACAGATCTCAAGAAAAAGATAATATTTTTTGTCACAGTGGATTGGTATTTTTGTTCTCATAGAATCCAGCTAGCCAGGGCTGCAAAGGAAGAGGGGTACGAAGTTTTTGTTGTTACAGATGTATCGTCTTATGGCGATATCATTCGATCAGCCGGCCTCAACTTAATACCAATAAAAGTTTCCCGTCGAAGTTTAAACCCCTTTTCTGAGATCAGATTGATTCTGAAGCTTGTTGACATATATAGAAAAGAAAAGCCCGATATTGTCCATCATGTCGCTTTAAAGCCAGTTATCTATGGAGCAATCGCGGCCTGGGTAGCTAAGGTGCCGCTTGTAATCAGCGCAATAGCAGGTCTGGGCTATTTATTTAGTGCAGAATCATTGAAGATCAGAGTACTCAGGTCAGCAATTAAGATCGCTTTTCGGATGCTGCTTACTGCGGGTAATCAACAAATCATCGTTCAGAATCCTGATGACAAAGAGCTTTTATCTGGTTGCATCGGATTGGACTCAGGAAAAATATCATTAATTAGAGGATCTGGCGTTGATACGAGGGTATATAAGTGTAGTGCTCCGAAAGAATCCACCCCTGTCGTATTGTTAGCTTCCAGGATGCTATGGAGCAAGGGAATAGGAGATTTTGTCTCGGCCGCCAAAAGGATACGGAATGAAGGCATTGAAGCCAGGTTCATACTTGTGGGGGGGAGTGATGCGGACAACCCTTCTTCAATCTCCACCTCTCAGCTGAGGAAATGGAACGATGATGGACTTGTAGAGTGGTGGGGTCATAAAGATGACATGGTCAGGGTCTTTGAAAGTGCGCACATCGTATGCCTGCCCTCCTACTACGGCGAGGGGGTACCCAAGGTCTTGATCGAGGCGGCGTCCTGTGGTCGGCCAATCGTTACAACAAACACTCCAGGTTGTCGGGAGATCGTTCATAGTGGAGAGAACGGCTATCTGGTTCCACCTCAGAACGTAGATGCTCTTGCTTCGGCTCTTAAGCAGCTAATAGTTTCACCTGAGTCACGATCTACCATGGGAGCAAACGGGCGCGAGCGAGTTAAAACATGTTTCTCCCACAACCAGGTTATTCGGGAAACTATGTCTGTTTATAAGGGTAGTGTTACATGAGCAGTGTATTGGTTACGGGAGCAACTGGATTTGTCGGTCGCCATCTTGTTCAGAGGCTACTGGCACATGGACATGGAGTGATTGCTTCTTGTCGGAGCTCCACCGCATCACAGGATCTCACGCATCCTCGCTTAAAAACTGTATGTATAGGTGATCTGGCAAACATTGATGACTGGAGTGGAGCGGAGTTAAAAGGGGTTGATGTCGTCATACATATCGCAGCGAGAGTCCACGTTCAAGACGAAAATTTTGGCACTGAGCTTGAGCGTTATCGAGAGATCAATACCCGAGCAACTAAGATACTGGCGGAGAAGGCTGCTAAGAAAGGAGTTAAGAGGTTTATTTTTTTAAGCAGTATCAAAGTAAATGGTGAGGAAACTAGAGGGGCCCCCTTCAAAGCAAATGATCAGGTGTGTCCACAGTGTCCCTATGGTGTCTCTAAGGCTGAGGCTGAACAGCTACTAAGAAGCGTGGCCGAGACTACAGGGTTGGAAATTGTCATTATTCGTCCACCGCTAGTCTACGGGCCTGGCGTCAAAGCCAATTTTCAGCATTTGATTCGCTGGGTTCGGAAAGGCTATCCGCTGCCTTTTGGGGCTGTTAATAATCGCCGTAGTTTTGTTAGTGTGTTTAACCTTGTGGACCTGATTCTTACTTGTATGTCTCACCCCAGTGCACGAAACGAGGTGTTTTTAGTTTCTGATGGAGAATCGATATCAACTGGAAATTTAATCCGCAGAATGTCCGAGAGTCAGGCCAGAAAGATCTGGTTACCACGAGTCTCCATATGGATTTTAAAGGGCGCTGGGCTTCTAACTCGTAAATCTGCTGCTATTCAACGGTTGTGTGGCGATCTTGAGGTAGATATTGAAAAGACCCAAAAATTGCTGGGATGGAGTCCGAGGTTTACGATGGGAGAGACATTAAGAGCGATTGCTGTTAATTCGAGGGAATCTGCCTGAATGTCGTACGAGTTATTGCTTGTATCAGTTTTTGTCTCGACGGTGGCCTTGACCTGGGTGATACAGCGCTTCGCTACACAATTGTCCCTGATCGATATTCCCAATATTCGCAGTTCACACAAGGTGCCTACTCCCAGGGGAGGGGGGGTTGCGATATTCTTGTGCTTTTCGATAGCGCTTCTGGTTATCTGTAAGAGCCAGACAGTGCAGCTGCGAGATTTAGTCGAGTTTCTTCTTCTTGGTGGTGCGACAGTTACCCTGGTTGGTTTACTGGACGACTACATGGGGGTGCCCTCTCCTGTTCGTTTCTGTGTACATTCAGTGGTTGCAGCCTGTGTCGTTACTAGCATGGAGCCGCTGCCCAGTCTTTTCTTGTTTGATTTTAAGTTTTCTTTTGGATGGTTTGCTTACCTGGTCTATACATTGGCCATAATCTGGTTGCTTAATCTGTATAACTTCATGGATGGAATAGATGGAATTGCTTCCTCTGAAGCCATCTGTGTATCTTGCAGTGCAGCGTTTATCCTGACAATGTCGGGTCATCCGCAAGAGGGGAGTCTTCTAATCATGCTTGCGCTGGCTTGTCTGGGATTTCTGATCTGGAACTGGCCGCCTGCCAGGATTTTTCTTGGGGATGCCGGAAGCGGCTACCTGGGTTTCGTCTTTTCTGTTTTTGCTCTTTATACCTCCTCGCTTGAGGGTGTGAATTTATGGACATGGGTCATACTGCTTGGCGTATTCTGGGTGGATGCTACCTGTACTCTATTGTGGCGAATATTTACAGGGCAGAGATGGGGACAGGCCCATCGTGCTCATTTATACCAGGTGATGTCCAGAAAATGGGACAGTCATAGAAAAGTAACTATAGCGGTGATCGCAATCAACGCTTTCTGGCTATTTCCATGGGCGTTGATGACTTCGCTGATCTCTGACTGGGCATTTATATTTGTCATTATTGCTGTTTCTCCTCTGGTTTTTCTGGTTTTCATTTTCGGTCTTCAAAAATCTTAAAATTATTTTGATCTTTGATAGTTCCGCTTCTATTCTCTTTGTATAGATAGTTATTTTTGAATAAAGTTTGAATTTTTGAATGAATTAGTGGTATTTTCCCCTCCTGATAGAATCTTAGCTAATCCATGGGGTTGAATAATGTCTGATGTCCTGAATGTGCTAACGCGTAAAACTTCGCTCCGCAAAGCTTGTAAAGAGCTTTCTCTGGCGGACATGGAGAAGCTCTCTGAAAATCTGCTGGAAATGATTGAAGAGCGCAAATCGGAAGAAGCGGCGCGTCTTGTAGAGCAGAAGGAAAAGCTCGAAAGACTGGAATCTCTTAAGAAAGAAATTCTGGATTCCGGTATTGAGCTGTCCGAGCTGATCGATTCTCTGGAGGGCGGTGCGGCTCCTAAGAAGAAAGGTTCGGTCAAGCCTAAGTATGAAATTCGCGATGCCGAGGGTGTGCTGCATCAGTGGACTGGTCGGGGCCGTACTCCTAAGGTCTTTCAGGCCTATTTTGATCAGGGTGGTACTAAGGAAAAGTGCCTTATTAAATAGGTCTCAATCGGTAGTTCTGAAAAAGGTGCGCGTGGCGCACCTTTTTTTTGGCTTTTTACAGGGGCTGACGTTTTTCCCGGGGGCCGCGGCTGTTATCATCTCACCGATAGGAATCGAAAGAAGACCTCTGCGCTTTCCCCTCCCTGAGAGTTACCCGGCTCCTGCCCTGACTGACCCCTTATTTATATTGCTGGAAAATTGATATGGCTGACGAAAAACTTCACAAAGTGCTGGCCCAGTGCGGTATCGGCTCTCGCCGGGAGATGGAGCGCTGGATACAGGACGGCCGCGTATCCGTTAACGGTGTGCGAGCCCAACTGGGAGATCGGGTGTCAGCCGCGGACAAGATCAGTGTGGATGGCAAGTCTGTTGATCAGAGCCGTGTCAAATCCCAGGGTTGCCGGGTCATTCTCTATAACAAGCCTGTGGGAGAGGTCTGTTCTCGCAAGGATCCGGAAGGTCGGCCAACGGTTTTCCAGAAGTTGCCGAAATTACCTGCCGGGCGCTGGATTTCCATCGGACGTCTGGATATCAATACCAGTGGTTTGCTGTTATTTACCAATGATGGTGAACTGGCTAACAAGCTGATGCATCCTTCCACCGGGATTGACCGTGAATATGCGGTCCGGGTCCATGGTGAAGTCACCGACGATATTCTGAAGCAGCTTCATGAAGGGGTCCTGCTTGAGGATGGAATGGCCAGTTTCTCTGATGTGCAGCATTTTGATGGCACCGGTCGCAATCAGTGGTACCACGTGGTGCTGATGGAGGGTCGTAACCGGGAAGTTCGTCGGCTCTGGGAGTCTCAGGGGCTGGAAGTCAGTCGGCTGAAACGAGTTCGCTACGGCTGTATCTTCATGCCGAAATCTGTCCAGATGGGGCAATGGCTGGAGCTGTCCCAGAAAGAGCTGAATGATCTCTGTGATCTGGCGGAGCTGCCTCGTCGGAAAATCGTCTCCAAATCACCGGCGCAGCAGGCGGCTGATAAGCGCGCGCAACGTCGTGCGCGCCCTGTTGCCGGAAAACAGGTGGGCAAAAAGCGTCCTGGCGGGCGTTGAGTACTATCCGCCGCACCTCTTCCCGCTCCATGCTGGTCAGGTTATCGGTGCGGCGATCGCTGATGATCAGTCTGTCTGGGCGGCCATTGCCTGGCCGTTGACAGTTTTGCTGTCCTGTCCCATCAGGTACAGGTACAGGGGCATGATCTCTTCCGGGGTTGGCAGTGAGTTGGGGTTTTCCCCGGGGTAGGCTGCCGCGCGCATGTTGGTGCGGGTAGCGCCGGGATTGATAGAATTGACCCGGATGTTTGACGTTGTAAAGAGCTCATCAGCCAGTACCTGCATCAGTCCTTCGGTGGCGAACTTAGAAACGCTGTAGGCGCCCCAGTAGGCCTTTCCTTTCTGGCTGACTCCTGAGCCGGTGAAGATAACCGAAGCGTCATCGGACAGTCTCAGCAGCGGAATCAGCGACTGAGTCAGGTAGAACTGTGCATTCAGGTTGACCTGAATAACCTGATCCCAGATGCTGGGATCGTAGTGCTCAACAGGGGTTCTTACTCCCAGCAGACCTGCGTTGTTGAGCAAACCGTCCAGCTTGCCGAATTCAGACTCGATCGTAGCCGCTACGGTCTCGTAATCGTGGGGTGTGGCACCCTCCATGTTGATCGGGATGATTGCGGGTTGCGGGGCGCCGGCCGCTTCGATTTCATCGTAAACAGCTTCCAGCTTTTTCGTAGTCCGGCCGGCAAGAATTACAGTTGCGCCGTGAGCCGCATAGGTTATGGCGGCGGCGCGGCCGATGCCGGCACCGGCTCCGGTGATCAGGATGGTACGACCGTTCAGCAGATCGGAAGGGGCCTGGTAATCAAACATGCAATTTTTCCTGAAATTATCTGGCCGGTCGCCCGTCGGGCCGGCTGGTCCGTCATTTTACCGCTTTTCCCGGGAAGGGGCGGCAATTCGTTGCTGCCTGATCCACAGCGATATCTCTTTCGCGCTGCTGGCGTGCAGGTCCGCCTGCCAGTCAGCGGGGGTTTCGGTGTCGGGTATATAGCCGTAAAGTGCGGCGATGGTGGTCATTCCGGCTCGTCGACCGGCTTCGATATCGCGCTGATGGTCGCCTACGTAGATGGTCTGTTCCGGTCTGCAATTCATCTGCTGGCAGGCCAGCAGCAGCGATTCCGGGTGAGGCTTTCGCTGGCTGACCTGGTCCGGACAGATAACGCTGGCGCAGCGCCGATGCAGGTCCAGTTGTTCCAGCAGCGGTCGGGTAAAGCGCTCCGGCTTGTTAGTCACGATTCCCCAGGGGACCTGCTGCCGCTCCAGCCACTGCAATAACTCGGGGATGCCATCAAAAGGTCGGGTATGAACTGCAATGTTTTCAACGTACAGATCAAGCAACCGTTGATGCAGTCGGGTGAAATATTCGCTTTCCGGCTCCGCTGTAAAGCAGGCTCGGATCATCGCCGCAGCGCCGTTCGATGCGCTGTCGCGAACTCGCGGAAAGTCAATCTCCGGCAGCTGTTGCTCAGCTCTCAGCAGGTTGATGACATGGTGAAAGTCCGGTGCGGTATCCAGCAGAGTGCCATCCAGATCGAACAGCAGGGCAGAGATCGGGTGGCTGACAGGTTGCATCGGCATCGGGCTACTCAGGTTTAGATGTCTGCAGCAGATAATTGACATCCACATCCTGTGGATTGAGGCGATATCTGCGGGTCAGTGGGTTGTAGGTCATACCGGTCATCTCACCAATCTCCAGACCCGCTGACCGACACCAGTTCGCCAGTTCGCTGGGGCGAATAAAGCGGGAATGATCGTGGGTGCCTCTGGGGACCATGTTCAGCAGGTATTCGGCGCCGACAATGGCAAGCAACCAGGATTTCGGATTGCGGTTAAGGGTGGAGAAAAATACCTGACCGCCGGGTCTGACCAGTCGGGCACAGGCCCGGATGACCGATGCAGGTTCCGGTACATGCTCAAGCATCTCAAGACAGGTGACCACGTCATAGCTCTCCGGTGCTTCTGCGGCGAGCTCCTCGGCGGTGATCTGGCGATAGTTGACGAGGATGCCGGTTTCAAGGCCGTGTAGTTTGGCGATCTTCAGCGGTGTTTCACCCATATCGATGCCGGTTACATGGGCGCCGCGAACCGCCATGGATTCAGAAAGAATGCCACCGCCGCAGCCGATATCCAGTACTTTTTTGTCTGCCAGTGACGCCAGCTGGTCGATAAAATTCACCCGCAGCGGGTTGATATCATGAAGCGGTTTGAACTCGCTCTCCTTGTCCCACCAGCGATTCGCCAGCGCTTCGAATTTGGCGATCTCTTCGGAATCTACGTTGGAGCTGCCGGCGGTCGTGCTGTGATTTCTCTGTTCTGTCATTTCAGATCTTTCTCGTCCGGATGCGGTTGTCCGAATAATCCTGTTCAGGGTTCGGACCTGAGGTGGCACGCATGGTATCACCTCGGAAATAGACATCACAGTCGGAGGCGTTTTTTGGCTTTATTTTCCTGCCGGGGCAGGGTGGCATGTGGTATGATTGCCTGATTTTTAACGGGCGGTCTGGCAGCTTCTGCTCCGACCCCGAAAATTGAATAATGCGCTCTGAAGTATCGGGGCATTGGAGAGGGATACCTGGGTTCTATGGGTGAGTTAGCTAAAGAGATCCAACCCGTCAACATCGAAGACGAACTCAAGCAGTCATACCTGGATTATGCAATGAGCGTCATCGTCGGCCGGGCGCTGCCTGACGTCCGCGATGGTCTCAAGCCGGTGCATCGTCGCGTGCTGTTCGCGATGAATGAGCTGAACAATGACTGGAACAAGCCCTATAAGAAATCAGCCCGTGTGGTCGGTGACGTCATCGGTAAGTACCACCCGCATGGTGATTCTGCCGTTTACGACACGATCGTGCGAATGGCCCAGACCTTCTCGATGCGTTACACCCTGGTCGACGGCCAGGGTAACTTCGGTTCCATCGATGGTGATTCCGCCGCAGCAATGCGATACACCGAGGTCCGGATGGAGAAGATCTCCCATGAGATTCTTTCTGACCTTGATAAACAGACCGTCGATTATGTTCCCAACTATGATGGCACCGAGCAGATTCCGGAGGTTATGCCGACCCGGATTCCGAATCTGCTGGTCAATGGCTCCTCCGGTATCGCCGTGGGAATGGCCACCAACATCCCGCCCCATAATCTGACCGAGGTTGTGAAGGGCACCATCGCTCTGATCGATGATCCATCGATGGATGTTGATCAGCTGATGGAGCACATTCCGGGGCCCGATTTCCCGACCGCCGCGATCATTAACGGACGTGCCGGTATCCTGCAGGCTTACCGCACTGGCCGTGGCCGCATCTACCTGCGCGCTCGTTACCACGTGGAGGAGAACGAAAAGAACGGTAAGGCGTCGATTGTCGTTACCGAAATCCCCTATCAGGTTAACAAAGCACGGCTGATCGAGAAAATCGCCGAGCTGGTCAAAGAGAAGAAGATCGAAGGCATCACCGAGCTGCGTGATGAGTCTGACAAAGAGGGGATGCGAATTGTTATCGAGCTGCGTCGCGGTGAAGTGCCTGACGTCGTGGTTAATAATCTCTACGCCCAGACCCAGATGGAGAATGTATTCGGCATCAACGTAGTTGCGCTGGTCGATGGCCAGCCTCGCACGCTGAACCTGAAGGAGCTGCTGGAAGCCTTTATCCGTCATCGTCGTGAAGTGGTGACCCGTCGGACCATTTTTGAACTGCGTAAGGCTCGTGAGCGAGGGCACATCCTGGAGGGGCTGGCGGTAGCGCTGGCCAATATCGATCCGGTAATCGAGTTGATTAAGAACTCCAACACCTCCGCTGAAGCGAAAGAGAAGCTGGTTGAGACGCGCTGGCAGCCCGGCAATGTAATGGAAATGCTGGAACGTGCCGGCGATGATGCCTGCCGCCCCGATGATCTGCCGGAAGAGTTCGGTATCCGTGACGGCTATTACCATCTGTCGCCGGCCCAGGCGCAGGCCATTCTGGACCTGAAACTCCACCGCCTGACCGGGCTGGAACATCAGAAGCTGATCGATGAATACAAAGAGCTGCTGGAGCGCATCGCTGAATTGCTGAAAATTCTCGGCAGCACTGCACGATTAATGGAAGTGATTCGGGAAGAGCTGGAACAGATCGTCGAACAATACGGTGATGAACGGCGCACCGAGATCATGGCTTCCCGTAAGGATCTGACAGTCGCCGACCTGATCACCGAAGAGGATATGGTGTTGACCATCTCCCACGGTGGTTACGCCAAGACTCAGCCGATTGATACCTATCAGGCACAGCGGCGTGGCGGCAAGGGTAAATCGGCCTCCTCGGTTAAGGATGAGGATTACATCGAGCACCTGCTGGTCGCCAATACCCACGATACCGTGCTCTGCTTTACCAGCCGCGGTAAGGTTTACTGGCTGAAAGTGTACGAGATACCACCGGCCAGCCGCACCGCCAAGGGGCGTCCCATCGTCAACGTGCTGCCACTGGATGACGGCGAGCGTATTACCACCATCCTGCCGGTCAATAGTTTTGATTCCGATCACTACATCTTCATGGCGACCTCGTCCGGTACCGTTAAGAAAACACCGCTGGACGCATTCGCCCGTCCGCGCACCAGTGGTCTGATCGCCCTGGATCTCAACGAAGGGGATACGCTGATCGGCGCTGCCATCACCACCGGTGAGCAGCAGGTGATGCTGTTCAGCGATAAGGGTAAGGCGATTCGCTTCGCCGAGGATGAGGTGCGTGCCATGGGTCGGACGGCCCGGGGCGTTCGCGGTATGAAGCTGCCGGTCGACGGCCGGGTGATTTCTTTGATTATCCCGGCTGAAGGCGGCCGTATTCTGACCGCCAGTGTCAACGGTTTCGGAAAGCTGACCGGGCTGGAAGATTTCCCCTGCTATGGCCGGGGTGGCCAGGGGGTCATCGCCATGCAGCTGTCTGAGCGCAACGGCAGTATGATCGGCGCGGAACAGATTTTTGCCGGCGATGAAATTATGCTGATCAGTGATCAGGGCACGCTGGTTCGGACCCGTACCGATGAGATTACCGTTCAGGGGCGTAATACCCAGGGCGTGACGCTGATTCGGGTCAGTGATGATGAGCAGCTTGTCGGTGTTGCCCGGGTGGAAGAGCCGGAAGAGGATGAACTGAATATGGCGGCCGATGCTGATGGCGAAGGTGTTTCTGAGTCCGCGGATTCTGAAGCTTCAGCCGCGGAGTCCGATTCTGAGGCCGGCGGTCCGGACGCTGAAGAGTAATAGCGCGATTGCTGTCGGATCTGCCTGATGCTGCCGACAGCATCCAGAGAGTTTGATTCAGGGCGGACAGCCAATGAGTAATCAGGAACAGCAGCTTAATAAGCTGCGCGACCAGATCGATCAGATCGACCAGCAGATTATGGGGCTGGTCAGCCAGCGGGCCATCTGTGCCCAGAAAGTGGCGGAAGTTAAGCAGCAGGCTCAGACCGACGGTGATGCCGTATTCTACCGGCCGGAGCGTGAGGCGCAGGTGCTGCGCCGGGTCATGGAGCGTAATAAGGGGCCGCTGGACGATGAGGAGATGGCGCGGGTGTTTCGTCAAATCATGTCCTCCTGTCTGGCGCTGGAACAGCCGATGCATATCGCCTTTCTCGGTCCTGAGGGCACCTTTACCCAGTCGGCGGCGCTGAAGCATTTTGGCCATTCGACCGTCAGTGTGCCGCTCAACTCTATTGATGAAGTGTTCAGGGAGGTGGAGTCGGGTGCCGCCCACTACGGCGTGGTACCCATCGAAAACTCCACTGAGGGGATGGTTCATCACACCCTGGATATGTTTCGTGAATCTTCTCTGCAGATCTGTGGAGAGGTGGAGCTTCGGATCCATCAGCACCTGCTGGTCGCCGATGGCGTTGATATTGACGGCATTACCCGAATCTATTCCCACCAGCAGTCGCTGGCTCAGTGCCGTCGCTGGCTGGACGCCCGTTACCCCGGTGTCGAGCGGGTTGCGGTCAGTAGCAATGCCGAAGCGGCAAAAAGGGCTGCCGAAGAGAAGGGTGACCAGGTCGCCGCGATTGCCGGCGATATGGCAGCGGAGCTTTATCAGCTAAGCAAAGCCGTTGAGAACATCGAGGATCAGCCGGATAACACCACCCGGTTTCTGGTCATAGGTCAGCAGCTGACCGGCCCCAGTGGCCGTGACAAGACTTCGATGCTGATATCTGCCCGTAACAAGCCAGGTGCACTCTACCATCTGCTGGAACCGTTTCATCGTTTCGGCATCAGCCTGACAAGGATCGAAACCCGTCCTTCGGCGGTGGGTACCTGGGGTTATATCTTTTATATCGATTGCGAGGGCCACTACAGCGATGAGGCGATTCAGAGTGTGATGAAGGAAATTGCCGATGAAGCGCTGGAGCTGAAACTGCTGGGATCATACCCCCAGGCGGTGCTGTGACAGCAGCTGGGCCGAAGGCCAGCCGGAGCAGAAAGGAAAATAGCCGGCAGTTTATTTTATCCGGAGGCATCGACAGGCCCGGGACGGCGGTGGATTGCAGCAGCGCCTCTTCAGGGGCCTCCGTACAGACAGGTTACCGTGGTCAGGGGACGGCGGTTAAGGTTGCAGAAGCGTGAGTCAGCCTATCGGACAATTGCTGGTGGTCGGCCTGGGGCTGATCGGTGGCTCTCTGGCGCTGGGACTTAAACAGCGTGGAGGCTGCCGTAAGGTGGTCGGTTACGATACCCGCTCCAGCGAGATTGAAGAAGGGCTGCGGCTGGGTATCATCGACGAAGGTGCCGGGGATCTGGGCGAAGCGGTGCGTCAGGCGGATGTTGTGCTGCTGGCTGTGCCGGTTAAGGTAATGGAAGGGGTGATGTCGGACATTGCCGGCTGGCTGCGACCGGAGTCTATTCTGACCGATGTAGGCAGTGCCAAAGGCAATGTTGTTGCCGCTGCCCGCAGGGTTTTTGGTGAGGTGCCGGCGAATTTTGTGCCCGGCCACCCCATTGCCGGGTCGGAAAAAAGCGGTGTTGCCGCCGCCAGTGCTACCCTCTATGAGCACCATAAAATCATTCTGACGCCGCTGGCGGAAACTGACCGTTTCGCACTGAAAGCGGTTACCCGGATGTGGGAGTCGGTCGGTGCCGATGTCCATCATATGGATGTGCGTCGCCATGATGAGGTGCTGGCCGCCACCAGCCATCTGCCGCATCTGCTGGCTTTTTCGCTGGTCGATACCCTGGCCAGTGACCACGAAAATCGGGATATCTTCCGCTATGCCGCCGGAGGGTTCCGTGATTTTACCCGTATCGCCGCCAGTGATCCGATGATGTGGCATGACATCTTTCTGGCCAATCGCGATGCGACACTGAAGGTACTTGACGAATTTACCGCGGGGGTGGAAAAGCTCCGCTCCGCCATTGAACACAGAGACGGGCAGCAGTTGCTGGGGGTTTTTACCCGAGCCAAGTCTGCCCGTGATCACTTCTCCAAGATTCTGACTGGAACTGCGTACTCTATTCCTATGACTGATAAGAACATTAAATTCCGTGTTAAGGCCGGTGGCACCGTATCCGGTGAAATCCGGGTTCCCGGTGACAAGTCTGTTTCCCATCGCTCCATTATGCTGGGGGCTCTGGCCGAAGGGACGACTGAGGTAGAAGGTTTTCTGGAAGGCGAAGACAGCCTGGCCACGCTGCAGGCATTCCGCGACATGGGCGTGGTAATCGAGGGGCCTTCTCAGGGGCGGGTTACTATACATGGGGTCGGGATGAGTGGCCTGAAGCAGCCACCGGGACCGCTTTACCTGGGTAATTCCGGAACCGCAATGCGATTGTTTGCCGGCCTGCTGGCCGGGCAGGCATTTGATTCCGAGCTGACCGGTGATGAATCGCTGTCGAAGCGACCGATGGAGCGGGTTGCTGTGCCATTGCGCACCATGGGGGCTCAGATCGAAACCGGCGAGGGTGGTTGTCCTCCTATCCGTATCAGTGGCGGCGCTTCGCTGAAAGGGATCGACTACCAGATGCCGATGGCCAGTGCTCAGGTCAAGTCCTGTGTGCTGCTGGCCGGGCTCTATGCCGAGGGCCGTACCCGGGTAACAGAACCGGCGCCAACCCGGGATCATACGGAGCGAATGCTGAGTGGCTTCGGCTATCAGGTTGATCGGCAGGGGGCGATGGCGTCACTCTCCGGCGGTGGCAGCCTGACCGCCGGACGGATTGATGTACCCGCCGATATATCTTCCTCCACGTTCTTTATGGTTGCGGCGGCGATTACACCCGATTCCGATATCCTGCTGAAACATGTGGGCATTAATCCGACCCGTATTGGCGTTATCAATATTCTCAGGGCGATGGGGGCGGATCTCACACTTGAGGCTGAGCGTGAAGTGGGTGGTGAGCCGGTTGCCGACATTCGGGTCCGCTACGCGCCCCTGAAAGGCATTGCGATTCCAGAGGATCAGGTGCCGCTGGCGATCGATGAGTTTCCTGCCCTGTTTATTGCGGCGACCTGTGCTGAAGGAACTACGACACTGACCGGTGCCGAAGAGCTTCGGGTTAAGGAGAGTGATCGGATTCAGGCTATGGTCGACGGGCTTCAGGCGCTGGGAGTCAATATCCGGGGCACCGAAGACGGTGCGGTAATTCAGGGCGGGCCGATCGCCGGTGGTCGTGTTGATAGTCTGGGGGATCATCGTATCGCCATGGCCTTCGCCGTTGCGGCTTTGCGGGCTGAGGGTGAAATTCTGATCGATGACTGCGCCAATGTTTCCACGTCCTTCCCTAATTTTGTTGAGCTGGCCCGGACTGTTGGTCTGAGCATCGGTGTAGAGGGCTGAGAGGGTGGCAGACGTGATACCCGTAGTTACTATCGATGGTCCCAGTGGTTCCGGTAAGGGGACGGTTGCAAAATTGCTGGCTCAGCGTATGAACTGGCATCTGCTGGACAGTGGTGCGCTGTACCGGGTGCTGGGTCTGGCGGCGCAACATCATGGTGTTGATCTGACTGATGAGGATGCGCTGGAAGTACTGGCGGCACATCTGGATGTTCAGTTCCGTACCGATCCTGATCAGGAGGGGGTTCAGGTGGTGCTGGAAGGTGAAGAGGTGACGGCTGCCATTCGGACCGAGACCTGCAGTAGTGCGGCTTCTGTGGTTGCCGCTATCGGACGGGTCCGGGCGGCATTGCTGGCTCGTCAGCAGGCGTTTGCGGAATTACCGGGACTGGTGGCTGACGGACGCGATATGGGAACGGTGGTCTTTCCAGGAGCGACGGTGAAAATTTTCCTGACGGCCAGTGCCGAAGAGCGTGCCCGTCGCCGCTATAACCAGTTGATGCATAAGGATACCGGTGCTAGTCTTCAGAAAGTGCTGGAGGACATACAGGCCCGTGACGATCGGGATATGAACCGGTCGGTGGCGCCTCTCAGACCTGCAGACGATGCTCTGGTGCTGGACAGTACCGAGCTTTCTATTGAGGAAGTGCTGGCTCAGGTAGTGGCGGAGGTGGAAGCCAGAACATCACCTTAAGTTGGATACCGAACGGATGTTCTGACCGTTAGACTCTGCAGGTTGGACTTCCAGTCGGGCGCGTCAGGGAATGAACATGAGCGAGAGCTTTGCGGAACTCTTTGAGCAGAGTCTCAGAGAAAACAGTTTTACCCCCGGAGCGATAGTCAGTGCCACGATTGAGTGCATTGATGATGAGTGGATCACGGTTAATGCCGGGCTCAAATCGTTTGCTGTCATTCCTCGTCGCGAATTTGCCGATGATGCCGGCGATCAGAGTCTTTCAGTCGGGGGCGAGGTGGATGTCGCCATCGTCAGTCTCGAAGACGGCTTCGGGAATGTCGTTCTTTCCCGGTTCCGCGCACGCCAGGCGCAGGCGTGGAGTGAGCTGGAAAAAAGCTTTGAGTCTGGTAGCAATGTCAGTGGTGTGATTACTGGCAGGGTGCGCGGCGGTCTGACGGTGGAGCTTGGTTCTGTACGGGCGTTTCTGCCGGGTTCGCTGGTGGATGTCCGACCGGTTCGCGATACCACTCATCTCGAGGGTCAGCGCCTTGATTTCAGACTGATTAAACTGGATCGGCGGCGCAGTAATGTTGTCGTTTCCCGGCGTGCTGTGCTGGAAGAAGCAAGCAGTGCTGACCGGGAAGCGCTGCTGGCCGGGCTGAAAGAGGGCGTGGTTCTGCAGGGTATCGTCAAGAATCTCACCGACTATGGCGCCTTTATCGATCTCGGCGGCATCGATGGTCTGCTGCACATTACCGATATTGCCTGGCGACGGGTAAGGCATCCGTCTGATGTGGTCAGCGTTGGCGACGACATTAAGGTTAAAGTCCTGAAATTTGATCCTGATTCTCAGCGGGTATCGCTGGGGCTGAAACAACTGAGTCCGGATCCCTGGCAGAACATTGAAGATCGATACCCTATTCGCAGTCGCGTTCGGGCAAAAGTCACTAACGTGACCGACTACGGCTGTTTTGCTCAGCTCGAAGATGGTATCGAAGGGCTGGTCCATGTGTCTGAGATGGACTGGACCAGCAAAAACCTTCATCCATCCCGGGTTGTGAAGCCGGAGGAAGAGATCGAGGTGATGGTGCTGGATGTGGACGCGGAGCGCCGGCGCATCTCGTTGGGTATGAAGCAGTGCGTGGAAAATCCCTGGGAGGCCTATGCTTCCGGGCACAGGAAAAACGATCGAATTCGCGGGACGGTAAAGTCGGTCACCGATTTCGGGGTCTTTGTTGGCCTTGAAGGAGGGATTGACGGGCTGGTCCATGTTTCTGACCTGTCCTGGAGTCAGCCGGCAGAGGAAGCGGTGCGAAATTATCGCAAAGGGGATGAGATCGAGGCGATGATTCTGTCTGTGGACACGGAGCGTGAGCGCATCTCGCTTGGGGTCAGGCAACTGGCCGGCGATCCGCTGATGGAATTTGCCAGCCAGCATCCGAAGTTGTCGCTGGTCAATGCAGTGGTAACCGGGGTTGAGGCACGATCTGCGGAGCTGGAACTTGCCGTGGGGGTTTTTGGAATCCTGAAAGCTTCCGAGTTCAGCCAGGAGCGGATCGAGGATTTGCGTACTGTACTTAAGCCCGGCGATAGAATAAAAGCAGCTATACTCAGCATTGACAGACAAAAACGGCAGATTTTTCTTTCAGTTAACGCTAAAGTAGCCGCTGAAGACCGTGCCGCGATGGATGCTGTCAGAGGGCAGGAGGCAGTAATGTCCCGTCCGACGACCATCGGTGATCTGATTAAGCAGCAGATGGAAAACAAGGACTGATAACGCTTAGATGCCCGACACCGCAACGCGGTCGGAGTCGGAGCTGTTTAAGTTGCGATGTCAGAATTAATGACTGGGGGACGGCAATGACCAAGTCTGAACTGATCGAGCGTCTGGTTGACAGGCATACGCACCTGTCGGTTAAAGATGTTGAGCTGGCAGTTAAAACCATGCTGGACCACATGGCAGAGGCTCTTTCCAGCGGAGAGCGCATAGAAATTCGTGGTTTTGGCAGTTTCTCGTTACACTTTCGGGCTCCCAGAGTCGGACGGAATCCGAAAACCGGGCAATCCGTGGAACTGGATGCCAAATATGTACCTCACTTCAAACCCGGTAAGGATCTCCGGGAGCAGGTGAATAATAGTCTGAAGCAGTCGTAGTTGTCGGACGACCTATTTTTAGTATGAGGCCCTACCGGTGCGTTTGATTAAGAATATCCTCGCCGCTGCCTTCGCATTGCTCCTGGTGATGCTGGGCGTTCTGTTAACCGTTAATAACCAGCAGCTGGTTTCAATAGATCTGGTTTTCCTGCAGATTCCACAGGCCAGTCTGGCCCGCTGGCTGATCGCAAGCTTCCTGCTCGGGGCGCTGCTGAGTCTGGTGCTCGGCTCTTTTGCTCTGGTTGCCGTGAAGACCCGTCTTCGCAGCACCCGGCGTCAGCTCAATACTTCCAACCGTGAACTGGACAAGCTGAGAACGCTTAATCTCAACGCTAACCAGTAGTAATGGGTGACTATCTGCTGATCATCCCTCTGTTTCTGGCGCTGGCCATTGGCTGGTACCTGGGACGGAGGGACTGGCACAGGCGTCGGCTGGAAAGTTATCCCGAGCGTCTGAAAGAAGAGTACTTCAGCGGGCTCAATCATCTGATTGACAATGAAACCGATGAGGCGATCGACAGCTTCATCAAGGCTCTTCAGTACAACAGTGAAACGGTCCCCATCCGTCTGGCGCTGGGTACGCTGTTTCGTCGACGAGGCGAAATTCAGCGCGCTATTCAGCTTCACCAGGAGGTCATGGCTCATCCTTCTCTCAGTGCCAGTGAATATGTGCAGGCACAGCTGGCGCTTTCCCGGGATTATCTGGCCGGTGGTCTGCTGGACCGGGCGGAGAGTCTGCTGCTTGATGTGCTGGCCCGCAAAGACCGTGAGGGCCGGGATGTTTCTATTCGGTTGCTGATCGATATTTATCAGCAGGAGAAGGAGTGGGGGAAAGCGCTGGATATCGCCTCCCAGCTCAGTTCTTCAACGGAAGGGCTAACCGCTCAGCTTGCCCATTTTTACTGCGAACAGGCAGTGGTCGCGATAGGGCTGAAGGAGTGGAAGGAGGCTAAGCAGAAGCTCAGAAAGGCATTGCAGCATGATTCCGCTTGTGTCCGTGCTGAGCTTCTTTATGCCGAGGTAGACATGGCGCTGGGGCGCTGGAAAGCCGCTATCCGCCACCTGCGCCAGGTTCAGGAGCAGGATCCGGCCTTCGTGTCGGAGGCCGTGCCGAAGCTGGCTGAGTGTTTCCGTCAGGTCCGGGCCAACGGTGAGCTGACCCGTTTTCTCGAGGACAGCATGCAGGTGGCACCTTCTACCACCAGTATGCTGCTGATAGCCGAGGAGATTGCCCGCGATAAAGGGGATTATCCGGCCGGTGCTTATATCACTGACCAGCTGAAGCGGCGGCCCTCGGTGAAAGGGTTTAATCGGTTGATTGATCTGCATCTCAAGCATGCTTCCAGAAGCGCCAGAGAGAGTCTCAATGTATTGCGGGGGCTGACGGGGCAGCTGGAACAGTCAAAGCCGGATTATCGTTGCCAGAAATGTGGTTTCTCCGGGCAGGAGCTTCACTGGCAATGCCCCAGCTGTAAAGAATGGGGGCGAGTAAAGCCTATTCAGGGGCTTGAAGGGGAATAAACACGTTCAGTGGAGTGGTAAATGACTGAAGAGGTAACCGGGGTGGCTGATCCGAAAATTATTGTAGCGCTGGATTTTCCGTCGCAACAGCAGGCGCTGGATATGGCTGCGCGCCTGGAGCCGGCATTGTGCCGGGTTAAGGTCGGGAAGGAGTTGTTTACTCGGGCCGGGCCGGCTGTCGTTGAGAAGCTGCAGAGTGCCGGTTTCGATGTATTTCTTGATCTTAAGTTTCACGATATCCCGAATACCACCGCAAAGGCGGTGCTGGCCGCAGCGGAACTGGGTGTATGGATGGTAAACGTTCATGCCAGTGGCGGGCAGCGAATGATGGAAGCGGTGAACGAAGAGCTGGAGAACTTCCGGGGCAGAAAGCCGTTGCTGATTGCTGTTACTGTTCTGACCAGTATGGAATCAGACGACCTGCGCCAGATTGGTGTTGAGCGGGAACCGCTGGATCATGTCCGGCATCTGGCGCTGCTGACTCAGCGATGTGGCTTTGACGGCGTTGTCTGTTCTGCGCAGGAAGCTCAGGAGCTTCGAAGGGTCGTCAGTCCGGGTTTCAAGCTGGTGACGCCCGGGATTCGCCCGGCAGATGCCGGACAGGGTGATCAGCGTCGTATCATGACGCCGGCAGAGGCCGTGAAAGCCGGCAGCGACTACCTGGTGATTGGCCGGCCGATTACCCGGGCCGGGGATCCCGTTAAAGTAATGAGAGGTATAGAAGCAGAAATCACCGATCTGGGCTAAACTCCGGGGACCCGCAGGAAGCGGGTACCTGTTAAACTGTCATGGAGTGATAACTATGTTCTGTAAGTCTTTTTTTCGTGCCCTGCTCGGGGCCATCCTGGTTTTTTCTTCATTGCTGTACGCTGCTGACCCGGTTGATATCAATCGGGCCGATGCTGCTGCCCTGGCTGAGGCGCTGTCGGGGGTTGGTGAGACGAAAGCGGCGGAGATAGTCCGCTATCGTCAGCAGCACGGACCGTTCCGTTCCGCAGATCAGCTGGCTGAGGTCAGGGGGATCGGGGCTGCTCTGGTTGCCCGTAATCGGGATCGGATTCTGGTCAGTTCGGACCAGTAACCGAACGCTCTGCAGATCGACTGGCAGGGATATCCCTGCCAGTCTTATCCGGCTTTGCGCTCCAGTCGCTCTTTGGCCTGCAGGTATGCGGGCATATGGCCTGCGTCCTCGTAGACCGGATCTCCCTCCTCGGTACGAATTATCCGCGGGCCGGGAACATAGGGGATCTTCTCCTCAACCTCCCGCAGAGCGTTGCTGATCAGATTGCTGATAATATCTTCGACCGGCAATTCATACACTTCGGCAAGAGCTTCCAGTCGGGCGATATCGTCCCGGAAGACCGCAACCTTGCGCGTGACTCTGGGGTGGCGCTCTACCGTATGATTATCCCAGGCCCTGAGCATTGCATTGATAGAGTTCTGTGCCATGGTGTTCTCCTGAACCCTGTAAATCAGGGGTTACCAGAAATAGTTTAGTAGTTTACCCGGACATTTTCCGACAGCGGAGTTGTCAGGCTGTAACAATGGCGCAGCCTGGGTATGATTTCTCTTTCCTCGCCGTCTCTGCGGACTTATAATTGGCCGTTTAATTTTGGTTAATCTCATACTATTGGGGAATTTAAATGGCGATTGAACGCACTCTGTCCATCATCAAGCCGGATGCCGTTGCTAAGAACGTAATTGGTCAGATCCTGACCCGCTTCGAATCTAACGATCTGAAGATCGTTGAGGCTAAGATGCTGACTCTGTCCAAAGAGCTGGCTGAAGGCTTCTACGCTGAGCACAAAGAACGTCCGTTCTTCGCTGATCTGGTCGCTTTTATGACCTCCGGCCCTGTTGTTGTTCAGGTTCTGGAAGGTGAAAATGCGATTGCTAAAAACCGTGAGCTGATGGGTGCAACTAACCCTCAGGAAGCTGACAAAGGCACTATCCGTGCCGACTTTGCAGAGTCTATCGACGCGAACGCCGTTCACGGTTCCGACTCTCCTGCTTCTGCAGAGCGCGAAGTAGCTTACTTCTTCGGCGGCTGATTCTCAGTCGCACCACGTCCGGGGTATTCCACTCCGGACGTTCTGCCTCCTGTTTTACCTGGTCTTATACTCATGACTTCCACCTCTGAAAAAATTAATCTGCTGGGCTATTCGAAGGACCGGATGGAAGCCTTCTTCGAGAGCATCGGCGAGAAGAAATTTCGTGCGATTCAGGTTGTTAAATGGATCCATCAGCAGGGTGCTGAAAGTTTTGACGAAATGACCAATCTGGGCAAAGCGTTGCGGGCAAAGCTCGACGATGTTGCCCGGATCTGTGAACCTGAAGTGGTTTACGAAGATTATTCCGAAGACGGTACCCGTAAGTGGGCAATTCGCCTTGATGGTGGCAGTCTTGTGGAAACGGTACTGATCCCGGAAGGGGATCGGGCGACTCTCTGTGTTTCTTCCCAGGTCGGCTGTTCGCTGGACTGCAGTTTCTGTTCGACCGGCAAGCAGGGCTTTAATCGCAACCTTACCGCCGCTGAAATTATCGGTCAGTTGCGGGTGGCCATTAAGTCCTTCGGTCCGATCGATCCTAAGGGGCCGCGCCGGGTCACCAATGTGGTGATGATGGGGATGGGAGAGCCGCTGATGAATTTTGACGCAGTGGTCGACGCTATGTCATTGATGATGGAGGATAACGCGTACGGGCTCTCCAAGCGTCGGGTGACCCTGAGCACCGCCGGTCTGGTGCCGGCCATCGATAAACTCGGAGAGGTAACTGATGTCTCCCTGGCGTTGTCGTTGCATGCCCCCAATGACCGCCTGCGAAATGAACTGGTACCGCTGAACAAGCGTTACCCGATACAGCAGGTGAAAGCTGCCTGTCAGCGCTACCTTGACAGATTGAATGACAAACGGGTCGTCACTATCGAATATACGCTGATTGACGGCGTCAACGATCAGCCGGAACATGCCCGTGAACTGGTCAGGTTGCTGAGGGACCTGCCCTGTAAACTCAATCTGATTCCTTTCAACCCGTTCCCGAATTCTGATTACCGTCGTTCAAAGAAGCAGGCGATTGATTATTTTAAGGAAATTACCAGCCGGTCTGGTATTGTGACAACGGTTCGTACTACCCGTGGAGATGATATCGATGCGGCCTGCGGGCAGTTGGTCGGTCAGGTTGACGACAGAACCCGGCGCAGTCAAAAATATATTTCGGTAGTGCAGGAAGAGGCTTCCAGCTAAGTCCAGAATACAGGGATGCCAGATCCGGAGGGGATGTGAGTCGATTAGCTATTTTGTTTTTGCTCGGTGTGCTGACGCTGACTGGCTGTGCGGCACGAACAGAGCCGATTGTTAACAGAGAGTCTGATCAGGCCCGTACCGATGTACGTATTCGCTGGGCGAAGCAACATATCCAGCTGGGTGAGTATGAAGAGGCTAAGCGGCCACTTACCCAGGCGCTGGAAATTTCTCCACGCAGTCCGGATGTACTGAATCTGCTGGCATTCGTATTCCAGCAGCAGGGAGAAACTGCGCTGGCGGAACAGTATTTTAAAGAGGCGCTGGCCGCCGATCCGACGTTTGCACCGGGACAGAACAATTACGGTATTTTCCTGATGATTCAGAAGCGCTATCAGGAAGCCTGTGCGCATCTGAATACGGCGGCAAAGAATCCGCTCTATGAAGGCCGGCCCCAGGCGCTGGAAAATCTGGCCGGCTGTTATCTGCTGTCCGGAGAATCGGCACTGGCCGAAGCTACCTATCGTCAGGTACTTCGTCTTAACCCCGATTCGGTGACGGCAAATATTGAACTGGCCAGTCTGGCTTATGAACGAGGTGATTCCGGCGAAGCCTGGAGTCGATTCAGTCGGTTTTCCGAGCTTGTGAATCTGCGCCGTACCGAACATACCGCAAAAAGCCTCTGGCTCGGCGTTCAGTTGGCCCGGGACGGTCGTGATCCGGGGATGGCCGCAACCTATGCATTACTACTGAAAAACCTCTACCCCGATTCTCCGGAATATATGCGCTATAAGGAGTCCCGGCAGTGACAGAGCAGCACCCGGCAGAACCTACCGTCGATGCTTTCGTTTCCGCAGGTCAGAAACTGAGAAAGGCTCGTGAGGAGCGCGGTCTGACCGTAGAAGAGCTTTCCTCCCGACTGAATATCGCCGCTAAGTACATTTCCGCTATCGAAAACTCCGATGTTGAGGGGTTGCCGGGACCGGCCTTTGTTAAAGGTTACATTCGTGCATGTGCACGTTACCTTGAAATGTCCGGTGACGAGCTGGTCGCTGATTACAGTCGCCAGTTTAACGTCGATGGGGAGCGTAAGGTTACTTCCATTAACAAGGTGGGAAATCAGGTTCGGCTCAGTGATCCGCTGATACGGATTTCGATGTATCTGTTCCTGCTGGCTGTTCTGGGTGTCAGTGTCTGGTGGTGGCAGACGCAATCCGGCCACTCGCTCAGTGAACAGTTCGCTTCGGATTCGAGTCAGGCAGAGCCAGCCTCCGAAGAAAGTTCGCCGGCAGCCGAGCAGAGCCCCGCTGATCTGAGCGATCCGGCGGATATTCAGGCCCGGCTGGCCAGGGCTCGTGAGGCTGCCGAAGAGCAGACCGCAGTGACCGAGTCCGGGGACGATAGCGGATCGGAGAGTCAGGAGTCGGCCGCCGGTGAGGAGCCACAGTACCTGAGCGAGGAGGATATCCGTCGTCTCAGAGCCGAACTGGAGCAGGGCGCAGAGACTTCGGAGCAACCGGCTGACCGCGATACTACCGAACCCGATTCCCGAACTGCGCCGGAACAGGCCAGCACCGATGTGGTTGAACCGCAGTCAACATCGGTCGAAACAACAGCTGAAACTGTGCAACCGGCAACCACTGAAATTCCGCAGGCTGTTGCGCAGGCAACAGCGGAGAACAGCAGTGTGCAGCCTGCCGAGCAGGGGCCTGAAATCTCTCAGACGGCAACCGAGCCCGCCAGCGTGACCGGGCAGCTGAAGCTGACCTTTGTAAGCGATTGCTGGATCAGTATTCGCAATGCCGGCGGAAAACTGGTGTTTGCCCGCACCAAGCAGGCGGGTGAGACGCTGGAACTTGAGCTGGAAGTGCCAGCCAGTCTGCTGGTCGGCAGAGTCTCCGCAGTGTCGAGCGCTACTTTCGACGGTCGGGAGCTGGAGCTCGCCTCCCTGGCGCGTAAGGACGTTGCACGACTCACGCTTGAACCCTGAATATCCATTTTCTTTCCTAATCCGGGATTACTACATTGGCCAAGACTAAAGCCGCTCAAATACAAGCCATTCGAGGAATGAATGACATCCTTCCGGATCAGACGCCGGTCTGGCGTTATCTGGAGGCCACCGTTGAAAAAGTGCTCGGACAATATGCATACAGCGAGATTCGTCTGCCGGTGGTGGAGAAGACCGAGCTCTTCAAACGATCTATCGGCGAAGTCACCGATATCGTCGAAAAAGAGATGTATACGTTCTCCGATCGTAATGATGAGAGTCTGACTCTTCGTCCGGAAGGAACTGCCGGGTGTGTTCGTGCCGGTGAGGAACATGGCCTGCTGTTCAATCAGACTCAGCGTCTCTGGTACAAGGGACCGATGTTTCGCTATGAAAAGCCGCAGAAGGGGCGTTATCGGCAGTTTCATCAGATCGGGGTTGAGACCTTCGGTATGGCCAGTGCCGATATCGATGCCGAGGTCATTCTGGTTTCCGCCCGTCTGTGGCAGGAGCTGGGATTAATGGACTCGGTGACTCTGCAGCTTAATTCACTGGGCAGCAATGAAGCCCGTGCTGGTTACCGGGACGCGCTGGTGGACTATCTCAGCCAGCATATCGATCGACTGGATGAAGACTCCCGTCGTCGTCTGGACTCCAATCCGTTACGAATTCTGGATTCCAAAGACGAGCAGACCCAGTTGCTGCTGGCTGATGCTCCGGTACTGTCAGATTATCTGGATGATGACTCCAGGGAGCATTTCGCACAGTTGCGGGAAATCCTGGACCAGGCCGGGATTCAGTATGAGATCAATCCCAGACTGGTGCGCGGACTGGATTATTACTGCAAGACCGTTTTTGAGTGGGTCACAGACAAGCTGGGGGCGCAGGGAACCGTCTGTGCCGGTGGACGCTATGACGGTCTGGTTAAGCAGCTTGGGGGCAAGCAGACGCCGGCGGTGGGTTTTGCCATGGGCGTAGAGCGGCTGGTGCTGATGCTGGAAACGCTGAACCTGGTACCGGATGAGCTTCGGATACCGCTGGATCTGTACGTTGCCGCGGAGCATAAAGGGCTGCAGCCTCAGGTTATGCTGCTGGCTGAGAAATTGCGCCAGGCTGACAACTCTCTGCGAGTTATGACTCACTGCAGCGGCCTTAAGAACATTAATAACAAGGCTCGCCAGACCGGCGCTCCGCTGATTGTGTTGCTGAGCATGCGAGATGATCAGCTCCGGGCAACGCTCTGGGATGGTGAAGATCGGTATGATTATCTGGGGGAAGAGGACGTTCTCGCGCAGATCAGTAATCGCCAGACAGCAAGATAGCAGATTTTTTGCCGGGACAGAGTACAATAGCCCGGCATATTGCACAGGATAAGCAGTAGCGGACGGACCGGCAGAGAATCACCCTGCTCCGGATCGCTGAAGATAGATATTACAGGAGTCCGGAGTGGCTGAATTACGCACTGAAGAAGAACAGGTAGAAGCGCTCAAAAACTGGTGGAAAGAAAATGGTCGTTCGACCGTCATCGGGGTGGTTGCAGCGGTTGCGATCGTGCTTGGCTGGCGTGGCTGGCAGGATTATCAGCAGAATACGGCTGCTGCGGCCTCAGCGCTGTACCAGAATCTGCTGGCTGCAGCGGTGGTTCAGCAGGGGGAATCGCTGACCGAGGAAAAACGGAAGACGGCTGAGCATCTGGCTGGCCAGCTGAAAACCGATTTCGAAAGTCTGGCGTACGCGCGTTATGCAGCACTGTGGCTGGCTAAGAGCGCGGTGGAATCCGGTAATCTGACCCGTGCAGAGGAAGAGCTGAACTGGGTGCTGAGCCATGATCCCGATGAGACTCTGGCCGGTATTACCCGGCTTCGACTGGCCCGAGTGCAGCTGGCTATGGGCAATGCGGACCAGGCGTTATCCCAGCTTAAGGGGTCACCGGCGGCTGGCTTTCAGGCCAGCTTCTATGAAGTGCAGGGAGATATCTATCAGGCCATGGGGCGTGAAGAAGATGCTCGTCAGGCATACGTAAAAGCGAAAGCCGCACCTCAGGGGGAGCAGCGCCCGCTGCTGGCCATGAAGCTGGATGATCTGGCGGTCGCAGAGGGTAACTGATGAATTTCATTCGATATGCAGGGTTGTCGCTTGCGCTGGCGGTTGTCAGCGGTTGCGGTCTCTGGGATGAGGAAGAACAGGTCCAGCCGGCAGCACTGGTGGATATCTCAGAGGAAGTGCAGGTAAATAAGCTCTGGTCCGCCAGTGTCGGCACCGGGCTGGGAACCGCATTTAACGAGCTGCGTCCGGCGATTCTCGGTAACCGTATCTATGCCTCTGATATCGAAGGTAATCTGGTTGCCCTTGAGCGGGATACCGGTAACCAGATCTGGAAAGTCAGTCTGGAGGTCGAAGTCGGAAGTGCTGTCGGTGCCGGCGATGGTAAGGTGCTGCTGACCACACTGGATGGTCGTCTGCTGGCCCTTAAGGCTCTGGATGGAGAACCGCTGTGGACGGCAAGCCTGAGCAGCGAATCGGTGGTGCCGGCACAGGCGAATGAAAAAGCGGTACTGGTACAGACGATCGATGGACGTCTGACCGCTCTGTCCCCGAAAACCGGTGAACAACTCTGGGTTTATAATGCCCGGATTCCATCACTCAGTCTGCGCGGTACCAGTACTCCGGTGCTGACGGATCGGCTGGTCTATGCCGGCTTTTCAAACGGCAAAGTGGTGGCGCTTGATATACGGAACGGTGAAGCCGTCTGGGAAGCCCGGGTGGCGGTACCGGAAGGTAAGACTGAGCTGGAGCGTATCGTCGATGTAGATGGTGAGCTGCTGCTTTCCGGCAATCGCCTTTATGTCAGCAGTTATCAGGGGCGTCTGGTGGCGATTTCGGTAAGCAACGGCCGAATCCTCTGGAATAAGCCGCTGTCCAGTTATCGTGGCGTGGCAGGTAATCTGCTGCAGTTGTTTGCCAGTGATGCCGATGGCAATGTACGCTCCTTCGAAAAAGCCAATGGCCAGGAGTACTGGAAGCAGGACGGACTGTTCTATCGGCAGTCAACGGCGCCGGCGGTAATCAGCAATCGGGTCGCGGTGGCTGATTTTCAGGGTTACGTACATTTTATCGATGCCCGGGACGGGCGTTTTGTCGCTCGGGAACAGGTTGACTCGTCCGGTATTCGTGGACCGATGCTGAGTCATGACGATGTTCTCTATGTCTATGGTAATAGTGGGCGGTTAACCGCAATCACGCTGGAATAACAGTGGTCGGTTGCTCTTCTGGCGGGCGCCCATCCTCGGTGGGGGCCCGTTTCTGTTTGAATAAATACGCAGGTTTGGATTCATGATCCCGGTAATCGCGCTCGTTGGGCGCCCCAATGTAGGTAAGTCTACACTTTTCAATCGACTGACCCGTTCCAGGGATGCGCTGGTGGCAGACTTTCCGGGGCTGACCCGGGATCGCAAATATGGTGACGGCAATATCGACGGTCGTGATTTTATTGTCATCGATACCGGTGGTATCAGCGGCGATGAGCAGGGAATCGACAGTGCCATGGCCGAGCAGTCGCTGATGGCCATCGAAGAAGCCGATGCAGTGGTTTTCCTGGTTGACGGCCGCAGCGGTCTCAATCCCGCTGACGAGATGATTGCCAGACATCTCAGAATGTCAGACAAGCCTCACTATCTTGTGGTGAACAAGATTGATGGTGTTGATCCTAACATCGCAATGGCGGACTTCTATGAACTCGGCCTCAGTGCCCCCTATGCCATCGCAGCGGCCCATGGCCGCGGTGTTCTCAGTCTGATGGAAGAAATTCTCGGCAGTTTTCCTGAACCGCTACCAGTCGAAGAGGATGAGGAAGCCGACAGTGGCACCCGTATCGCGATCATCGGCCGCCCCAACGTTGGTAAATCAACCCTGGTTAACCGCCTGCTGGGAGAAGA